>JAEZKJ010000030.1 GCA_023415545.1 Bacteroidota bacterium
CAGGATGTCAGATCTATCAAAAAATATTGACGGTTTCTGTTTTTACCTCACTTGTTTTTAACAAACAAGTAAAGACTTGTACTACTAATTGTTTATCTATAAATCTATCAAAGAACTCTTCTTTTAACGCTCTCGTATTTTTGGAAAGCGGATGCAAAGGTAAATCATTTTTTCTTTCGCTCCAAATGTTTTTCAGAAATAATTTCTAAAAACATCTTAACTTGAAGTTTCTCTAAAAACACAATTGAGAAAGATTTCTCGCTCCCTTATATATAAGGTAAGATACTCACTTTAATCAACCAATCTTTTTAGATGATCAACCTTTTCACAATGTCATTACTGTGTCCCTCTCTCTTGAAAGCGGGTGCAAAATTAGTGCTTTACAACATACAATCCAAATAATCGGACAACTTTTTTTCGATGAAATGGGCAGGTTTTGCGTGTTGCATGGGGTAAGTAGTATGATGAACAGAGAGTTAAAGCCAAGAAAAAAATTACATTATAAGAGAAGTTTTATTGAAAAATATAGAATAGAGGTTTAAGTTGATTTTAAAATAAGATTTCAGAAGAAGAATATTTTTTCTTCTTCCGTTCAATAAAGACTAAATAAGCACGGCAGCCACACTTGTTTATAATATAAATATAAATTAGGGAAAGATAGGTGAAGAGAGTTTACAAATAATGATATAAAGTATATCTATAAGTATTCATATTAAAAGTATCCATATATTTATCTTATAATTGCAGAATTATTGAAAATAGAGAAATTAAAATAGAGTGAATAATATAAAGAGTAAATAAATTGTAACTCAAATCATGGTGATTCGAGTTACCATTTATACAATTAATTTGATAGTTCATTTAAATATTAAACTTATACTCTAATCCAATAATATGGTCTTTAGGGACTCCTTTTTCTCCAAAAACTTGATATCTATAAAATATACCGAACTCACTATTTTCAGTAATATTTATATTTGATCCTAAAGTATATCTAGTTTTATCAATGCCGTTCTTATCATTATATATCTCCACAGAAGCATAAGGGGTAAAAAAGTCTTTTACTGCATTATAATCAATATTTAGCCTAGAGCGCAAAACATTACTACCCTCTCCAGGTATTAATTCCATTTCATTAATAGTCATATCATTACTCTCATAAGCAACACGTTTTTCAGGACGATAAGTATATTGCCACATTTCTCTTATTGAAAAAGTGAACTTATCAATTTTATAATTCCCCGAAACATAAAAATTAAATCTATGACGTGCATACCAATATTTAGACAAAATCTCGCCTGTCTGTTTTATTGATCTATCTTTCAACGAGTGTAAATAGGAATAATACCCACCTACCTTTAGACAACTTAAAAGGTTATAGCTTAAATCTAAAGTACCGGACCAACGATCTACAGATTTTGCATTATTATGGGTTCTTAACTCAAGATCAGCAGAAAGCGTTACTTTTTTTGTAATATCTTTTTCAGCTCCAATAGTAGTCCATACTCCAAAATCGTTTTTCTGGGCATATGTTATTGTGTAAAAAACTATAAAGGAGAGTAAAATAAAAACTTTTTTCATTACTTCTTTGACAGTTTTATTATTAATGTTCATGTCTCATTTCAAGCTAACCTTCTACACAATAGAAAGATTAATGGCTCAAAGATATATAAAAGTTACAAGATAAATAATCAATTTTTTATGCTAAACCATTAATTTATAACTCATTTAAATAAAATAGGGTTATATTGATTCATTTCTATTAAGATTCATGATTGACAATATAGTCGGATGAAAAAGCCTTTTAAAAAGTTTATACTAAAATTATACCTTATATAGTAGTACTTACACTATTTATAAATAATAAAAGAAATTTTCACGAACTTTCCTATGTTTTTAATAATCTTTTTACCCACGGTATTTGTTTAGAATTGAAAAACTGATAATAAACTTTACTTATGAAAGAATTAGAACTAACAAGTAATTCAGCATTGACAGAAACTGTATACGAAACAAACTTCAATGGAGCTGACCTTGAGATCAAGTTAGCAGCAGGAAGTGGAAATGCTGAGAACCAATGTGAAATGGATATTGATATAAATGTTTATCATGTCTCCTATCCATCAGTAACAGAGGAAATTTTATTTAGCCAACCTATTGATGGTGAAGGTAACAAAGTACCTGTTTACTCTATGGGTAAAGCAGAAGATAAAAAAGGTTGTATACATAAAACCGTTAAAGAGGGTGAAATAACTCGCGAAACGGCAAGAGTAATCACTGCTTATGGTCCAACATGGATTTATGCTGCTGTAGTTATAGGAATGGATAGTGAAGGATCTGAAAGTCCTTTTTTAATTTCACAAGGCATAGGTTCGTATGGAGGTGATAATAGCAACGAGAATGATATGATTGGTTACGTTGATGGTAAAGTACATAACATGTGTGCTTTGATAGTTAGAAGAGCAAAATTAGAAGGATTACATCTTTCATCAATTCGAGTTGGCTATAAGTACATATTTGTTGAGCCTAACACTGTTGGTAAAGCTTTAGTGAGTGAAGGATAATAATATTTGCAGATAAGTGATTTTCTATAGAGTCTAAAGTTCTACATCAAATTTAACAAGATGTAAAATCCCCATTCAGTAAGATTGCTGAATGGGGATTGTAATATTATAAAGAATACAATTATCTTATTGTAACCATAGTAGCTCCAAAACCATATTCACGGAATGAAGCATCTTGACTTAGATAATTTCTATATTTATATTTTAATTCATTAAGAATAGCCTTTTTCAATACACCATCACCCTTTCCATGAATAAAAATAATTTTCTCGCCTTTGTTATTTTTATATTTCTCAAGCGTTTTATGAAAAAAATCTATTTGGTAGTCTAAAATATCCTTTGCCGACATACCTGAAGTGGTCTCCAAAATCTCATGAGAGTGTAGATCGATCTCTACTATATCCATCCTCTTTCTAGCTGGTTCAACTTTAGGTTTTGGTTGATCATCTTTTTTTAATATTATAGCCTCTTTAATCTCCTCAGTTGTTACATATACCTGTTTTACAGGAATATCATCCTTCACAATATCATATATAAGAGATGGAGAATCAAAATAAATAGAATCAATAAAAGAGTGCATCTTATAGAATTTAACTGTATCAATTCTTTGAGTAACACTAACAGCAGGTTTAATCAAGAAATTTTTATTGTCTTTAAAAGCAATAAGTTGAACAGATACTCTTTCCAAACTATTTAAGTCACTATGGAAAAACTCTTCGATATATTCTTTTGTGTTCGGAGCAATAAGCCCATGACTTCTCATCTTTTGGCTATTACCCTCAGCTGAAAGGTATGTATAATATACAAAGTAGTTACTATCATTAATAATATATGTATCAAAAGCAGTACTTGATATCATCTTAATATCTTGAGGAACGAAAGCAAGTTTAATATTAAGTATATCCCCACCTTTCATCTCAGCAGCGCGATAAGTTATAGGCTTTTCAACCTCAATACTATTCTCCTTCTTCGTATTTGAAGGTGATGAAGTAGAAGGTTTACGTTTTATATTATAGTCATCAGTTTCAACAACCACACATTCACGAATGAGCATAGGCACTTCGAAGCCATCCTCATCTTCAACTAAAGCAGTATTTTTGTCTTTAAAACCACTTATTACTCCTCCACCTACTTCGCTGAGAAAGCGAACTTTATCTCCTATTTTCATATTTTTATTTTTTTGTTATCACAAATATATCTTAATTTTGCAACAATAACGAAAGAAATTGTGATGGAAGATACCAAACATATAAAAATTAGCGAGTACGATTATCCTTTACCTGATGAAAGAATAGCAAAATTCCCCCTTCAAATTCGCGATCAATCAAAATTGCTTGTTTACAACAGAGGAGAAATTGGTGAAACAAAATTCACCTCTCTACCCGATTATCTTGAGAAGGGTGAATTGATGATTTTCAATAATACAAAAGTTATTCAAGCGCGTCTTCATTTCCACAAACAAACAGGCGCACTAATCGAAATATTCTGTCTTGAACCAGCTAGCCCATCTGATTATGCACTCTCTTTCCAACAAAGAGTAAAGTGTTCATGGTTATGTATGATAGGTAATTTGAAAAAATGGAAAGATGGAGTATTAACACGCCAAGTAGAGATAAAAGGAAAAACTATAGAACTTACAGCAAAAAGAGGTGATATTCATGGTACAAGTCATTGGGTCGATTTCGAATGGAATGATGATAGCATAACTTTTGCTGATGTACTCGAGTCGGTTGGTGAACTTCCTATTCCTCCATACCTGAATCGTGACACTGAAGAGAGTGATAAGGATACATATCAAACAGTATATTCAAAGATAAAAGGTTCTGTTGCAGCACCTACAGCAGGTTTACATTTTACAGAACGTGTTTTGAAAGCCATTGATGAAAAAGGAGTTGACAGAGAAGAACTTACATTACATGTAGGGGCAGGGACTTTCAAGCCAGTGAAAAGTGAGAAGATAGAAGGACATGAGATGCATACTGAGTATATATCAGTAAGTCGCCAAACTATTGATAAGATAATCAAACATAATGCACAAGCTGTTGCAGTAGGGACAACATCTGTAAGAACCCTTGAGAGTTTATACTATATAGGAGTTCTTTTAAATGATAATCCTGAAGCTAATCAAGATGAGCTTCACGTTAATCAATGGATACCATACGAAAAAGAGTATGATATTACACCACTTGAAGCTATCAAGAATATTGCAAAATATATGGAGCGAAACAATATGGATGCACTTCACACAAGCACACAGATTATCATTGCGCCAGGGTATACATATAAAATTGTGAAGAAAATTGTTACTAATTTCCATCAACCAAAAAGTACATTGCTACTACTTGTTTCTGCATTCCTAAAAGGAAACTGGAAACCTGTGTACGATTTTGCACTTGCAAATGAGTTCCGTTTTTTAAGTTATGGAGATAGTTCTATTCTTATTCCTTAAATAAATTATGAACAAAGACAATAAAGAAGAGATGTTTCCACTTGTCGACGAAAATGGAGTCATCATTGGAGCAGCTAAAAGAGGTGAATGTCACGATGGTAGTAAAAAACTTCATCCGGTTGTTCACCTGCATGTTTTCAACAGTAAAGGAGAACTTTTCCTTCAAAAGAGAGCAGATTGGAAAGATATTCAACCAGGTAAATGGGATACATCAGTTGGAGGACATATAGATCTTGGCGAAAATGTTGAGATGGCTCTTAAAAGAGAGGCCGGAGAAGAGTTAGGAATTACAGAGTTTACTCCTGAATTATTACAATCATATATTTTTGAATCGGCAGTTGAGAAAGAGTTAGTATATGCTCACAAAACAGTTTACGATTCTAAAATTACTCCAAATAATGAGATTAGTGAAGGAAGATTCTGGACTATAGATGAGATTATTGAAAACATAGGTAAAGGAGTTTTCACTCCTAACTTTGAGCAAGAGTTTAAAAGATTAAAGTTTTAAATTATAATCAATAACTTCTCAAACATATCTTTCCAGAATTAAGATAATATCATATATAATTTAACCATAAGGGTCTGACTAAAAAGTGATTAATCGAAATCTACATTTTAGTCAGACTTTCTTTTTATGATAGTGTAAATTAACTAAAGTCATCGCCGATAATCAAAGAGTAGTTATATATATGGGAAACCAATTAGTAACATATCATCTAATTCCAGCTCGTTTACATGAAGTAAGTGCACAGATAAACCAAACTAAAAATATGATTGAATAAACAGCATCACCGGTAGTGAAGAGAAGAAGTGTAAAAGATACTACTACGTTTGATATTCTAAAAGCATTACCTCTGTCAATATTCTCCTCCATTATAAGAGATAATAGTCTTGCATAGTTATCACCGAAGTTTCTGACTTGCAGTTTTATAATCTGCGACAATGATAATTTCATAAGAAGTTCCTTTTTCATAATATTTACCTTTTAATTATGATACAAAGGAACTGCCCATTTTTGACAAGGTACGTCAAAAAGTAATTTTTTTCATAATATTTCTAACTTTGTCTTGAAGAAATAGTTTAAATTCATCCGAGCCAATGATTTCAATATCATCCAATAAACCAATAACAAATCTTCCTACTCCTTCAAATTTACAGACCTCTGTCTCTAAAATCCAATGGTTATCATCAATCTGAGTTAAAAATTTCTCAGCAAGAGGAAATTCTTCAATAAGCAGATTTACTGAATTTAGCCCTAATTTCAATTTTATAGGCAGCCTTTCATTGCTACTTATATGAAAAATATCTGTATAGCCCTCTTTATGTTCATTTTCAAATTGCCAATCATCATTAGTAAGTTCAACAGAAGAGATACGTGAAACTTTAAATATTTTATTTTTCCTCGACTTAGGTTCATAAAACCACACCTCATTATTATTTGCGGTAAAAGCGAAAGGTTCACCTATCCTATCATCAATAACATTACTATTTGAAGATTTATACTTTACAAATTTCACCTGTCGTTTATTCTTTATTGCCTCATATATATTATGAACATTATCTCCAATACCATGGCGCACCACTATTTCCGAAAGGATTTCATAATCATAAACTTTGTAAAGTTTTTCTTTCAGATTTTCTTTTAAGGAAGATGTTCCATCAATACTCTCAATAGCTCGTTTTAATATATAAGCTTCCTCTTCAGTGAAATGGACTAAACTTGAAATATCTTTAAAATAAGGAGATGACTTATCAAGGAAAAAACATTTGCCCTCTTTTCTTACAATAAAGCCAGCCATTTTGAAAGCCTCGATATATCTATATACATTTCGTGAACTCATATCCAATCTCTCAGCTATCTCCTCAAGTGTATATCGACGATTTTGAGTAAGCAGCATCATAAGCCTCAACTGGCGTTCAAATTTATATAGCTCCATAAACAATCTTTGTAATGTAAGAAAAGTATCTTTTGTCGTTACTATTTTAACAAAGATATAAAAAAAGAGGATATGTACATCCTCGTACATATCCTCATAATATATTGTTTTGGTAGAAATTACATCATACCACCCATGCCTCCCATACCTGGAGCTCCCATAGGCATTTCAGGTTTATCCTCTTTCTTCTCAACTATTACACATTCAGTAGTAAGGAACATACCTGCGATAGAAGCAGCATTTTCAAGAGCAACACGAGCAACCTTAGCTGGGTCAACTACACCTGCTGCATACAGGTTTTCATACGAATCAGTACGAGCATTGTAACCGAAGTCACCCTTACCTTCACGAACTTTCTGAACAACAACAGCACCTTCTTTACCGGCATTAGCAACAATCTGACGAAGAGGCTCTTCGATAGCACGTTTGATAATTTCAATACCTGTTGTTTCATCAGCATTATCACCCTTCATACCCTCAAGTTCTTCACTAGCACGGATGTAAGCAACACCACCACCAGGGATAATACCCTCTTCGATAGCAGCACGAGTTGCACAAAGAGCATCATCAACTCTATCTTTCTTCTCTTTCATCTCAACTTCCGAAGCAGCACCAACATAAAGAACAGCTACACCACCTGAAAGTTTTGCAAGACGTTCTTGAAGTTTTTCTTTATCATAATCAGAAGTAGAGTTCTTGATTTCAGCTTTAATCTGATTTATGCGTTCTTTAATAGCCTCTGGATCACCGGCACCATTAACGATGGTAGTATTATCTTTAGTGATAGTACATTTATCGCAAGTACCAAGCATCTCGATAGTAGCTTGTTCAAGTTTAATACCCTTCTCTTCGCTTACAACAATACCACCTGTTAAGATTGCTATATCTTCAAGCATAGCTTTTCTTCTATCACCGAAACCTGGAGCTTTCACTGCACATATTTTAAGTTGAGAGCGTAGGCGGTTTACTACCAAAGTAGTTAATGCTTCACTATCTACATCTTCTGCAATAACCAAAAGAGGACGACCACTTTGTACAGCAGGTTCAAGAATAGGTAAAAAATCTTTCAAGTTAGAGATTTTCTTATCGTAAATCAAGATATATGGATGTTCCATTACACACTCCATCTTCTCTGTATCAGTTACAAAGTAAGGAGATAGATATCCACGATCAAATTGCATACCCTCAACTACACCAATAGTAGTATCGGTACCTTTAGCCTCTTCAATAGTTATTACACCATCTTTAGAAACTTTACGCATTGCATCAGCAATAAGTTTACCAATAACAGGGTCATTGTTTGAAGATACAGTAGCAACTTGTTCAATTTTGTCATAGTTGTCACCAACTTTTTCTGACAAGTTTTTGATTGATTCTACAACTTTTGCAACGGCTTTATCTATACCACGTTTCAAATCCATTGGATTTGCACCTGCAGTAACATTCTTCAATCCAACACCAACGATTGATTGAGCAAGAACAGTAGCAGTAGTTGTACCATCACCAGCATCATCACCAGTCTTAGAAGCAACAGATTTAACAAGCTGTGCACCTGTATTTTGGAAAGGATCAGAAAGTTCAATCTCTTTAGCAACAGTCACACCATCTTTAGTGATATGTGGAGCACCAAACTTCTTTTCGATAATTACGTTACGACCTTTAGGACCAAGTGTTACCTTTACAGCATCTGCCAATTGATCTACACCATGTTTCAACTGCTCGCGAGCATCAATGTTGAATTTTATATCTTTTGCCATATTCTTTTTTATTTAATTGATTATTACCTATTATCCCAATTTTGCAAGTACATCACCCTGACGCATGATAAGATACTTCACACCATTGTGTTCTAATTCAGTACCCGAGTATTTACCATACAATACTGTATCACCAACTTTAAGTACCATCTCTTCATCTTTTGTTCCGTTACCAACTGCAACTACTTCGCCTTGTAATGGTTTTTCTTTTGCTGTATCAGGAATAATTATTCCACTAACTGTTTTCTCTTCTGCTGGAGCAGGAAGAATAAGCACTCTGTCTGCTAATGGTTTAATGCTCATAATCTTAATTTTTTATTTGTTTTATAATATTTCGTTTTAATAAAAATCACATAATTGTGTTACACTTTTATATATGCCAAAAGTGTGCCAAACAAGAGAATAGTTTATTTACATGCCAAATTGGCACATATTATTCCTCTTTTGTCTAATATAAATAAACAAAAAAGAGGCAAATATGTTTTGCAACCATACATATTTGCCTCTTAATTTTTATAATTTTAAGTATTACCCTATTTTACGATTTGATAAAGTTCTTCAACATTAACAAGAGTTTGCTCTCCGGTAATCATATTTTTAAGTGTAAACTTATTTTCATTCATCTCATTCTCTCCGGCAAGAGCTACGAATGGTATATTTTTGTCGTTTGCATAACTCATCTGTTTCTTCATCTTTGCAGCATCAGGATAAATCTCAGCATTTACTCCTTTTGCACGAATTTCAGCCAAAACAGGTAAAACATATTCTACTTCATTATCACCAAAGTTCACAAACATCAATTTAGTTGAGTTTACTGTCTCTTCAGGATATAAATCCAACTGATTGAGCACATCATAAATTCTATCTGCACCAAAAGAGATTCCTACACCCGAAACACCACTCATTCCAAATACTCCTGTAAGATTGTCATAACGGCCACCACCACTGATACTTCCAATCTGTACATCAAGAGCTTTAACCTCAAAAATTGCACCTGTATAATAGTTTAACCCACGAGCAAGAGTAAGATCAAGTTCAATTTCATTCTTAATACCCATCTTAGCGATATGTTTCAAAATGAATTCGCACTCTTCAACTCCCTTAATACCTATTTCACTTTCAGCTAAAACAGTTTTAAGTGTAGCAAGTTTCTCTTCATTTGTTCCACTAAGCATGATAATTGGTTGTAACTTTTCGATAGCTTCCTGAGGAATATCTTTAGAGGCCAACTCAGCATTAACATTATCAAGACCTATCTTATCAAGCTTATCTATTGCAACAGTAATATCTACAATTTTATCAGATTGACCAATAATTTCTGCAATTCCCGAAAGTATCTTACGATTATTAAGTTTAATTGAAACACGAATACCGAATTTCAAGAAAACGTTATCAATCATTTGAACAAGTTCAACTTCATTCAATAGCGAGTTACTACCCACAACGTCGGCATCACACTGATAGAATTCACGATAACGCCCCTTTTGAGGACGGTCAGCACGCCATACAGGTTGAATTTGATAACGTTTAAAAGGGAAAGATATTTCATCGCGGTGCATAACTACAAATCGGGCAAAAGGTACAGTGAGGTCGTATCTTAACCCTTTTTCGCAGAACTTAGATGCAAGTTTAGCTGCATTTCTACTAAGTAACTCCTCGTCAGTAATGCCACTGAAATAATCACCTGAGTTTTGTATTTTGAAAAGGAGTTTATCACCCTCATCACCATATTTTCCCATAAGCGTAGAGAGGTTTTCCATAGATGGAGTCTCTATCTGTTGGAAACCAAATAGGTGAAAAACATCGCGAATTGTATTAAAAATATAATTACGTTTCGCCATCTCAACAGGGGTGAAATCTCTCGTACCTTTCGGTATTGACGGTCTTGCTGCCATATCGATATATATTTTTTATTCAGAGCGACAAAATTACTATAATTTCTTTGTAAAAACGAATGAAAAAAGATAATACTATATAAAAGCAGCATCCCCATTACAGAAACTGTAATGGGGATGCTAATTATTTCGTATGATAATTATATACTATTACTCACGTCTACCCAAATATATTGAAACGTAGTAAACCAAAGTTGCCAACGAGCTAAGTGCAGCAACAACATATGTGTAAGCTGCAGATTTCAAAGCATCCTGAGCAGCCGAATAATTCATTGAGTTTGTTATACCTGCACTATTCAACCACGCAAGCGCTCTTTGACTGGCATTTATTTCAACCGGTAGTGTTATAAAACTAAATATTGTTGTCAATGCAAAAAGGCAGATACCAAAAAGAAGTAACCCAGGGAAAGAGTTCACCATAAGTATACCTGCAAGAAGGATCCATGACATTATGCTTGATGAGAACTGAACAACAGGAACAAGCGCCGAACGCATTTTCAAAGGAGCATAAGCACGAGCATGTTGAACAGCGTGACCACATTCATGTGCAGCTACAGCAGCTGCAGCAACACTGTTACTTCCATAAACACCTTCACTTAAATTTACTGTCTTATTTATTGGGTTATAATGGTCTGTCAACATACCTGGAGTACTGGTAACAGTAACATCATAAATACCATTGTCATGAAGCATTTTCATAGCAACATCTCTACCTGTCATGCCGTTGGAAAGAGGTATTTTAGAGTATTTCTCAAATTTGCTTTTTAGGCGTGCACTTACTATATAACTTATTACTGCTATGCCTATAAATAATATCCAATAATGATACATAATTTCTTCTGATTTTATTTTGTTGTTAAATATATACTTTTCTATATACAAACTGCTTGCCAAAGTTACTGTTTTAATGAGAATTAAGAAAAAATGTCATGAAAAGTATATATATCCAACAAATACATTAATATCCATCTATTAAACGATAAATATACAATACAAAAAAGTCTGCCAAAATATTTTTTGACAGACTTCTATAATTCTATTATATTGATTATCCTTTAACTAGCTTAAGAATGAAATCAACACACCGGCAGCAACAGCCGAGCCAATAACACCCGAAATATTACTTGCCATACAGTATTGAAGAACATGATTCTTTTGATCATACTTTAAAGCTATCTCATTAGCGACTCTACTTGCCATTGGAACAGCACTAAGTCCGGTTGCTCCAATAAGAGGATTGATTTTTTTCTTTGTGAACAGATTAACCACTTTTACAAAAACAATACCGCCAGATATAGAAAGAGCAAAAGCAAGGAATCCACCAATAACAATACCTATAGTTGTCCAATTAAGGAAAGCCTCTGTTGTCATTGTTGCACCCACGCACAATCCTAAAAATATTGTTGCTGCATTCATTATTGAATTTGATGCTGCATCAAACAGACGTGAAGTATCGCTTCCAATCTCTTTAATAAGATTACCAAACATAAGCATACCAATCAAAGGAACAGAACTTGGCACGAAAATAGCAACCACAGTAGTAACTACTATAGGGAAGATAATTTTAAGAACACGCATATTCTTTATCTCCACTTTTGAAGGATAAAGTTTCTCCTGTTCCTTCATATTTATGCTCAACTCTTTCTTTGAGCAAAGTAACTTAACAACAAGTGGGATGATTACCGGAACCAAAGCCATGTATGAATAAGCTGCTATTGCAATAGGACCAAGAAGATGTGGAGCAAGTATTATTGTTGTAAATATTGCAGTTGGGCCATCGGCACCACCAATAATACCAAGCGAAGCAGCTTCGGATGGGGTGAATCCCATAATAATAGCAACCAAAAGAACTGTGAATATACCAAGCTGAGCAGCAGCGCCAAATATTGACAAACGTAGATTTCTCAACATTGGGCCAAAATCTGTCAAAGCACCTACACCCATAAATATTATTGGAGGAAGGAATCCGGTTTTTATCAACATATAATATAGGAAGTTCATAAGTCCTAAATCATGAGCAATTTGAGGCAATGACATCTCCCATATATTTTGCAAAGTACCATTCACAAGTATCATACCATTCTCATCTGCTTGAGTAACTCCCATACCACCTCCAGGGAAGTTTGCCAAGAGAACACCAAAAGCAATTGGGACTAACAAAAGAGGTTCATACTTTTTCTTAATACCAAGATATAGAAGAATGAATGCAATGGCATACATTATAAGGAACTGCGGATCAGCAATTATATTACTGAAGGCAGTCATTTCATATAGTTTACCGAATATATCTTCCATTATAACACTTTCATTAATATATCATCCTCAGATACAGCATCACCTGAGTTTACACAAATAGCAGTAATTGTTCCATCAAATTCCGAGCGAACGGCATTGTATGTCTTCATAGCCTCAATGTAACAAAGGACATCACCTTTGCTAACCTTGTCACCCACTTTTCTTGGGCTCTCTTGAGCATTCTTTACAAGATAGAATTTTCCCTCTAAAGGAGATGTTACATCTTTGCCTTCTCCAACAGGTACGCTCTCTTGAGATTTATCTGCTGAAGCTGCATCTTTTAAATTTTCAGGATTTATATCACCAAAAGCAACAGTAACACGATAAGCCTGTCCATTAACATCTACGGTAAGAACTTTGGTCTTATTATCTTCAACAGGAGTACCGGCATTTACTAACTCTTCGCGACGCTTCTTCAAATCTTCCAAGAAATCTTCTTTAGCTTTTCCACTTTTATATGCCTCATATTGAGCAGGATGCATAGCATATTCGAACAGTTCTTCATCATCCTGTCCAAGATCCCACTTCTTCTCCCACATCAACTGACGATATTTATCCAATTGATCAGGATAGTTATCTTGAGGATCACCGGTAAAGAATTGACGTCCCTCACGTTCTGCCTTTTCTTTTAATTCGGGAGCTATTTCACCAGGTAATTTACCTGCTTTACCTAAAAGCATATCCCATATATCGTCGGCAATCATTCCCCAACGCTCTTTACCCTTTTCCATAGCCATAACATTCATTAGCGCCAAATTCTTTACATATTGGCTGAATGGAGTAACTAAAGGAGGATAACCAACACGAGGCCAAACATAAGCAACTTCATTAAATAGTTTTATCAACAACTCATCTTGAGTCATGAATGGTAAATTATGTTTTGCTTTCCACTTGTTAATTGACTCTAGGTTTGTCTCTAAATCAGCCATAAGGCTACCCATCATACCACCAGGAAGTCCTGGGCCAACAAGCAGAGAGTTCATCAATCTATTTTTAGGACTTATGTATAATCCCAAGAAATCATCCATAAACTCCTGAATCATAGTACGCACCTTCATGTATGCCTCCATATTTATCTCAGCAACTTTAAAGCCTGCATCCTTCAACATAGCTTGAACGCTGATAATATCGGCATGTCCAGTACCCCAAGAAAGAGGTTCCATACCAACATCTACATAGTCACAACCGGCATTACAAACCTCAAGAATAGAGGCCATATTGAAGCCTGGACCTGCATGTGAATGATATTGAACAGGAATATTTTTAATTTTCTTTATTCCCTCTACTATTTTTCCTAAAGAGACAGGGCGTCCAATACCTGCCATATCCTTTATACATATCTCATCAGCACCAGCTTCAATAAGCTGTTTAGCCATATTTACATAATACTCAACAGTATGAACAGGTGAGAAAGTAATACAAAGTGAGCATTGAGATATCATACCTGCTTCATGAGCGTATGATATAGATGGGATTATATTTCGTACATCATTTAGACCACAAAAAGTACGAGTGATATCTGTTCCTTGAGCTTTCTTTACTTTATAAAAAAGCTTTCGTACATCTGCAGGGACAGGGCTCATTCTTAATCCATTAAGTGCTCTATCTAACATATGAGTTTGAATGCCGGCTTCATGAAATGGTTTTGTCCACTCACGTACAGCATTATTAGGGTTTTCTCCGAATAAAAGATTTACCTGTTCAAAACCTCCACCATTTGTCTCTACTCTGCTAAAGCAGCCCATTTCAATTATAGCAGGAGCAACTTTAACTAATTGGTCAACTCGTGGAACATATTTACCGGCACTTTGCCACATGTCGCGGAAGACCAAACTAAACTTTACTTCTCTTTCCATTGTTCTTACTTCTTTTCTTGGGTTATAACTTTTCTACCTTTATTACCTGGCCTTTGCCAGCAGTCAAAATATCGACAGCAGTTTTAATTGCATCCATTGCACCTACATCCTTAGTAGGATTTACAACAGGTGTTTTTAAAACAGCTTCTTCAGGTGCATACTTATTCACTAAAACGATTAAATATTTACCTAGAAAAATGACTATAAGAAGAATTATAAATACAGTAGCCATACCGACTACCATAAGCATTAACCCTAATCCTATATTATCCATTATTTTATATTTTTTAAAAGCGCATTCAAGATACTATTTATTTAGAAAAGAACTACTACCCTGTTTTGATTTGTTAACTTACGCTAACTAATAATAATAAACACATGTATAAATATTTATAAATTTATATAATAACATCATCAATATTCTTCCTTTTCTTCTCAGGCATATCATCTAGTGCATATCCAATAGGAATAAGTGCTATTGGTTCTAAATGAACAGGCAAAGAGAGCAATTGTCGACAAAGAGTTACATCGAAATTGCACACCCAACATGTAGCTAGCCCCTGTTCAGTAGCAGCCAAACATAGATGTTCAACAGCAATAGCCACATCTATATCAGCGTGATCTTTGTTATCACTTCTTCTATGCCATGACTCTTCATGATTTCCACAAGCAACAATAATGCAAGGAGCAGTTTTTATCCACTCTCTTTTATAGCAAGAGTATAAATTGTCCAATTCACTCTTATCTGTAACAATTTTAAAGCTCCATGGTTGGAAGTTTACAGCAGATGGAGCATATCTTACACATTCCATTATATAATTTAACTTTTCCTTTTCAGGAAGTTTATCCGAATAGTTACGTGATGAGTAACGTAGTTTTACTAATTCTAAAAAGTTCATAATCATTTGAATTTGTTTGCTAACTATAGTAATCTATTTGTAAACAAAAATAGTAACTTTGCGCCTCTAAAAAATAGATAAAGCCTATTAAAACAGACTAAAGATGAAGAAACTTGTTATATTCGATCTCGACGGCACACTACTAAACACTATCGCTGACATAGCAAAAGCTACAAATTATGCTCTCGCTCAATTAGGATTCCCAACTCACCATGTTGAGAGCTACAGGACTTTTGTTGGCAATGGCATTAATAAACTCTTTGAACGAGCTTTACCTCAGGAGGAGTGCAATAATGAGAATATAATAAAAGTGCGATCATTCTTTGTTCCATATTACGATCAACATAAACATGATCTTACTCGTCCATATAAGGGAGTTGTTGAACTCCTCACCTCTCTGCAAGAAAGAGGAATAATGATTGCTGTTGCATCAAACAAATATCAAAAAGCAACAGAGGAGTTAGTCAACAACTATTTCCCAAATATTAAATTTTTAAAGGTACTTGGTCAGCGTGAAGGCATACCAACGAAACCCGATCCATCAATAGTTAATGAAATTATTCAACTTGCAGGAGTTAATAAAGAAGAGACAATTTATGTAGGCGATTCAAACGTAGATATGATTACAGCACACAATGCAGGTGTGGATGCAGTAGGTGTATCATGGGGATTCAGAACACGAAAAGAGCTGCAGGAGAATAACCCTCTTACAATAATAGAAGAAGCCGAAGAAATTCTCCAGCTTCTATAAAAGTTATAATAAGCAATATAATATTTCAAATAGATAGCTCGTCAAGGACTCGTATAAGGTCCTTGTCGATGGGCTTATCTTTTTTAATGGCATCGGTGAATGGCACATAAACCACTTCATTGTTACGTATCCCTACCATCACATTTCGCTGACCTTCAAGAATAGCATCTACAGCCCCTACTCCCAAACGGCTTGCTAAAATTCTATCACCGGCACTTGGTGAACCTCCTCTTTGCAGATGGCCCAATATAGTTACTCGTACATCATACTCAGGATACTCTTTCTTTACCCTATCAGCATAATACATAGCTCCACCATTTTTTTTACTCTCCGAGCATATTACTATGCTACTATTTTTTGTTTTTCGGAATCCCCGTCCAATAAATTTTTCCAGTTGGTCAACATCTGTACTATCTTCGGGAATTATGGCAGCCTCAGCTCCCGAAGCTATTGCACTATTCTGAGCCAAAAAACCTGCATCACGCCCCATAACCTCAACAAAGAAAATCCTATCATGCGATGTCGCAGTATCACGTATTTTGTCAACACACTCCACTATGGTGTTTAGCGCAGTATTATAACCTATTGTAACATCAGTACCATAAAGATCGTTATCAATAGTTCCGGGAAGACCTATACATGGGAAATCGTACTCCTCAGCAAAGACTTTAGCACCTGCAAGCGAGCCATTACCCCCAATAACAACCAAAGCATCAATACCCTCTTTAACAATATTGTTGTAAGCTTTTTCTCTACCTTGTGGGGTCATAAACTCTTCCGACCTCGCAGTTTTCAGTATAGTACCACCTCTTTGAATAATACTACTCACATCCTGAGTTGTCAACTCTTTTATCTCACCATTTATCAACCCTTCGTAACCACGATATATACCTTTAACTTTGAAACCATTGAATATAGCACTTCGTGTCACAGCACGTATAGCAGCATTCATTCCTGAAGCATCACCACCTGATGTCATTATACCTATACACTCTATTTTCTTCATAGTTTATCTGTTTAAACAAATTATCATTTAACAGAAGAATAACCTTAAAGAGAAGCAAAATGTTTATTGCTATTTACCAATTGTCAGTTCTAAATGGAACAGCAGGCAATTGATGTAAATTAGTTAAATTACCTATTTGGAAATTCTTAAAGCAATAACGTACTGCTACAGGCTCTGGAACTTCAGGAGCAGAAACAACTATACATCCCCTTCCCATACCTGCTGTTGCAGGATAAAATTTTTGATCGGCACCTGCTATTTCAAAACCTTCAAATCCATTCCAACGATTAAAACCATTCTCTGCATTATTGAAATATATCATAGCTTGATTACCTTTAATCTCCATATTCTTATATTCAGGACCTCGGCAACCAACATTTTTATGTCCATATGTATCGTTTAGTGCCATATAAGCTAGACGTTCGCCTACTGATTTTTTATTTTTTGGATGTATTTGATGACTCTCAAAAGGTTCTACAAGATCATTTGTTGAAATCATTCCACAATTCTTGATAATAGATTGAGCTTTAAATTGCTCCTCACGAAGTAGAGCTCCAATAATATTATTTCCGTAATCATAAGGAGCTATTTCTACTTGGTAAAAAGGAAGATCACCCTGTTTCCACATATCTCTCCAAATATTTACCATGGTAGCCAAACGTTTTGCATAGTCAGGATGACCAATATTCGACTCTCCTTGATACCATATAAATCCTTTGATAGTATACTTATGCGAACCATTCAATAGGCCATTGAACATAAACCATGGTTTCATATATTCAGGAGTTTTCTCATCAACCTTAACATCACTATATCCTTCTACAACCTCTTTAGGAGTCCATCCCTCAACAGTTGAACCACCCCAAGCACAATTGATAATACCAACAGGAACGTTCAATGTTTGTGAAAGCAGAGTAGCAAAATAATAGGCAGTCGCTCCAAATCCCGGAGTGTTTTCAGGAGAGCTAACTTTCCAACCATCACTATTTGAATAATCCTGTGGAGTCTCCGAACCTATCATCTTCACTGTCGAGAAGCGAACAAGTTTATTATTACCCGAAAGAGTGATATCTCGATTGGCACCATCAACAGGACAATAATTAAAACCACGCATAGGCATCTCCATATTCGACTGTCCTGATGCAAACCACACCTCACCTATAAGTATATTGTCGAGTTTCAAACTTTTTCCATTACTCTTTATAGTAACCTCTTGTGGAGTAGTTGTTGCAGCAGGAGTAGCTATCTTAAGTTGCCATTTTCCATCAACAGAACTAGTAGTTGAATATACATTCTTGTTCCATGAAGTTGTTACAGTAACTTTAGAATTAGGAACAGCCTCACCCCAAATATTTACATCCGAAGATTGCTGTAGTACCATGTTGTCACTCAAAAGAGATGGAAGTTTTAATTCTCCGTTCTCTTTTGAAAAATATTGTGCATTCATATTCATTGAGCAGCACAACAAAATTAAAATTGTAAGAAAATGTGTTTTCATAAAAAAGTTTATTTAGTAAAGTCAGTTTAGTTAGTAAAATCAGTTTAGTTAGTAAAGTCAATTTAGTTAGTAAAGTCAGTTTAGTTCATTCAAGAATCTCTCAACGTCCTGTTCCATCCTTTTGTAAAGTTCACAATTTTTATAGGTAGTGTGTTTTTTTAAAACAACATCTATATCCGATTGACTACGGCGATAACTTGTAAGTTCATTATTAAGTTGTAACTGATGCTCGGCCAAATTCATTATCTCCTGTTCACGCTCATTTCTAAGCATATTACACACAGGTACTAACAATTTCATTATTACATTATCCATTATATGGTGGCCTTGAATAAAGAGATAAGTATTCTCAGGATATACACCAAGTTCTTTAAACTCGCTCTTCATGTTCTCTATTTCAGCTAAAGCTTCAGGATGAAAATGTTCTAATTCACGAAGTTTGTGCATAACCTTTTTGCTCATTGAATTAAGCGAACGTTCGGGATGTTGAACACTTACTTGTTCAATCCTGACAAAGGAACAAAAGGTCATCAATGAGAACTCATTAAGAATATGTTTTCTATAAAACCATACAGACCATAGGAAAAGAGGATAAGCGATTTTAGAATACTCTTCCAAATATGCAGCAAAATCAATTACATGTTTATCATTTAAAGTAGCCATTACACAAACTTCATGCAGACTTTCTGCATAACAGTGATAATTCTCTATAGCATATGCGTATGTTTGAAATATATATTTGTTCTCATTTATATTCTTTGATGTTTGTGTAGCACCTTGCAGCAGATAGTCGTAGTCACTATCCACACAAGCTATCATATACTCTCCAAGATTAGAACCCAAAGAATTCATTAGAACACTCTTTTTACCTTTCGACAAATTTGTTTGCGAAGGTAACATAACCTCAAAATATCTTGTATGATCTTCATATTTAGAAAAAAGAGTACGCCAGAAAAAGATGTCATCGTAACTCTCCACATATGCAACAATCTTTTTGCGACTATTTTGAGGCTTTAAAGAGTTCGCAGCAGCAATGTATGACGAAGAAATATTATCAGATAACCTTTTACCCATACTATTTCTCGGTAATATCGCTAACTTCAGTTACAGCATCCATCCACCCATTCATAATCATAGCCGGTGAATGAGTAGTAAGCACAATCTGCACATTACTATTTAACTCACGTATTAATCGGATAAGTTTTTCTTGCCATTCAATATGAAGAGAAATCTCCGGTTCATCCATAAACAGCACTCCATAGTCATTATCTTGTACCAACACTGTGAGAAGAATAACAAGTATCTGTTTTTCGCCCGATGATAGTTGATAAGGAGAGAGAATGTCACCATCTTGCTCGAACATTATATCATTGCTATTTCGAATAATCTTCTTACCTGTATCTCCAAAAAGTTCATCCATAAGATCTTGGAATCTAATTTTAGGAGCCGTAATATCCTTAGCTTTTAGTGTATCCTCAGGCTTGCCTGAAGTTAATGCTTGAATTATTCGATTACCAATATTAACTTGATAATCAAGGTATCGACGCTGTAGCTGATAAATCTGCCAATCGAGTTCTGTTTTAACATTCTGATCGGCCATCCTTTCGAGAAGATCTGAATGAATAAGAGGCCTATCAAAACTTCTTATAACATCAAAGTGTATATAATTTGCATCTTCCGGAAAAAATGTAAATTTCACATTCGTAGGACCATTTTCATTTGAAAGAGATCCCCCTTCGAGAATAGTCAGTTTATTAACCGACTTATTTACGATAGTACTCTTACCAATACCATTTACACCACTGAGGATATTTACATCAGGGCGCAAATTCCACGATATATTTTTGCGTCCCCAAAGACCAACTATATCTATTCGCTTTATGTAAAGAGCCTTCTTTTTCATATCTCTTAATATTTGCTTTAATACAAAGATATTAAATCCTAAAATAAAGAGATATCTTTGTTCTCGAATTTTTTAAATCTTATTTATGGCTTTGCAAAAATATAAAGCACATTTAGCTCTTTTAGGTGCGTCAATAATGTGGGGACTTATGGCACCAATGGGAAAAACAGCTCTTTTAAATGGACTTGATGGTATATCATTGGCAACATTCCGAATGACAGGAGGAGCGATTTGTTTTTGGCTGGCCTCACTTTTTGCACCAAAAGAGGAAGTTAAACCTTCGGACATGCTTCAACTGTTCTTTGCTGCTCTTCTTGGCATTGTCCTAAATCAAGGTTGTTTTACCTTTGGGCTATCACTTACCTCACCCATAGATGCAAGTATTGTTACCACTACAGCACCTATAGCGACAATGGTTGTTGCAGCAATATTCCTTAAAGAACCGGTAACAAGCAAAAAGGTATTAGGAATATTCCTTGGATCAATGGGTGCACTTACTCTTATTATGAGTAATAGCTCATTGTCAGTTCAGGAAGGGAATATTTTTGGAGACGTACTATGCCTTATTGCACAGATAAGTTTCTCGTTTTACTTAGCTCTTTTCAAAGGATTGATATCACGATACAACATATTCACACTTATGAAGTGGATGTTTACATATGCTGCCATATGTTTCATACCATTTTCATACAGCTATGTCTCAGTACTCGACTATTCAGCTATACCATCTGTTACATGGTGGTGTGTTCTATATGTAATATTGTGTGGTACATTTTTGGCATATGTTCTCATGATGATTGGTCAAAAGAGTTTGCGTCCTACAGTAATAAGCATGTATAACTATGTTCAACCAATTGTTGGAACAACTGTCTCTATTATCCTTGGAATGGGTACTTTTGGCGTAGCAAAAGGATTAGCTGTAGGATTGGTGTTTTTAGGAGTTTATCTGGTGACTCAAAGTAAAAGCAGAGCACAAATGATTGCCGAGGAAAAGAAAAATTAATTTAGTTGCTACTATTGAATATTACAGTGAATAATAATATATCTCATAACATTTCTCCCATTGAACATCTGCAAAAACATGAGCAGTTGCTCAGGATGGAGTATGAATACGAAAAAGAGACGTTTAAACAACAAACTCTTTCAACAGGTATTTTAAAAAAAGTTAGCAGTGGTATCTGTTGGTACCCACTATCTGTTGGTAAAAGCTATTACAATTCACTAAACCAACTAGTAATTGAAATAGAGAGAAAAGAGGATAAAGGTAATGAGCATCAATTTGAATTTGGTAAACCTGTATGTTTCTTTACTCAAACAGCAGATGGTAGTATAAATTATTTTAAATTCACAGCAACAGTAAATTATACCGATGAAGATTTAATGGTAGTAATAATCCCTGATAATGATGCTGCCATATCTTTACAAAATGCCACTAACCCGGGCGTACAACTATATTTTGATGAGACTAGTTATCGACTTATGTTCGATGCCTTAAGTTCGGTTATTAATGCAAAACATGGTCGTTTAGCCGAGTTGCGTAATAAATTTTATGGGAGGGAAAAACTAAATGAGTTTACTTTTCACCCAATAAGATTTCCCTGGTTAAATAGTTCACAGGAAGAGGCCGTAAATAAAGTTCTTCATGCGAAAGATGTTGCAATAGTACATGGACCTCCGGGAACAGGAAAAACTACAACATTGGTAGAGGCAATATATGAAACACTGAATCGAGAGAATCAAGTATTAGTTTGTGCTCAAAGTAATATGGCGGTAGATTGGATTAGTGAAAAATTGGTCGACCGTGGTGTCTCTGTTCTTAGAATAGGTAATCCTTCACGAGTAAATGATAAAATGTTATCATTTACCTATGAAAGACGTTTTGAAGCTCATCCCGATTATACACAACTTTGGGGAATACGCAAAGCTATACGTGAGCTGTACTCAAAAATTAAACAACGTTCAAGTGAAAGGGAGAAGTTACGAATTAAAATAAACTCCTTAAAAGATAGAGCAACAGAACTTGAAATTAGGATTAACAATGATATATTTGCCCAAGCTCGAGTAATAGCCTCAACACTTACCGGTAGTGCAAACAAAGTTTTAAATGGTCAGAAATTTGGCACACTTTTTATTGATGAAGCGGCACAATCACTCGAAGCTGCATGTTGGATAGCCATAGAAAAGGCAGATAGAGTAATTCTTGCAGGCGATCATTGTCAGCTTCCTCCAACAATAAAATGTTATGAAGCATCGAAAAAGGGACTCGATATCACCATGATGCAAAAAATCACAACCAACAAGCCTGAAGCTGTTTCTCTTTTGAAAACACAATATCGTATGAATGAAGAGATAATGCACTTCTCATCACAATGGTTTTACAATGGAATGTTACAGGCAGCCAAGGAGGTAAAATATAGAGGAATATTGGATTTTGACTCTCCTATTGAGTGGATAGATACATCCGATGATGACTATAAAGAGTCCGTAGTGGGTAATAATAGTAAAATAAACAAGGAGGAAGCTGAACTTACTATAGCAGCTCTTATAAACTATTTGGAAAAGATTGGAAAGGATAGAGTATTAGAGGAGAAGATTGATATAGGTATCATCTCACCATACAAAGCACAAGTACACTACTTAAGACATCTAATAAAGAAAAACACTTTTTTCAAGCCTTTTAAAAAGTTGATAACAGTAAATACAGTCGATGGTTTTCAAGGGCAAGAGAGAGATGTAATATTTATAACCCTTGTCCGTTCGAATGATAATGGTGAGATAGGATTTCTTGGCGAGCTACGTAGAATGAATGTAGCCATGACACGAGCACGCATGAAGCTTATAATACTTGGCAACAGATCGACTATGTCACATCATAAATTTTACAGAAAGTTGATGGAGTATATCGACTCACTAAATGAATAAATTGTAGTCCATGAGTAAGTTTACAGCTTACTCATGAATTTTTCAATATTTACAATATACCTTACGTGAGTACCTTCACCAATAAGTCCTAGACTATCGTAGGCTTCAACTTTAAAAGTAAGTTTTCTCCCCTCTATAGCCTCAAGAGTAGCCGTAGCTTTAACAACATCATCCATTGGAGTAGGTTTCAAATGCTTTACATCAACACTTGCCCCAACAGTAGTCTCGATATCATCGATATCATCAATAACAGCATTCATAGCTGCATTTTCCATTAATGCAATCATTATAGGGGTGGCCAAAACAGGTAAGTCACCCGAACCAACATGCATAGCAGTAAGTTCCTTAGTCACTTTCAATTCATTGGTATATGTAAGTCCTATTTCCATAATTATATCTATTTATTTACAAATATATTGAGTTATTATAAACATATTACTATAAACATAAATCTTTTATATTAAAATCAATTAGTTAGTTCACGATGTGGAATACTTGCTTAACAGTGTGGAATAGATATTCAACAATCCCAAATATAAAAATATAAATAGCCGATGAAGTTTATATTTTGATTAATAATAAAAACTTTATAAAGGGAAAAAAGAAAAGGGAACACGCTCAATCTCTGAGAATGTTCCCCTTAAAATAGATAATCTTTAAGAGAGAATTTATCTATATATTTTTATTTATTAATTACCCTTATTTACCCATGTTTTGTTTGAATAAATATATAAGCCATCACCATAAGCAGCTTTAACATTAGGATTTCCTAATACACTACTATTACCATAAGGCAAACATTCAGGGTAACGGTTAATACCACTTTGAACATTGTTTGGATTCTTCAATACAACATATGTTTCGCCCATAGCTTTTAAACGGCGTAAATCATTGTATGTCTCGATTTGCTCATCGTATGATTGAGCAATATACTTCTGTTCGAATAGTTTCTTCAATGTAGGAGTGCCAAGAGATTGAGCATAAGCAGCAGCATCTGTCTCATCTCCAAATAGTTCCATTATTTCACTTACAGATGATTCGACAGCTGTTTGGAAAGCTTCTGTTGCATCTTCATTAGAACGAAGTTGTGTTTCAGCAAGAATGAAATATAATTCAGCTTTACTGAATAGATGCAATGGTTGACTACCAAAATCAAACCATTCAGGATAAGCCAAAGAACCATCAGCTACTTGAGCTATTTCAAGTACTCCAGGTTCATATGCTTCAGTTTCGTAGATGTAATAAGGTAGACGTGGGTCACTATATTCAGACATTATATCAGCAACAGTATTTGATGAAGCTGTATACAAACGGCTCCAAATAAATGCACTCCAAGGATTATCACAATTAACTCCATTAAAATCTGTTATTGAAGCTCCTTCAAAACCTAATTCAGCAGCAGTTTTTGCAGCAGTTTTTGCAGCAGTTAAAACGCTTGGATCAACAGCTAATTGATGTATTAGATAACGTGCTTTTAAAGCATATCCTAATGCTATCCATTTGTTTGCATTACCTTTATAGAGAAGATCTTGAGCAGAAACAGATTTTAATTTAATGCCTTTTTGTAAATTAGCTATTCCATCATCAATAGTTTTTAAAATGCCTGAATAGACATCTTTTTGCTTATCTAATTTAGGCTGAGTATTCGCCTGACCAAGTACTGCTTCAGAATATGGAATGTCACCATGAAGATCAGTCAATACACCAAAATTAAGTGCAATAAGTATTTGAGCCATTCCAAGAAGATCTGTTTTGCCAACATTTCCTGAAACATTTGTCTCTACTTTCCTTTTGATTTCATAAAGATTCATAAGGTTTGAATAAGTACCATTCCAAACATTATTGAATGTAGTAGAAGAAGCCCACTCACTTGAGCTTCTCATTTCAGCTTTCATTAACTGATTGTTACCAACACCTATCTCCTGTTCATTTAAAGAACCAAGATAGAATGCATAGTCACCTGATACAGTAGTAAATCCTGTAGACATGATTGCATCACTTAATTGTAGAGAAGCAGGAACCATATCTGGAGAAGGATGAAGGTTATCTTTATTTATTTCGTCGAGAGTATCTTCGGAACAAGAAGTGAATCCAAGAACTGCAGCCGACATAACCATTAATATATATTTTTTCATATTTATTACTTTTTTATCTTATGAATTAGAATTTAATAGTAAGTCCACCACCAAAACTAGAGGTATTAGGGACAGAGAAACGTTCGAAATATCCACCCATATTGTTATTACCCTGAGAAGACTCTGGATCAAAGTTTGGCAATTTAGACCAAACAAGCACATTACGAGCAAATCCATAAACATTAATATCAAAAATTCCTAATTTTGGAAGTTGATAATTTAAAGTTAAGTCACGTAGTTTAATAAAGCTGGTATCGTAAATACCTGATTCAGTAACATCATAATATGCCATATAGTAATCCTGTTTACTTACCTCTATATTATTAGGCTTACCTGTTGCCTCATCAATTCCCTCAACAACCATATTCCCTTCGTGATAAGGAATAGACTCTTTTGTAACGCCAAAGTAATCCATTGTCATATTGGTACCATGATACATTTTACCACCTTGTTGCCAGCTCCATGTAGTTGTTAAAGTTATATTTTTATAACGTCCACCAAGATTGATGCCTGAAGTAAAATCAGGAGAACAATTTCCTAAGTTCTGGCTGTCACCTGTTCCTTGAGGTAATCCACCTAACAATAGAAGATTTCCTGCATCATCACGTTTGAATGCTATACCATATATATTAGGATATGTGCAGCCAGCCTGAGCACGAACTTGAGGTTCTACAAAACCACCCAACATAATTGATTCCACACCTGGAGCAAGTTCAACAACTTTATTTTTGATTTTTGTAAAGTTGATTCCAAAATTTAAATCGAAATCTTTAGTGTTGACAATATTTGCATTAATAGAAAGTTCATGAGCATCAGTACGCATCTTTCCGGCATTTGTCAACATCTCCTGATATCCTGTTGCACCATCCATTGGAACAGAGAAAATTTGATCTTTAACATTTTGAAGAGAATATGTATACTCAATTTTCAAACGATTATTAAAGAAGTAAAGGTCAGTACCAATTTCGTAGTTTGTTGTATTTTGAGGTTTAAGCCCCTCATCAAAAGTTACAGCATAAGGAACAAAAGTAGAGACGCCACTTTGTAATGGGTATTGTACTGGAGTATATGAATAGAATCCAGAACCATAACTTGGAGTGTAATAGTAGTTATCATAATATGTACCTGCTTGTCCTACCTGAGCAAAAGATGCACGTAATTTACCATATGATAGTATATTGTTACCCTCTAAAACTGGTAATTTAGTAAATTCCCATCCTAAAGATACAGAAGGATAGAAGAAACTACGACTACCACGTGGCATAGTTGAAACATAATCATTACGTCCTGTTACAGTTAAATATAATTGATCTTTCCAAGAAAGAGATGCACTTCCAAAGAATCCTACAGTACGTTCTTTACGTTTATATTCACTAGATGAATAAGATGTAGCATTACCTATAGTGATAAATTCAGAAAAATTAAAGCCACTTCCATAATAATCCCAAGAACGCATATTCTCGTCATTGAATTCATTTCCTAAAATAATATTCAAACCAAACTCTTGATCACTACCTAACTTAGCATCAAAGTTTGCTGTAAACAAGTTATTAAATACATTATGTTGTGAACCATAATTTTCTATATCACCTGAGAAAAATGAGGTAGCAGAAGTTCTTGTTGTTCCAATTGCACGTGAATCAGTATAATCAGAAGTCCAAACATCCAAACCAGCTTGTTCACGGAATCTTAATGTGTAGTTCTCTCCCCAACCTAAATCAGGTTTGAATTCAACATAAGCATTACCAAAAGTACGATTGGTATGTTGTAGATATTCATTATTATCAGCCCACCAATAAGGGTTAACAAATGAATTAGAACGGAATAAAACTTGAGTAGTTTTATCACCAGGAACATGATTAGGAATACCTTTTAAATTGTATTCAGCAGGCGCTGAATAAACAACGTTCATTATACCATCATTTGCACCTGGAGCTGAAGTAATTCTACTTGAAGAATAGTTTACAGAAAAACCTGTTGTCCACTCATTATTTATTTTCCAATCAACCAATCCTCTTGCACCCCATCTGTCCATACCTGTTGATGGTATTATACCATTTTGATGTGAGTTGTTTACACCAAAAGAGTAATTAATTCCATTGATGCTTTGAGAAAGATTGATATTAGTATTTTCTGTAAAACCAGTACCAAAGAAATCAGAAACATTATCATAAACTTCAGGAGTAGTCCATGGATCTAAACCTGCAGTAGCACGTTTTGGGCTATAATATTGTCCTGAATGTTTTCCATCTTTTGTGTAAGCATTATCTACATTACCTCCATATGTTTTATCATTAGGGAGATCTGTGATTTTTGGTCCCCAAGACATAGAAGCTGTAGGTCCATATGCATTAATGCTATTACCTTGAGCATAAATAGTTTGGCGTTCAAATTTACGGGATACTCTTTGTGCACTTAAATTTGTAGATATAGTCACTGTTGGTTTACTCATATTTGAAGAAGAACCACGTTTTGTTGTAATAACAATAACACCATTTGAAGCACGAATACCATAAAGTGCAGAAGCAGCCTGTCCTTTAAGAACATTTATTGATTCAATATCTTCAGGGTTAATATCAATACTACGGTCAGCATAGTTTGCACCAGTTACAGAGTTACCTGTAGAGAAATCAGCTGATGTATTAATAGGCATACCATCAACAACATATAGTGGTTGGTTATTACCATCAAATGAACGAGCACCACGAATTACCACTTGTGAAGATGCTCCTGGAGCACCAGAAGATTGACGGATATCTACACCTGTCAACTTACCCTGAATGGCACTTGCCAAAGAGGTAGTTCCACTAGTATTTAGTTCATCTGCTTTCAAATCTTGTGCTGCATAGCCTAAAGCTTTACGATCGCGTTTTATACCCATAGCTGTCACTACGATTTCATCTAAAGCTTTTGCGTCACTTTTTAATTTTACGTTTATTGATCCATTGTGTATTGCTACATCTTGTGAAATCATACCAACAAACGAAACAACCAAAGTTTTAGAAGAATTAGGGACATTTGGGATTGTAAAATCACCATCTTCATTTGTGATGGTACCTAGGGTAGTACCTTTTACAAGGATAGAAGCTCCGATAACAGGCTCACCGTCATCAGCAGAAGTTACTTTTCCAGTAACTGTCTTTGTTTGAGCTGAAACAATGCCAACACTCAATACAAAGAATGCAAATAACATAAACAATTTTTCTTTCATAAATCTCTCTTTTAATTAAGTCTGTTCAACTTTTGTGAATTAAGCCTCAAATATACTAATTTATATTAATAAACAACATTTTTATACGATTTATTTGTAAAAAACTACTTTTTGCTATCATATAATAGTATAATCATATAAAGATATTTATAAAATATATTAGTGCTTATATTAAAAATATTACTTTTAAGTGTCAAAACAATTATACATTATAAATAAATATATGCTTTAAATAAATATTTTTTCGTTAAGCTGAATAAGATAAAGAATTTATGTTTTTGACATTTTGTCAACTAGTATATAGTATATCCATGTATTTTTGGTTAACTGTTTCACATATTTTATCAGCAATAAATAAAAAAGGTTGCAAAGCGACGCTTTACAACCTTTTCTGTTATTATTTAATCAAAAAATTACTCTTCTGTATATCTTTCGATAGTTTGATCACGATCAGGACCAACAGATATTATTTTGATAGGAGTTTGAAGTTGATCCTCAAGGAAAGATACATATGCATTAAATTCTTCAGGGAACTCATCCTCGCTGGTCATTTTACTCATATCACAATTCCATCCTGGAAGTTCAACATAAATAGGTTCTACTCCCTCACTGATATCGTATGGGAACTCTTCGGTCTCTTTACCATCAATTTTATAAGCTACGCAAGCTTTAATAGTTGGGAATGTATCGAGAACATCACTCTTCATCATGATTAACTGAGTTACTCCATTAACCATAATTGAATATTTTAAAGCTACCAAATCTATCCATCCACAACGGCGTTCACGACCGGTAACGGCTCCATACTCATGACCAAGATCACGGATTTTCTTACCTGTTTCATCAAACAACTCAGTAGGGAATGGACCACTTCCTACTCGTGTACAGTATGCTTTCATAATACCATACACCTCACCAATTTTATTAGGAGCTATACCTAAACCGGTACAAGCACCTGCACAAACTGTATTCGAAGAGGTAACAAATGGATATGAACCAAAATCTATATCAAGCATAGTGCCTTGAGCTCCTTCACATAATATGCTCTTTTCTTCCTTAAGGAGATTATTGATTTCATGCTCACTGTCAACGAGATTAAACTCTTTCAAATATTCTATAGCTTCCAACCACGATTTTTCAAGTTCAGTAATGTCATACTCAAACTTCATATCACGTAGTATCTTCTCATGGCGAGCTTTTGCTGCTGCGTATTTCTTATCGAAATCATGAAGAATATCTCCTACACGTAATCCGTTTCTACTTATCTTGTCAGTATATGTTGGACCGATACCCTTACCTGTAGTACCAACTTTAGCATCTCCCTTAGCAGCTTCATAAGCAGCATCAAGAATACGATGTGTAGGCATTATAAGATGAGCTTTTTTGGATATGTGTAGTCTCTCTTTCAATGGGTGACCACTTGCTTCCAATGCTTCAGCCTCAGCCTTAAACAATGAAGGATCAAGAACGACTCCATTTCCTATAATGTTAACCTTATCGCCTTGGAATATACCTGAAGGTATAGAACGCAGAACATATTTGTGCCCATCAAACTCTAAAGTATGACCGGCATTTGGACCACCTTGAAATCTAGCTACTACATCATAACGTGGAGTAAGAACATCGACAACTTTTCCTTTGCCTTCGTCGCCCCACTGCAGACCTAACAAAACATCTACTTTCATTTTTCTCGCTTATTTATTTGTTTATTTTTTCTTCGTCTTGCCAAGCTACACCTATTACATATACCATATATATATAAGGAGTAGTGGTATGGGTGAAATTTATTGAGTTTGGAATCATTAATAGCTTTTTGAACTTCTTGATTCTGGAACTCGGTCACACTTCCACACTGCATGCAAATCATGTGATGATGATTACCATTGTTATAGGCTCTTTCGAATTGAGAAGAGTTACCAAACTGGTGTTTTATTACCAAATTGGCATCGACTAATAAGATTATAGTATTATAAAGGGTAGCACGACTAACACGGAATTGACCCTTCTCCTCCATGATATGATATAGTGTTTCTATATCAAAATGGCCATTGATTGAGTATATAGTATCGAGTATAGCAAAGCGTTCAGGCGTCTTTCGATGCTTGTTCACTTGCAGATAGTCTGTAAGAATCTGCTTTACTATATCTTTCACATTCTCTTCCATTCCAGACTTAATTCCGTTTTCAAAGTTAACCCTTTTTATTATAAGATAAAAGCATATTTTAATATTCTACATCCATTTTTATATCAGATGCTATTAAAACAAGCGAATCTTTTGTAGATTTTAACAACGGATTTAAGAGCTTTACCAACTTCTTGGTGTTCTCTTTACTTTGATGCCCCCACTTCTTCAATGATGTTGCAGCAGCTTTTCGTATCAACACATTATCATCCTCTAAAGCTGTAAATGCTTGATCAAGAAACTCTGCTTCTGCACGTTCATTTAAAATATCATTCTTCATGAAAAGACGACTTATAAGCATGAAACCACAAAGTTGATGATACTCTTGTTCAGAAGCAATCCACTCGAAAGCTTTCTCGGAGGCATAAGGAAGATACTGGAAAAGATTCATACATGCTATCTCGACAAGCTCGGGATTATTAATATCTTCAACCCATATATCAGCTATTTCAGGGAAAAAGCTATCTACAGGCTGAAGTAGCGTTGCAATAATCTTACATTCACGTATATTCTCTTTCCAAAGAGCTTGAGCTACTTTATGATCTTTTTCATATTTTGCTGCTATCTCTTTTAATCTTGGTAGTTCAATACCAAAATTTATCTTGTACACGAGACCTTTCTCACGCATACTTTGCGACACAACTCCGTTCATGAATAGACGGAATTGTGCCTTAATATCTTTTATTGTTTCGTTTACATCCATTTTTTACTCATTTCTATAAGGAAGATTAGCATACTCATTGCTATAACGCAACATCTGCTCACTATATCCTTCGGTATATGAAACTTTCACATCAGTTATATTTCCTTCACTATCTTTTTCTAAAGTATAAACAGGATTTACAAATCCTTTATATGGAGCTAGATTCAACTTCACATATCTGTCGAGTATCTCTTTATGCAATTCAGGATCTACCTTTACAGCATAAGTCTCTACAATATCACGAGCAGCTTTGAAATCTCCCTCACTCTTTATTCTTTGAATTTCGGCTAGTAGCTCACCAAATAGCTCACGAAGTTTTGCATAGTCATTAACTTTAACATAACTTTTGCCATCTACCTTTGCTATCTCAACTACATTTTCAGCCTTTCCTTTCTCGTACACCCATTTAGCAATAAGTTGACGATTACGCATATGTGACTCCTCAACATTATTACCCAACTCTATACGTACCAACTGAGTCATCAATCCATTCATCATATATGAATAATATTGAGCTTTATAAGCCTCTTCGTTAGGAGTTAGATTCAGTTCCACCAACTTTTTATCAGCAAGATAATAAAGTCCGAATAGATCGGCTCTTGTCTCCTCAATAGTTGAGCCATAAGCTTTTAATGCATCAGGGTCAACTCCAGGAAGTAATTGACCGGAACCATGTCCTAAACATTCGTGAAGATCTGTATGAAGATTATCAGTGATATCCGAGTAATTATTCATCAACTCCAACTCTTTATCACTGTAAGCAAATTCCTCGGCAAATCCATTACCATGTGCAGCCTTACTATATGCATCGGTAATATTTCCTATTGTTACAGATTTAGAGCCATGTGCACTACGAATCCAGTTAGAGTTTGGCAAATTGATACCTATCGCTGTTGATGGGTAAAGGTCACCTCCTAAAATTGCAGCAGTGATAACTTTTGCTGTTACACCTTTAACTTTCTCTTTCTTAAACTTCTTGTCCACTGGCGAGTTATCCTCAAACCATTGTGCATTCGAACTAATTAACTCTGTACGTTTTGTAGCCTCTAAATCTTTAAAGTTTACTATTGACTCCCAGCTTGCTTTCAATCCTAAAGGATCACCATAACTTTCAGTGAATCCGTTTACAAAGTCGATTCGTGAGTCCAAATCCTTTACCCATTGAATAGCATATTCATCAAAAGTCTTCAAATTTCCATCTTTATAAAACTGAATAAGTTTTGTAATTACAGCTTTTTGAGTATCGTTTTCAGCAACCTTCTCTGCTTTTTCTAGCCAGAAAATAATTTTATCAATAGCTGAACCATAAAGAGCACCCGACTTCCATACTTTTTCAAATACTTTACCATTCTCTTTCACCAAACGGCTGTTCATACCGAACATGATAGGCATAGTATCATTAGGGTTCTTCATAGCTGCATAAAACTTTTCGGCTTCTTCCTGAGTAACTCCTTCGTAGTAGTTTGAAGCGGATGTCATAACCAAATCATGTCCATCAGCTTGATTAACTCTTTTTGCCATTACATTTGGATCGAAGATAACAGGGAATACCTCATTACATAATTGTTCCAATGTTTCACCCTCTTGCAATGGTAATTTTGACTTATCTAACTTAGCAAGTTCACTACGGAAGAACTCTAGTGAAAATTCAGGCAAAAATTTATCAGCCGAATAATGATGATGAATGCCATTCGAGAACCATACTCTCTTTAAGTATACTTCCAGGTTCTTATAATTGGTATCATTTTTATCGCCATTATAGTTAGTATATACTTCCTCAAGCATCTTACGAATGATAAGATTATACTTACCATTTTGATCGAAAAGAATATCTCTACCTTCAAGAGCTGCTTGTGTAAGATAGTATATCAGTTCCTTTTGCTTTAGGTCTAGTTCTTCAAATCCAGGTACCTTATAGCGTAATAATTGAAGATCGGCAAACTGTTCAACTGTATATTTGAAATCGTCCTCACCTTCTGTAACTTTTTTCACATTATTGCATCCCATTAACATACTTCCTCCTATAAATGTAAGCAAAATCTTTTTCTTCATAATATGTCTTATTTGTATTTATTTGAACAAAAAAAGGAAAACTTAAGTTTCCCTTTCCTTATTTTAACTCATTCGTTTGTAATGATTAGCGTTCGAAGAATTTTTTCCTATAAGCATTCGGCGTCAACCCAATATTCTTATAAAAAGCTGCATAAAAAGATTGACGATTTGCGAAGCCTACCATAGAACTAATATCTTCAACGTTTTTATCAAAGTATCGTCGATCAACGAGCAAATGTAGGGCATCTTTGATACGATATTCATTTAGTAAGCATGAATAATTCATGCCAAAACGAGAATTAACAACAGCAGAAAGATAACGCGTATTGGTTTTCAATTCTTTAGCTAAGTCTTTGGCAGAGTAGTTCGGATCTCTATACTTTTTCTGAACTACCACAATGTTTAAGATTTGGTCGTATAATTCATCAGCAAGCTCTGCTCTGATTAGAGCTCTATAAGCTGCCTTTTTATTCGTCTTCTCACGAAGATTATACGGCATCTTTTTCTCTTCTAAGTTTAATTTTTGTTTTTCAGCGTCGCTCATAAGTTTTTCACATTAGTTTATTTCTTCTAACTGTTAATGTCTTATGCAAAAATGAAAATTCTTTTTCTTTTAAACAAACTTTTTTACTAAAATTTTAAGGTAATTTATTAACAATAAATAGATAATTAGATACAAAAAATGAGTGACTAAAATATTATATTACAAATAGGGAAAAAAGTATCAGTTTATAGAGAATTTATCAGCTCTATTTTATCATTTCATTAATCTTAGTAACATATTCATATGCCTTACAACGCAAAAAAATAGTATATTTGAATAAAATAAAAAGCACCGCTTTAACGGATATGTTACAAAGATTAAAAAAGTATTTTGGGTTCACTGATTTTAGAGAACAGCAGGAAGAGATTATAAAAAAAGTAATTGAGAAAAAAGATACTTTAGTATTAATGCCTACAGGTGGGGGAAAATCTATATGTTACCAACTACCGGCTCTTTTAATGGAAGGAACTACTATTGTTGTTTCTCCTCTTATCTCACTTATGAAAGACCAAGTTGAGACTTTGGTTGAAAATGGTATTCCTGCTAGAGCGCTTAACAGCACTAATAGTGAAGATGAAAACTTTAAGCTTAAAAGAGATTGTTTGCAAGGGAAGGTGAAAATTCTATATATATCTCCTGAAAGATTACTTCTTGAAATGAATTTTCTGCTTAAAGATATTAATATTGCTCTGTTCGCAATTGATGAAGCACACTGTATTTCACAATGGGGACATGATTTCAGACCTGAATATACGCAATTAAAATGGATTCGTGAACAATTTCCTAAAGTTCCAATTATTGCTCTTACTGCAACTGCTGATAAAATAACAAGAAGAGATATCATTGAGCAGTTGAACATGAAGAATCCTGAAGTTTTTATATCATCATTCGATCGTCCCAACCTTGGGCTGGTGGTGAAAAGAAGATTTCAGCAAAAAGAAAAAAACAAGTTTATCATTGATTTTATTGATAAGCATCAAGGCCAAAGTGGAATAATTTATTGTATGAGCAGAAATAAGAGTGAATCGGTTGCACAAATGCTAATAAAGAATGGTATCAAGGCTACAATATACCATGCAGGGCTTAGTGCTAAAGAGAGAGACCAAGCTCAAGAAGATTTCATAAATGATAAAGTGCAGATAGTGTGCGCAACTATAGCTTTTGGTATGGGCATCGACAAATCGAATGTGCGTTGGGTTATTCATTACAATATGCCTAAAAGTATAGAGAGTTTTTATCAAGAAATAGGTAGAGCAGGCAGAGATGGAATGCCTAGTGAGACCATACTATTTTACTCTTTAGGAGATATGATTCTGCTGAACAAATTCGCCATGGATAGTAAGCAACAGGATATCAACTTGGAAAAGCTTCATAGAATGCAACAATATGCTGATAGTAATATATGCAGACGAAGGATACTATTAAACTATTTTAGTGAGACAATGGATCATGATTGTGGTCATTGCGATGTATGCAAAAATCCTCCACAGAGATTCGATGGTACAATAATTGTACAGAAAGCATTAAGTGCCGTTGCACGAACAAATCAAAGCATACCCATTACTACCCTTGTTGATATATTAAGAGGAAACTACTCGGCAGAGGTTAAGGCTAAAGGATATGATACACTTAAAACTTTTGGCGTTGGAAGAGATATGCCTGCTAGAGATTGGCAAGATTATCTGTTACAGATGCTAAATCTTGGGTATTTCGAAATTGCATACAACGAAAATAACCATATAAAGATTACGGAAAGTGGAAAGAGGGTGTTACTATCTTCTGAAAAGGCGAATTTAGTAATTATAGACCATGAAATTGTTAAAGAGAAGAAGGCTAAAAGTAAGAGTGTTAAGCTAGAAAAGCAGATATTCAACTATATTGGCGAAAACGGAGAAGAAGAGAATAATTTATTCGATGAATTGAGGGCATTAAGGAAAAAACTTGCTGACCAACAAGCAATTCCTCCATATATCGTATTCTCGGACAAAGCACTTCAACTTATGGTACATCATAAACCAACAACAATTGAAGAGTTTGGTAATATTAGTGGTATTGGTGAATATAAGAGAGATAAATATGGGAAAGATTTTATTACTCTTATAAGAAAGATTACCGGTAAAGGCTAATATGAAAATTGGTCCTGTTTGATAATATGGTCCTACCTTATTAATAATTAATAAGAACGAAAAAATAATATAAGGCTGACTAAAAAGTCTTTTTTAAAATTAAGATCCCTGCTAGAGCATATTCCGGCAGGGATCTTTTCTTGTTTATATGACTTTTAAGTAAACCTCATTTTTATTTTGAAGATTTTAGTTTGTCACGAAGTTCAGAACGAGGAACTCCCAACGAAACAGCCTTTTCGTATGCTACATAGGCCTCACGCTTTTTATTCTGTTCCATATAGATATCTCCACACAGAACATATATTTCAGGATCATTTGGGTCTAACTTTGCAGCTGCCTCAAGATCAATAAGCGCGAGATCCAATGTGTTCATATCTATCTCGATATTTGCTTTTATTTTAAGAAGTGAGGCATCTTTTGGATTTTCGACAATCATCCTATCAACTCCCTCGAGCGCCTCTCTATATTTAAACTCCTTCTGATTCAATATTATCAAGCCAATCTGAGCAGTTCTATTCTTATTGTCAATATTCAAAAGAGCATTGTAATCTGACCTAGCCTCTTTATACTCGCGTCTGTTCATATTGATATAAGCTCTATAAAATAGTGCCTCTTTATTATTTCTATCTATATCAAGAACATTACAATAATCTATATATGCCTTGTCTAAATTATTTCTTTCCAGATATAAAGAAGCCCTATTGAGAAGAGTTACAACCGAATATGGAGTGATATTTAAAGATAGAGTATATGAATCGAGTGCTTCATCACTTTTCCCCATTCTTCTTTGTACAGTTCCTAAATTAGTAAAAAGCAGTGCATTTCGAATATTTGACGGATCGAGTTGCAAAGCCTCTTTAAATAGTTTTTCTGCTTGTACAAGACTATCTTTTTTTGCACAATTTAAAGCTTTGTCGACTATTTGACTATAATCTTGGGCATTAACTTGTAAAAGTGTAAAAACAAAAAGTATTGATAATAAAGAACGTTTCATTTTATTATTGTTGTATTGTTCAATACAAAAGTATCTCATTATTTACACTATACGGTCACTATTTAACTAAAAAAACATAATCTATCACTATTACAATTTACATTATGATAAAAATGAAGCAACTGATTAGAAAATGTATAGCTACAAAGAGTTAATATAGTTAGTTATCCACTCACCTACCTCTTTTGTTCCATATTTTTTGCCACCTTCAACCTGTATATCAGGAGTACGAACATATTCATCGAGTGATGCATTAACCGCTTTTCTAATGATTGCACCCTCCTCTTTTAAGTCGAAATATTCAAAAAGCATTGCTACAGACAGTATCTGAGCTAATGGATTAGCAATATTAAGACCTTTTGCCTGGGGCCAAGAGCCATGAATTGGTTCGAACACCGGAGTACCTTCACCTGTTGATGCTGATGGAAGTAGTCCCATTGAGCCACTAATTACAGAACCTTCATCGGTTAAAATATCACCAAAAGTGTTTTCAGTAACCATTACATCAAAGAAAGATGGTTCCTGAATCATTCGCATAGCCGCATTGTCAACATACATATAGTCAGTGGTAACTTCAGGATATAAAGGTGCCATCTCCTGGGCAATCTGCCTCCATAAGCGTGAAGAAGCCAAAACATTTGCTTTATCAACAACAGTAAGATGTTTGCGACGCTTCATTGCATACTCGAATCCTACTTTTAAGATTCTCTCGATTTCAGGACGAGTATACATATTAGTATCATAAGCCTTATCATTATCTTGATACTTCTCACCAAAATACATCCCTCCGGTAAGTTCGCGGATGCAGATAAAATCAGCATCTTTAACAATCTCTTCTTTCAATGGAGACTTATAAAGCAGAGATTTAAAAGTCTCGACAGGACGTATATTAGCAAACAAACCAAGCTTTTTTCTCATTGCTAAAAGCCCTTGCTCGGGTCTTACTTTAGCCGTTGGATCGTTATCAAATTTAGGATCGCCTACAGCCGAGAAAAGAACAGCATCAGCCTCTTTACATATTTTATAAGTATCCTCCGGAAAAGGATCTCCAACCTTGTCAATAGCATCTGCTCCACAGATAGCATATTTATAATTGACTGTGTGTGAAAACTTATGGCATACAGCATTCATCACATTTACTCCTTGTTCAGATATTTCAGGTCCTATACCATCTCCCGGTAAAAGTGCTATATTAAAATTCATAACTATATCTTTTATTTATTACTATTATAGCTGCTCTCTATGATATTCAGCATCTTTATTGTTGCTTTTATTGCTGCTTCAGTCTGGTCAGCATCCAAACCTCTTGTTTTAAAAATCTTATCATCAAAACTCCATGTTATTACAGTCTGTACAAATGCATCTGTACGTCCACCCGGAGGTATAGTGACAGCATAATTAGTAAGCATAGGAAAAGTTCGGTGAAGATTATTTTTGTAGATCTTTCTCAATGCTCTTACAAAAGCATCATACTGACCATCACCACTCGAGTTTTCTTCATAAGCTACTCCATTGACCTCAATCATCACATTTGCCAAAGGTTTAAGTCCCTGTCCAAGTGTTACAATATAATTTTTAAGTCTTACCGACTCATTCATCACACCATGTTTTAGCACATCGGATACTATGTATGGAAGATCCTCTTGAGTAACAAGTTCTTTCTTATCTCCAAGCTCAATGATACGTTCGGTAACTTTACGCATAGATTCTTCATCAAGTTCCAATCCCAATGACTGAAGATTTTTTAGAATGTTAGCCTTTCCACTTGTCTTTCCCAAAGCATACTCACGCTTACGTCCAAATCGTTCAGGGAGAAGGGAGTTGAAATAGAGATTATCCTTATTGTCACCATCGGCATGGACACCTGCAACTTGTGTAAAAACATTCTCACCCACAATAGGTTGATTAGGTGGTATAGTCATGCCTGAATAGGATTCAACAACTTTACTTACATCATTGAGTTTACTCTCATCGATATTTGTTGTAGCCGAAAAATGATCTTTTAGAATAGCTTGCACACTGGCAAGAGGAGCATTTCCGGCTCTTTCACCTAGTCCATTAATAGTAGTATGTAAACCTCTCACACCACTTAACACAGATGAAAGGACATTACTTACAGCCAAATCATAGTCATTATGAGCATGAAAATCGAAGTGGAGATTAGGAAAATGTTTCCTCATCTTTCGAATATACTTAATGACTTGAATTGGATTCAATACACCAAGTGTGTCAGGAAGCATAAATCTCTTAACACTAGTGTGTGAGAGTGCTTCTACAAGATTAAACACATACTCAGGCGATTCCTGAATGCCATTACTCCAATCTTCAAGATAAACATTTACAGATATATCACATTCATCAGCATAAGCAATAACTTCAAAAATATCATTTATATGTTCTTCAGCTGTCTTCCTTAGTTGATGAGTGCAATGTTTCAATGATCCTTTGCATAACAGATTCAAAACCTTACCACCACATTTGTTTATCCAATCCACTGAAGAATGACCATCAACAAATCCTAAAACCTCTACTTTGTGTAATAAATTTCGACGAGCAGCCCAGTCACAAATCATCTGAACAGCTTCAAACTCACCATCTGAAACTCTTGCCGAGCCAACTTCTATTCTATCTACTTTAACCTCTTCAAGAAGCAGTCTCGCTATCATCAACTTTTCATGAGGTACAAATGAGACTCCACTGGTCTGTTCACCATCACGAAGAGTTGTATCCATTATCTCTATTTGGACGCTTTTTCCCATTCCTCTATCCTATTTGTATTACTCAATAAAAAATCTATATCATCGAGTCCATTCAACAGACAATGTTTTTTATAAGCATTAATCTCGAAGAACTCACTTCTACCTGTATCTTTGTTTGTAACTTTTTGTGCAGGAAGGTCAATTTCGACTTCCATATCCGGATTTTTATATATCGAATCGAAAAGTTCACTTAAAAAACTTTCACTTACTGTGACTGGAAGGACAAAGTTATTAAGTTCGTTATTTTTATGTATATCAGCAAAGAAACTTGAAATAACTACTCGGAATCCGTAACCTGCAATTGCCCATGCAGCATGTTCGCGACTGGAACCTGAACCAAAGTTCTTTCCGGCAACTAGAATTTCCCCTCTGTATTTTGGATCATTAAGCACAAAATCTTTATTCAATGTTCCATCGGCATTATATCGCCAATCACGGAAAAGATTATCTCCGAAATATTTCTCCTCTTTTGTCGTTGCCTTAAGGAAACGTGCCGGAATGATTTGATCAGTATCAACATTCTCGAAAGGAAGAGGTACACAAGTGCTATTTATTATATTAAATTTTTGTTTCATTGTATCATTATTTATGGTATAACAGTACTACATATTTACTATTAAAGCACTTTATATGTTATGAATAAGTTTTCAATCAATAAAATCACGTGGATCGGTAACCACACCTGTAATAGCAGCTGCTGCGGCAACGAGAGGGCTTGAAAGAAGTGTCCTAGAGCCTGGACCCTGTCTACCTTCAAAGTTACGATTACTTGTTGACACAGCATATTTCCCAGCCGGTATCTTATCATCATTCATAGCCAGACAAGCAGAACATCCCGGTTGGCGAATAGTGAAATCGGCATCACTTAGTATTTTATCAATTCCCTCTTTTTTTATTTGCTCAAGCACCATCCATGAACCCGGAACCAACCATGCTGTAACATTTTCTGCTCTTTTTTTGCCTTTTACTATTGAAGCAAAAGCTCTGAAATCTTCTATTCTACCATTTGTACAGGCTCCAAGGAAAACATAATCGATTTTTTTACCTAAAAGTTTCTCTCCTTGAGAAAATCCCATATAATTCATCGATTTTATAAATGATTCACTTTCATCATTTGGAATTGAATCAGTTATAGCCATTCCCATTCCCGGATTAGTTCCATATGTTATCATAGGTTGTATGTCAGCTGCATCAAACTTAACCTCTTTATCGAATTGTGCATCATCATCACTTTTCAATGTTTTCCAATATTCAACAGCTTTATCCCATTCTTCACCCTTTGGAGCATACTCTCTACCTTTAAGGTATTCGAATGTTGTCTCATCAGGTGCTATCATACCACCTCGGGCACCCATCTCGATACTTAGATTACATAAGGTAAGACGTCCTTCCATAGTCATATCACGAACAACTGAGCCTGCGTACTCTACAAAATAACCTGTAGCACCACTTGTAGTCATCTTCGACATCATATAAAGTGCAACATCTTTCGATGTCACTCCTTTACCTAAAGTACCATCAATAATTATCCTCATTGTCTTTGGACGTGATTGAAGAATACATTGAGAGGCCATCACCATTTCAACTTCACTTGTTCCAATTCCAAAAGCTACAGCCCCCATAGCACCATGAGTAGATGTATGTGAATCACCACAAACGATAGTCATACCTGGTAATGTAAGAGCTCTTTCAGGACCTACAACATGGATTATTCCATTCTTTGGATGCATCATTCCAAAATATGACAGACCGAAATATTCTGCATTCTTTTCAAGAGCATCAACCTGATTTTTTGAAACCGGATCTTCAATAGGTTTATCTTGATCGTGAGTTGGTGTATTGTGGTCAGGGATACAATATATTTTCTCAGGACGAAAACATTTAAGATTTCTACTCTTTAATCCTTCAAAAGCCTGAGGGCTTGTAACCTCATGGCAATATAATCTATCAATATATAATTGAGTAGGTCCTCCTTCAACAACCTGTACCACATGCGAGTCCCATATTTTATCGAATAATGTATTTGCCATAATATTATTTTCTGAACTTATTAATACAATCTATATATGCCTCTACCGATGCTGCAATGATATCTGTATTTGCTCCAAATCCATAATACATCTGATTATCAAACTCTACCTGCATATGGACTTTACCGACATCATCACTTCCTTTACTAATTGCTTGTATAGTAAACTCTTTTAATACCATCTGTCTATCAATAATCCTCTTGAGAGCCTTAATAGCAGCATCTACAGGTCCATTACCTGAAGCAGCAGCTTCGAAATGTTCTCCCGAGATTGAGATACCTACACTGGCAACGGAGCGAACTCCAACACCACTTGTAACTTGAAGGTAGTCGAGTTTGATATTATGATTCATGCTTCGTTCAGCACCTGCAAGAACTAAAATATCATCATCTGTAATATCTTTTTTCTTATCAGCTAATTTAAGGAAATCTTCATAAACTTTATCAAGTTTTTCCTGCTCCATATCTACTCCTAAAGCAGTTAGTCGATGCTTTAATGCTGCTCTACCACTTCTTGCAGTTAAAACAATAGCATTATCATCAATACCTACATCTTTTGGGTCTATAATTTCATAAGTCTGAACATTCTTCAAAACTCCGTCTTGATGAATACCCGAAGAGTGTGCAAAAGCGTTTCTTCCTACAATAGCTTTATTTGGTTGAACAGGCATGTTCATCAAGCTTGATACCATCCTACTTGTTGGATAGATTCTGTGAGTATTGATATTTGTTTGAACATCAATATCATTGTGACATTTCACAATCATTGCTACCTCTTCAAGCGATGTATTACCGGCTCGTTCACCAATACCATTAATAGTAACCTCGACTTGGCGAGCACCATTTAATACTCCACTGATTGTATTAGCTGTTGCCATACCTAAATCATTATGACAATGGGTAGAGATGATGGCTTTGTGGATATTATCTACATGTTCAACAAGGTATTTTATTTTTGCTCCATATTCATCAGGCAAACAATATCCTGTAGTATCTGGAATGTTAACGACTGTTGCTCCGGCTTTTATTACAGCTTCAATTACTCGTGCAAGATATTCATTATTTGTTCTGCCGGCATCTTCAGCATAAAACTCAACATCTTCCACAAAACGCTTAGCGTATTTAACTGCTGCAACTGCTCTTTCAATAATTTCATCTTGATTGGAGTTGAATTTATATCTTATATGGGCATCTGAAGTTCCTATACCAGTGTGAATCCTTTTATGTTTTGCATACTTCAGTGCTTCAATAGCTACATCAATATCTTTTTCAACAGCGCGGGTCAGAGCGCAAATCGTTGGCCATGTAACTGCTTTAGAAATTTCAATAACTGAGTTGAAATCTCCAGGGCTTGATATTGGGAAACCCGCTTCTATTACATCTACTCCTAGAAGTTCAAGCTGTCGAGCTACTTGAATCTTTTCTACTGTATTCAATTGACAACCTGGGACCTGTTCGCCATCTCTAAGAGTGGTGTCGAAAATAAACAATCTGTCATTCATATGCTATAAGGTTTTTTGTTATTACAAAGCAATAAAAAAGCCTTTCAAACTGGGAAGTAAGAAAGGCTCAATATATTTTTTGTCTATACATTTATGCACAACGCCTACTTCCCACCGACTTTATCAGTAGAATAATAATACCGCATAGCAAAATATGTATAAAGTACATGCTCATTTTTATATATCTTTTTAATATGATGCGACAAAGTTACACATTAATTTTATAATTCAAAGAAATTTATAACATTATTCATAAAATAATTGATAGATTGTTATAATTAAATCAGTTTAAGCTATAGATTGATACCAATATCGATTAAAACAAAATAAAATGTTGAATATTATTCAAAATAGAGAATAAAAAATATTCTTATGAATATTAGGTAAGAACTTAATATGATTAAAATCAATTAGAAATTTAGGAAAAATGAGTAAGAACTGATAATTAAAAACTAAAATATTTATAAGGAGTAAGATATGAATTTAAACTTAATGAGTTAACACTAACGATTAAAAATGGTGATGATTATATTTGAGAGAAATTTATAATTTAAAGCAGATAAGTAACAACTAAGCTTATGAAGGTAAAACTCTCCAATTAATAAGTTGGAATATCAAGGAATAATATATAAACCAATGTATAATCTATATAAATTATACTTTGGTTTATATAAATTAATGTATGGTTTATATAAACTAAACTATGGTTTATAAATTGTCCTTGTAACTTTCTCAGATAATGGTTATAGCTATACAGGTTTTAATACTGTATTGTAATAATTCATGATTATATGCATACTTCCGTCACATATATCATCTGAAAAACAACAAAGCTTATTAATTAAGGAATATATAGTGAATTATCAGCAATATTTTCACTTGTAGAAGATAGGTAATGGCCATGAAGATAGATATTAAGTCTTACTCTTTAAGACTCATGAAATTATAAGCATAATCCCACTATTTGTCGAGTGAGTTTATTTTATCCTAATTTTTCCTCCTGCAACAATTTATATAAGGAGGTAAAACATGATATGTATATAAACAAAAATTCCTCCGAAACATCTCTGTAACGGAGGAACTCTTCTTAAAAACGGCAGCTACCTACTCTCCCACTTTACGCAGTACCATCGGCGTGACAAGGCTTAACTTCTCTGTTCGGAATGGGAAGAGGTGGAACCCTTGTGCTATAG
>JAEZKJ010000107.1 GCA_023415545.1 Bacteroidota bacterium
CTACTAAAGAGGCACATGCACCTGTTCCACAAGCCATTGTTTCACCCGATCCTCTTTCCCAAACCCTCATGCTTAATGAGTTATCTTTAAGCAATTCTACAATTTCTACATTTACCTTTTCAGGAAACAATGAATAATTTTCTATTTTGGGTCCAATTTCCTGCAAATTTACATTATTTATATCATTTACGAAAATAACTAAATGTGGATTTCCAACAGAAATAAATGTTGAATAGTATTTTTTTTTGTCAATATATAAGATTTCGTCTATCAAATTTCCAGTTTGAGTAGCAATCTGTGATTTACATTTCAACATTGGTATACCCATATCAACAGTTACACTCTTAACTTCTTTATCTTTTATGTTTAACTTAATCTCTTTAATACCTGATAATGTTTCTAAAGTAATAATCTCTTTATTGCAAAGTTTATTATCGTATACATATTTGCCAATACATCTAGAGGCATTGCCACACATTTTAGCCTCCGAACCATCTGCGTTAAAAATATGCATACTAAAATCTGCATTATCTGATTTGCCAATTAATACCAATCCATCTGAACCTATTCCAGTATGATACTTACTCCATGCTTTTGATATTTCAGCAGGATCGGGTATTGGGTAAATAATTGAATTTACATATATATAATCATTTCCTGTTCCATGCATCTTGGTAAATTTTACTTTAGTAATCATTTTAATATTAAATATTGATTATATCTTACTATATGATTTTTAATAATGCGAATATATATCTAAATGTATGATATTTATCAAAGTTATTATCAAAATCCTATTTTATTTTATTAAAGTTATAGTTTGATGCATAATCAATGAATTTAATTACAATTTAAAAGTATAAAGATTGAAAAGTAACACATTTATAAAATTATACTAGTTATACTTTCTAATTGAAATATAAATAAACATTATTGTTTTAAAATTGTTTGAGATATACATCTATTAATTACAAATTGAAAAGTTTATAGTTTGGTATATAATGCAATATTCTTTTATTACTTTTGTTCAGAAATTACTTAGATAACGAATATTATGAATTCTGCATTAATAACTACACGAAAACAGCGTGTTTTACGCGAGTTGAGAGACTACATGATGATTGCTTTAGGGATGATTATGTATAGTGTAGGCTGGACTGTTTTCCTTCTTCCAAATGATATTACTACCGGAGGTGTTCCTGGTATTGCATCAATAGTATATTTTGCAACAGGATTTCCTGTTCAATATACATATTTTGCAATAAATGGTTTTCTTCTTCTTTTATCATTGATAATTTTGGGTTGGAAATTTAGTGTAAAAACCATATTTGCTGTTTTTACTATGACTTTTGTTCTTCCTATAATACAGGGTATGACTGATGGCGTGGTTTTATTGCACGATCAACCTTTTATGGCTTGTGTAATTGGTGCATCATTTTGCGGTGGTGGAATAGGTGTTACCTTCTCGGCTAATGGTAGTTCCGGAGGTACTGATATTGTTGCTGCTATAGTTAATAAGTATCGAGATATAACTCTTGGACGAGTAATTTTATTTACAGATATGATTATTATCCTCTCCAGTTATTTTGCTCTTCATGATTGGGAGAAGGTTGTATATGGTTTTGCTACACTGTATATATCAAGTTTTGTCCTTGATCAAGTTGTTAATAGTGCGCGTCAGTCGGTACAATTCTTTATAATTTCAAAGAAATATCAGGAAATTGGTCAGAGAATTAATAAAGATCTTCATCGAGGAGTAACTTTCATTGATGGAGTGGGTTGTTATACGGGGACTGATGTTAAAATGATGTTCGTTCTTGCTAAGAAGAGGGAGTCGACAACAATATTTCGCTTGATTAAAGATATCGATCCAAACGCTTTTGTATCGCAAAGTGCTGTAATTGGTGTATTTGGTGAAGGTTTTGATAGAATAAAGGTTAAATAAATATAGCTACATCAATGTAATAAGCCTCTATTTTGATTGTGGATAATACCACCAAAATAGAGGCTTATTTTTTATACGAACTTAAAAATTCCGTTTTCTAGAAGTGAATTTTGATGCAAGCATAAACTATCTTATATTTTTACCAAAATGATTTCGTAAAAGTGCATGTGAACTCTATTTTTTTGTCTAAAGAATTAATAGTATTTAGTTTTAATACTATTTTTGTAGGATAAACTACTTATGCAACACAGAGATGATTAAGAGAAGCACAATTGAAATAGCACGAACGCTATCAAGTCTTTATTATGCCCTAAGCAAGGAAAGCTTATTGGCTCTTTCTGATATATTGATATTCAAAAAATGCCGTAAAGGAGAACGATTGATTGATGAAGGGGATATTTGCAGAAATTTTATATTTATTGAGAAAGGCTTAATACGACAATTTTATTATAAAAATGGTAAAGAACTGACTGAGCACATAAGTTATGAAAATGGAATTGTAATGAATATTGAAAGTCTTTTTCTTCAAGAACCATCACGTATGATAATTGAAACATTAGAGGCTTCAAAAATTTGGTACGTCTCTATCGATGACTTAGAACGCTTATCCGACTCATTTGTTGATATTCAAAGACTATATAGAACAATATTAAAAATGACATTAATTGAGTCGCAGATAAAAGCTGATGTTCTTAGATTTGAACCTGCCAACGTAAGATATATAAAGCTCATGGATTACCATCCTGAAATAATAAAGAGAGCTCCTTTAATACATGTGGCTTCACTGCTTCAGATGACACCTGAAACATTAAGTCGTGTGCGTTCTTCTCTTAATTAATTAAAATTGATATACTATACCAAAACGTGTTTCTAAAGTTTTATAGCAAACATCAGGTCGGTATGAGTAGTGAGTTTTTCGTAAGAAATAGGATAGCTCTATATTAGCTTTAATCGAATGTGTTAAACTAAGTTTTATCTTTGGATTAATAATGGCAAGTAAAGCATTTCCTTTATCTCCCTGTGCATTAAGATAAAGTGGGTTTGTATTATCTAAATCTTTATGTATATAACCTTTCCAAGTAAA
>JAEZKJ010000122.1 GCA_023415545.1 Bacteroidota bacterium
ATATAAGGTCCTTAGCTGTTACAGTTTTTGGAGCAGGAACACTTTCGAAGTAGATGTTAGCACTAATATTTTTAATCATATCTTCAAGTGTAGTTCCTACAGATACTTCATCAGGAACACCAATCAATTCCATAGAAACAGGCATCTTATCTTCTGCAGATGTAAAACCTCCTATAGGTTCAATGGTTGATCCAAGAAAACTAAGAAATGAACCTTCGGGTACTAAGAATGCACGGATATTACGATTTGTTTCGTCACTATTCAAAATTGGAAGAGCCGATTTTGCTTTGTATGTCTTGGTAATAGTACCATTTGTCATTGTAATAGTAAAAGCATTAGGGTCAGTACGATCGACAGTCAATGTTAATTTACCACCAAGTTTCTCAACACCGGCGTCAGTGTCAGTACCAAAAATTAAATTACTTTCTACACAGCTTCTGTCTATATGGTCTCCCCACTCCGAGTTACCACTTGGCTGATTGTCGAAACGAATAGCTCCATATTCAACATATCCTGCAGCACCACGATCAGCATCTGTACAAAGAATAAGAGCAAAATTTTTATATGTATTCTTTGCTTCAGGGTTGATGTTGACATTTAACTGAGTGATCCATTTTTCTCCATCGGGAATAACATAATATTTAGAGAAACTTGCCCACCAACCTGAACTATAATCTGTATTACCAACGGTGTATACATCTTCTTCTAAGCCTTCAATTACAGCTTCTTCTCCTGGCTTATTTGCATTACTGATGGAATCGATTTTAGCAGAAATCCAATCAGGGGCATTCACATCGAATAAATCTCCTCCTTCGCAACTTGTCAAAAAAGTAGTTCCAAGAGCAACGGCGCAGAAGAGTGATGCTATTTTATTTAGATATCTCATAATCTTTAAATTTTTAATTAGTTTGTTTATTTATTATCCAAATCTACAACAGGATGAATAGTCCAACCTTTTGCAGAGAAATAGCTTGAATTGCTCTTACTATAGTTAGCTGAGTTACCAACTAGGTTTGGATTATTATTCAATGTACCTTGGTAAATAGGTAGGAATTCATGTCCCTCTATCCATGAGTCATAACTGCTTTTGCTACATGTACTATAATCAACAGGATCTTTAGGAGTATATTCATAAGTACCGGTTTTTGTCCAGAAATTGAATGAACCATGTTCTTTCAATTGTTGTAAACGATCGGCACTATAGAAGAATCCCCAACGAATAAGGTCAAGACCACGACCAAACTCACATCCGAACTCTTTAGGACGTTCAACATTAGCTATCTGTTCGAAAAGTTTCTCTTTTGTGCTAAAATCAGCAAGATCCAAGTTTGACAATCCGGCACGATGGCGAACTTGGTTTATCCAATCAATAGCCTGTTGTGTAGGACCGTTTACCTCATTTTCACATTCAGCAGCACGTAGTAGCACATCAGCATAACGCATCAAGCGTAAGTTAATACCACATTTCAATCCGGTAACAACCTTATCATATAGACCTGTACGAAGATTTGTCCACTTAGCAATAGGAAGACCACCGTAAGCATTGTTTGTAACAATTATATTATCTGCAGTCATATTGCCTTTGTATGCAACATTACCATACTCGAATCCATCCCATTCACTTTCGTAAGTGCCAATAGTCCAGTAAAGACGTGGGTCAAGACTACCATCTGTAGTACGCTCGGATTTAAATAAGTTGTATAACCATGGAGATGCTGATAAGTCAGCCCATCCACCACAATCACCGGGACCAAAATTACTCTCTATAGCATGTCCTTGAGTTGCATTAGGACTAGTATTTACCGGTGTCCATTCGTCGTCAGTACCCTGTGTTCCATAATCAAGAAATTGAACTTCAAAAAGACTCTCTTCATTGTTTTCATAAGCTGCACCTTCACGGAAGTTATCACCATAATTTGCCATAAGTTTGTATGAGCCATACTTCTTATTGATAATATCTTTCAATACATCGAGAGCTTCACTGTATTTATGACGTTGCATTAATGTACGAGCATAATAACCTGCTGCAGCACCACAAGTAGCACGACCTTTTGCCCATTCGCTTCCTGCGTCACGACTTGGAAGTAATGTCATAGCTCCGGTAAAATCGGATTCTACTTGATCGAGTACTAAATCGAATTGAACATTAGGATCATCAACATTTCCATTTGCACAATATAGTCCATCCAATGAAGAATACTGACTATAATCAGTGATTAGTGGAGGATTTTGGTAATACATTGCAAGATTATAGTAAGCCAAGCCACGAATAAACAATGCTTGTCCTTTAATACGCTGCATTTGAGTGCTAAGTTGTGAATCATCAGCTCCACATCTTGATAGTACATAGTTACAAACGTTTATAGTATAGTACCAATCACGCCATGACCACTGACAAATTTCGTCGGTAATTGGTTCATTTAAATCATCAAAAGGCATATACCAAACCTGTGATGAGTTCCATACTTCGTCACCACGGCATACATCAATGTTATAGCCTACACGAGCATAAGTACCTTCCATACGAATATGGTTGTATGCTGCAATAACAGTCTCTTCAAGTTCATCAATTGTATTACCGAAAGTACCTGTTGTCTGCTGATTGGGGTTAGTCAATTCCAGCTTACTCTCACACGACATCAGAGTGCTGAGGCCCAATATAAGGGCAAAGGAAAATTTATATAGTTTCATATTCTATTCTTCTTTTTTATGTATTTCAATACTTGCGAGTTCTTAGAATGAGAAGAGCACACCACACATAAAGCTACGTGCACTTGGGAATGAACAGAAGTTATAGCCTGGTGTAAATGTGCCACCGGCAAAGTCAACATTGTAACCTTTATAACCTGTGAAAGTGTGAAGGTTTTGAGCTGATACATATACTCTTACTCCATTAATGTAACCATTAAACAGTTTATCCGAGAAGTTATAGCCTAACTCAATATTTGCAATCTTCCAATAAGCAGCATTTTGTATTTTACGGCTGCTGAATAGGTCATTCCATGCTAATGTGGCATTATTTGCTGCATAAGTACGAGGTACATTCGAGATGTAAGTTCCTTCCGACCATTGGTTTGCTGCAAGCATATCTACAGATTTGTTTCCATAACCATAGCATGAGTTCAAACTATTATTAATGTCATCAGATACATGGTAGTTTAGAGAACCAAATGTAGAGATGCTAAAGTCAAAATTCTTATATTCTAAGTTTGCACTCAATCCAAAATTTATCTTTGGTAAACCACTGCCGATAACTGTTTGGTCATCACCATTTATCATACCATCATCGTTGATATCTTTATATAGACAATCACCTACATTTGCACCCTCTTGTGTTACATGATTATCCAAATCTTCCTGAGTGCGTGCAATACCTTCATAAACCCAACCATAGAACTGACCAATTTCTTGACCTACATAAGTTGCATATGCTCCTGTAATATATTTCTCTGTTCCAAAACCAAGTGAAGTGACTCTATTTTTTAAAGTACTTAAATTGGCACTGATTTGATGTTTCAATGCATTGTCATTGTTTCTATATGTCAATGAGAACTCAAAACCGCTATTTTCCATTGAAGCAGCATTCATAGTAACAGATGTGTTAGCAACACCTGCACTAGCAGGAACAGGAACACTATATAGCAAATCTTCAGAAGTGTTTTTATACCATTCAGCAGTAAACTCAAGGCGATTATTTAGGAATGCTAAATCAATACCAACGTTAGCTGTTTTCTTCTTTTCCCATGCAATGTTTTCATTAACGAAAGTTGAGACTGACGAACCTGTAACTACATTGTTACCAAAGCTATATGTCATGTTGTTACGAGCTAAAGTAGCCAGATACATATATTCACCGATATTTTCATTACCAAGAATACCATAACTACCACGAACTTTGAACATATTAACTACCTCACGATTGAAAGGATAAAAGTTCTCCTTATCGAAACGCCAACCTGCAGATACTGATGGGAATGTTTCCCAACGTATATCTTTTGTTAAACGTGAACTACCATCACGACGAACTACAGCAGAAAGAAGATATTTTCCATCAAAGTCATAATTCAAACGAGCGATATATGATGCAAGTGCATGTTTATATTCCCAAGACTCGGAATATGTATCATTGGCATTTTGAATTTGTAAAAAGTAAGGTTCAGAGAAGTTTACACCCCATCCTGTCATAGTATGAGTATTTTCTTCTTCATAGGTTTGACCTACAACCATATTCACATGGCTTTTACCAATAGTTCCATCATAAGTCAATGTATTTTCTATCAAAGCGTCTGAATAAGTACGGCTTGCTTCTGTCAACTTTTCATTGCTCTTGTCAAGATATACACGATTACTTTGAATCCATGCAGGTATCCATGTCTTATCTTTCGCAAGAGTTTTACTATATGATAAATTTAATTTGTATGATAATTTATGGTTTTTACTTTTAATATTAAACATACCTAGTAAATCTACATCTGCCGAACCTGTTCCAACAAAACGGTCAACAATAGTGTTACGTGTTAACATACTATTGATTAACAAAGGATTAGATGCTGAAATGTCTCCATGAACAGTATCATAATATACTCCAAAACCATAAGCATCATAATTGAAACTACTAGCTGAACCAACTTTATCATCAAGTACCCATGTAGATGAATCGTAAGCTTTAATTGTTGGCTGCATTAATAATGTTCCACGCAATACATTGGTTACATCACCATAAAGTCCTTGTACATATTCAGAAGCATTTGATAGACCCATCCCATCTTGATTAGAGTGTGAATAAACCAAACTTGTACGGAACTTGATGAACTTGGAATCCATTGTGTTATTTACACGGGCAGTATAACGTTCATAGTTAGGACCGGCACCTTCGAGTGTACCTTTTTGATTAAAGTAATCTAAACCTATATTATAAGTACTATTTGCGCTACCACCACTTAAGTTTACGTTATGATTTTGACGTATACCGGTTTTAAAAACTTCTTTAAACCAATCAGTATTGGTATTATCCATAAATTGATAATGATTGTTTGAACCACTAGCCAAACTATAGCCTCCGGGAAGTGGAGTACCTGAATTGGCACACGCTTGTCCTAGATATGTGCTATATTGATTAGCATCCATAACGTCGTATACTCCTTTGGAAATTTTATCAACGCCAAAGTAACCTTTATAATCCACTTTTAATGGCTGATCTTTTTTACCTCCCTTTGTTGTAATGATTACCACACCATTAGCTGCGCGCGAACCATAAATAGCACCCGCAGATGCATCCTTCAAAACTTGAATAGTTTCAATGTCATTAGGAGAAAAATCACGAATAGAGGTACCCATAGGTACACCATCTACCACATATAAAGGTGCAGTATTACCAAATGAACCGATACCGCGAATACGAACTGTAGGATCAGCACCCGGTTGACCATCGGAAGTAATCTGTACACCTGCTACCTTACCTTCAAGCATTGAAGAGATATTGGAATGAGATACTTTTTTCAATTCATCTGTGTTCACAATAGCTACAGAACCGGTTAAGTCTGCTTTCTTTTGAACACCATAACCTACCACAACAACTTGGTCAAGCGACAATATGTCTGCTTCTAATTTAATAGGTGAAATAATTGCACGACCACGAACTGCAATTTCACGATCTTTGCAACCTACATAACTTACCACCAAAGTGGCATCAGCAGGAACATTAATCGAAAAATTACCATCTAAGTCTGTTACAACACCACTCTGAGAGCCCTTCCATCTAATGGTTGCACCAATGAGTGGTTCTCCATCCTGATCTACAACTTGGCCACTTACTTTAATGGTCTGTTGTTGTACAGATGCTATTGCAGGTAGCGGACAGGTTGTCAAACCTGTTAATGTACCCATTAATAGCATTGCAGAGAATAATACGTGTTTTCTCATTGTAATTGATTTTAGTTTAACGTTTATAATATTAATTAAAAGGTTTTATCGGTAATCGATGAGGTAAATGTAAATGGTTTTATTACTTACATAGTGGACAAAAAAACAATTAACGAGGATAAAAAGTGTACATTTAAGAAAATGGTGCTATTTCATCAAAATTATCCACCATTTCTTCTGCGCCCTCTTCTGTTCCCATCATCGAACTTGGGGTTTGATTGAAATGACGTGTAAAACAACGAGTAAAATATTTGGGGTCATTAAAACCAACTTCATAAGCTATTTCAGAGATGTTTTTATTGTGAGTATGCTTATTTTTTAAAATGAGTTCGCGAGCAATATTCAATCGATAGTTACGAATAAAATGACCTGCTGATTGTCCTGTAAGGTTTTTCATCTTTTTATTCATTAAACTTTTGCTTATGCCCATGGCTTCTATGAAATTTGTTACTTCATAATATGAATCTTTGTAATTCTCCTTTATAATATGCATAGCTTTATTTAAAAATTTTTTATCGCTAGATTCTTCTTCAACATTCAGTTCGGCTATATCCATGCTAAAAGAAAATTTTTGTTGATAACGCTTACGATTTTCTAATATATTAGCTATACGGGCAAGTAATAAGGAGTCATCAAAAGGCTTTAGTAAATATTCATCTACTCCAATACGGAAACTTTCAATGCGTGTTTCATTAGATGTTTTGGCAGTAAGCATTAAAAATGGAATATGAGAGATGTTAAAATTAGCTTTCACTCGTTTAGATAGTTCCATACCATCCATTATTGGCATCATCAAGTCACTGATAATAAAATCAATGTTATGAGCATTAAGAATATCCAAAGCTTCTTTTCCATTACCGGCTTCAATTACATGATAAAACTCACTTAATATGGAACGTATATAAGCTCTCATATCTGCGTTATCCTCTACGACAAGGATATTAAGACGATCATCATTTTTAGGTAATGTATAATCTGCAGAATGCTCTTCATTTGAGTCATCATCGATTTGTTGTAATGCATCATCTCCATCTACATATATTAATGGTAAAAGAACACGGAAGGAACAACCTTGTACCGGGTTGTTACGCACTGTAATCTCTCCATGATGCATCTGAATGATTTGCTGACATAGATAAAGTCCTATACCTGTTCCACTTTGTCCACTAACGGATGTGTTTTGTTGGTTATTGGACTGATAGAAACGCGTAAAAATTTTATCTAAATCTTCATTCGGAATTCCTGAACCATTATCTTGAACACATAGGTATAATAGATCTTTATCATTACGATGTAGCGTTGTGGCATAGAATGTTATTAATCCTCCTTTCGGAGTAAACTTTATAGCATTTCCCATTAAATTGGTCAACACTTTTTGTATGGCATTTTCATCAAACAATATTGTGCGTTGTGGTATGTTAACAAGAGAACGCAAAGTAATTTGATGCTCATCTGTGTATGCTTTGAAAGGAAGTAAAAAATCAGAAAGGAATTTGTTAAGATTATTTGGATTTGGAACAATTTCCATCTTACCTGATTCAATTTTGCGAAAATCCATCAACTGATTTATTAAGGACAATAGATATTTAGAATTCCTTTCAACAAAATTCAGCTGTTCAATAACTTGTGGATTATAACTTAATTTTAATGCTCGTTCAATAGGACCAATAATTAAGGTCAAAGGAGTACGAAACTCATGGGTTATATTAGTAAAGAATGCTAATTTATCCACTGTTAGTTCTTGGACTTTATTTGACATTTCAACAATTTGCTCTTTTTGACGAACTATCTTAGCATTTTGTTCCTTCAATTCACGAGTTCTCTCTTCTACTTTGATATTGAGTAACTTTTGTTGTACTCTATATGAATTTATTCGCCAGGATATGAAACCATATATTGCAATAAAAATTAATATCAATATCAAGATACCAAACCATATCGTTTTGTAAAAATATGGCTCTACATGGATATTGAGTATGGCACTTTCTTGCTGCCAATTAGAACCATCAGCAGCATAACGTATCTCAAAAGTATAGTCGCCTGAGCCTAAATTTGTGTATATTGCCAATCGATGATTAGCTGTTACTCTCTTCCATTTATCATCGAAACCTTTTAAACGATATGAGTATGCTGTAAGATTAGAAGCGTTATAATCCAATGCAGCGAATTCAATAGATATGGATTTGTCACGTTCATGCATTTTAACTCCATTTTCCTTTATCATGATCTCTTTATCTGCTATACGAACATGTGTGAAAGCTATAGGAGCAGTTTTCGATTTACCTTCATCAATAGTTGGTTTTACAATAGACAATCCGTTGATACTACCTAAATAAATCTCTCCATCTTTAGATTTCCCTATTGCATTCCAGTAAAATTGGTTTGACAATAATCCATCTTTACGTGTAAAATTATAAAATGATTCATTCTCAGGGTCAAAGCAAGAGAGGCCATTGGTCGTAGAGATCCATATCCTACCCTCTTTATCTTCTTCCATACCCCTAACGCTATTATTTGCTAATCCTTGATTAGTTGTATATCCCTTGAAAGTATATGTACCGTCCTTATTCAAAAACGATTTATAAAATCCATATCCGTTACTTGATACCCAAATAGTACCATCGTGAGTTTTAATGATATCGGTAACACGTTCGTTTAATTTAGATTCAGGATTATCGAGTTTGTATTTCCATAATTTATACTCCAACTTTTTATTCTTATATGTGCGTAGGTCTATTCTGCAAAGTCCTTTCGTAATACCTATCCAAAGATAGGTGCCATTCTCAATTAAATAACCTGTACAACCATCGATGCCTCCTAAATCTTCTTTGAATAATGGTATTTCAATTTTTTTCCTATTCAAATCATATGTATATATTTTTTCGCCTGTACCTACCCAGATTACTTGATTAAGAGAATCATAACAAAGTGTTCCGACAAATCCTAGAGAAGCATCGGCATATTCCTTTGAACTTATGTGATTGAAATGAATATTGTTACTTTTTAAATCTATCCATCCAAAGCCTCCACCCCATGTGCCTATCCACAAGCGGTCATTATTATCAGTGGTAAAGCAACTTACTGAATTGTGTGTCAAAGATGCAGGATAGGAAGTGGTATAATGTGTAAAATATTCACTGCTTGGTGTCTTTTTATTCAATCCTCCTTCTACTGTACCTACCCATAAAGAACCTGTTTTATCTTCAAATATTGCATTTACAGGATTCATGGAAAGGCTTCCGGGAAGTTCATTTAAATGATAATAATTCTTTATAAATAAAGTCCTTTTACTCAGTTTATTTATTCCTCCTGTCTCTGTTCCCGCCCATATTATATCACCATCATTTAAAAGACAATTTACAAAGTTACAGTTCAAATTATTATCATCAATAAAGCTGCTTTGTAGCAATGGCTGATTACGATTAATTCGTTCGAAGTTATCGGTCATTGAATTATAATAATTTATACCCTTTAAGGTGGCAACAAGCACAGAATTATCATCCGCAATAACAATATCGGTAATCATATTTTGTGAAATGCTATTAATATCGGAGTCTCTATGAGTGTAATGCTTTATCTGTTCTGTATCTATATTATAACGAAATAATCCTTGATGGCTACCTATCCATATTTCGTTGGTTGCTTTACGAATAACAGTAATGTATATATCAGGTAATCGAAGAGCCTTAGAAATAGATGAAGGCTCTTGTTTTTTGATCGTTGACTCCTTTATACGATAAATACCATTATTATAATTAAACCATATATAATCATCAACTTCGCAAATAGCATGTATGCTTTCACCTTCGGATAGAGTACACACTTCAACCACTTTATTAACCATGCCATTTTTATGAAAGGTAATTTTGAATAGTTTATTCATTGAACATACCCAAATATTCCCATTCTTACTATTGTGGATATATGAAGCTGTTTGTTTTTGTATTGTGCTAAGCAATTTATTACTGTCATCTATTTTTACAATATCCAGTCTATTTAAATCTAGAATGTCTATACCAACATCACTAACTATCCAAAGTCGATGAAAATTGTCTTCAATCAATTTCTGAATAAAGTTACTTCTTAATTGTCCTTTACCACTACCCATATTAAAAGAGATAAATTCATATCCGTCAAAACGGACCAATCCCTCTCCTCCGGTTCCTGCCCAGAGATAACCATTGCTGTCTTTTAATAAATCATCGACTAAATTATGTGATAACCCATTGTCGGTAGTAAGATGTGTTATATTGAATCGTTCTGCTCCTTTATGAGCTGCTTTCTCAGCTTTAGCGGAAATGACCAAAAAAAGAAATAAGAGTACTAGTTTAAATTTTTGTGTTTTCATAATCTTTTGTCTAAATGACTAATTGATAGTATGACAAAATTATATTTTTTAATGAGATATCAATTCTTCTTTTATTAAAAAATGAATACAAATTAAAAGTTGTCCACCAATCATGCTCTTATGTCCACTATCACTCATCTTATTAGAATGATATTTGTAGCACATAATAATATGGCACATAAAATCTATTTAAATAAAACCATAAATATTTATTATACATGAAATTACACAAAGCATTGATGACTGCCCTAGTCATATTGGCAAGTATGGTGCTAAATGCACAGAATGCACACCAAATGGTAGTGCAAACAAATAAGATTGGATCAGAAATTCAATCTACAATGTATGGCCTCTTTTTTGAGGATATCAACTATGGAGCTGATGGTGGTCTTTATGCAGAAATGATTAAAAACCGATCATTTGAATTCCCACAAAACTTTATGGGATGGAGTACATTCGGCAATATAAAATTGATGAACGATGGACCTTTTGTACGTAATCCTCATTATGTTCGTTTAGAAAATCCCGGACATGCACACAAACGTACCGGTATTGAAAACGAAGGTTTTTTTGGACTGGGAGTTAAACAAAATGCAGAATATCGATTCTCAGTATGGGCACGAGGTGAATACCAAAAAATATTAGTTGAAATCATTGACAATAGTTCAATGGGTGAAAGCCAGCTCTTGGTCGGAAGGGAGTTGGACATTAACTCAAAGGAGTGGAAAC
>JAEZKJ010000137.1 GCA_023415545.1 Bacteroidota bacterium
GTCCGGAATAAAATTAATTACTCCGGACTATTATACACAACAAATAAATTTTATTATCAATAATATAATAAATAACTACTTAAATGAGAATACTAATACATCGGCAGTCTTAATATTATTATCTCCAATTAATATTTTAGCACCTTTAGGAAGTTCAAAATTGTAACTCTTATCTGAGTAGTTCATAACAATTCCTAATCCATTTCTATATTCTAAAGTCACACCATAAGGTAAATTTTCAATAGCAATATTCTTCTGTGTAAAGAGTTCTTTAAGTATATCAGCTTCTAAAGATCCATCTTGCGTATCAACTCCCACATATGTAATTGTACCTTTACCCAGTGTACGTGTTGTTGCAGCCGGTTTTCCTTCATAGAATTCATCTTTATATGTAGCCAATATTTTTGACTCCTTACTTGGTTTCAAAATTTCGCCCCAACTGTTCCAACTATACTCCTTATCACCTTTTACCACTTTCCCGGGTTCTGCAGGAAGAAGTAAATCATAAAATTCAATTTCATTACCGGTTAGCTCATTTATCATTGAACCAAATTGTGCTTCAGGAAGTCGTCCATATCTATCTTTCTGAGCTGTACGACAAGTAAGAATAAGGTTGCCACCCTGTTTTACATAGTCAATCCAACGATTTACCAACTCTTTATCTGCCATTTGATATGCAGGTGCAATAACAAAAGGATAATCGTTAAAATTTTTATTTTCTGTTATAAAATCAACAGGAGCCCCAAAAGATTTTAGTGTACGATAATATTTATCCACGTGTCCCATTGTACTCCATGTACTATTCTGTTTCTGTCTTTCAATGCTCCATGAGTTTTCATGATTGAAAAGAATTGCAGTTTTACGATCTAAGTACTCCTTAGGTTTTACATCACGTGGTTTGAAGTTTTCACGAAGAAATTTAATCTCTTTAATAAATTGTTCATATTCATGCCCTCCGGGAGTTACTGTTACTCCATCTGTTCCTACAATGCCATAATGATATTGTTCAGTACCATAAAGAGGCTGACGATATCTGTAAGTACAAACAAAATCACTGCCACCAGCAAACACGCTCCATAACCATAATCTAACAGCTCCAGGAAGTGGTTGAGGATTAATAGAGCCCCAATTTACTTGTCCAGGCTGTAACTCCATTACTCCATAAGTACCATTTATTGGACGAAAAAAATCATTTGCCAAAGCTATTCTTAATGGATTTCCTACTCTGTATCCCCTACGTCCTACTCCTTCATTATCTCCGTAAACCATATATCGTGTATAGCTGGAGAAATCAAGAGAAGGAGTACCTCCTATATGTCCCTCTTCATAATTAGGAATATAATTTGTTGTAACCCACTGATTTTTGGCATACTTCTTGATTAATTTACATTGCTCATCGAGGAAATTATTTGTTTGAGATGCAGCAAAACGTCTGTAATCTAATATTTGATGATGATTCATAAACATCTGCTTAGTCTTTGGCAATGTTATTTCATCGAATGTAGAATATTTCTGACTCCAGAAAGACGTTCCCCATGCCTCATTCAAAGCAATAATATTTTCATATTTTTTCTTTAAGAAATCACGGAATGCTAATTCTGCTTTACTGTTGTAATCAAACTGAACAGCAGGTTCGTTATCAAGTTGCCAACCAATTACTCGTGTATCATTACCATAATGAGCAGCCAACTTATCGATCATTTTCAAAGCTAATTCTCTATATAGAGGTGACGCAAATGATGCATGCTGGCGAGCTCCATGATCGACAATTGTTCCATCCTCATTTTTTAATAAAATTTCGGGATACTTTCGGGATAACCATACAGGAGGAGTGGCTGTTGAAGTACACATAACAACCTTTAAATTGTACTTTGCAGCTAAAGCTACAGCTTTATCCAGCCAGGTAAAGTCAAATTTATTCTCCTCTGGTTCTAGCTGAGCCCATGCAAATTCTGCAAAGTGTGTAAATTCAAATCCTAATTGATTCATCTTTTTAAAATCTCTCTCCCACTGTTCCTCATCCCAATGTTCAGGGTAATAATATACTCCTGTAATAGTTAAATCTTTATCATTAAACCAACTCTTCTGAGCTTTAGCTTCCGAAGATCCAAAATAAAAGATAATAGTAAATAATAACGATCTGATAAAATAGTTTTTCATTATAATAAAATATTTATGATTTGTAGGTACATGAATAATTTCTAAAGCATATAACTTTTTTATTATTTTAAGTTTTTCATAACAAATATATAAAGAGAAACATATTAGTTTTTATGTTTTTTAATTTAAAAGATGGAATATTGTACGATTTTATACGATATTCCATCTTTATGTACTACATTCTATTTACTGAAAAAGAAATTACCAGTACATTAGCTTATTAATTAAAATTTATAATATTATGAAGAAACTTCTATCTGCAATCTTTCTAATGATGTTTTACTTTTCCGGTCATGGTCAAAACAGAATTGACTTATCCGGTAAATGGGACTTCTCGATTGATAGAAATGATGAAGGTATTAAAGATAAATGGTTTAATAAAAAACTTAATGATAACATCAATCTTCCCGGTTCAATGCCTGAAAAATTGAAAGGTGATATTGTAACAGCGCAAACAAAATGGACAGGTAGTTTGTATGATAGCTCCTACTATTATAATCCATATATGGAGAAATATCGTAAAGAAGGTAACATTAAATTTCCCTTTTTTCTCACTCCCGATCGTCATTATGTTGGAGTAGCATGGTATATAAAAGAGGTAAATATACCATCACAATGGATTGGTAATCGAGTAACTCTATTTCTAGAACGTCCACACATAAAATCTACTTTATGGATAAATGGGCTGCAAGTTGGTATGCAAAACAGTTTGTGCGTACCTCATGAATATGATATTACTAAATTCATAAAAAATGGAAAATGTAGAATTGCAATACGAATAGATAATAGAATAAAAGATATTAATGTAGGACCTGATTCACATAGTATTACCGATCAAACTCAAGGCAACTGGAATGGTATTGTAGGTGAAATTTCTCTTAACAGTACGCCTGTAACATACATTGATGACATACAGATATATCCGGATGTAGAGAAGAAACAGGCTCTTGTTAAAGTGGTAATTAAAGGTAATGGTAAAGCTGATATAGAGCTTTCGGCAAAGAGTTTTAATTCAGAAAAAGAACATATAGTTTCTCCTGTTAAACAAAAACTATCTCTCACTCAGGCATCAACGATTACTGAAATAATAGTCCCTTTTGGTGATGATATGCTTCTATGGGATGAGTTTAACCCTGCATTATATAAACTTAAAGCTACTCTTACTTCAGGTAAAAAAAGAGATATCAAAGAGGTAGAGTTTGGTATGCGTGAGTTTAAGATTGAGGGTAAATGGTTTTATGTAAACGGACGCAAAACCATGCTTCGTGGAACAGTAGAGAACTGTGATTTTCCTCTAACAGGATATGCACCTATGGATGTTGAGAGTTGGGAAAGAGTTTTCAATATATGTAAAAGTTATGGACTCAATCATATGCGTTTTCACTCCTTCTGCCCTCCGGAAGCAGCATTTAAAGCTGCCGACTTAGTTGGTTTTTATCTTCAACCTGAGGGGCCAAGTTGGCCAAATCATGGTCCTAAATTAGGTTTAGGTCAACCAATAGATAAATATCTAATGGATGAAACTATTGCATTAACTAAAAAGTATGGTAACTATCCATCTTACTGTATGCTTGCATGTGGTAATGAGCCAAGTGGACGATGGGTTGAATGGGTAAGCAAATTTGTTGATTATTGGAAACAGAGTGATAAAAGAAGAGTATATACAGGAGCCTCAGTAGGTAATGGTTGGCAATGGCAACCTAATAGTCAATATCATGTTAAAGCCGGTGCTCGTGGATTAACATGGGCAAAAAGTAGACCATCAACTAATGATGATTTTCGCTTTCAAAATCGCATAGACACTGTAAAACAACCATATGTATCCCACGAAACGGGACAATGGTGTGCTTTCCCTAATTTTAATGAAATTGATAAATATACAGGCGTAAATAAGGCAAAAAACTTTGAGATATTTAAAGATATTTTAGCTGATAACAATATGAGTGAACTTGCATATTGGTTTAATATGTCAAGTGGTAAGTTACAAGCGTTATGCTACAAATATGAGATTGAGAAAACTCTTCGCACACCCGATTTTGCTGGTTTCCAACTATTAGCCTTAAATGATTATTCGGGTCAAGGAACAGCTCTTGTAGGTGTTCTTGATGTGTTTTTCGAGGAAAAAGGGTATATTGATGCAGCTACATGGAGAAGATTTTGCTCGCCTACAGTTCCATTGATGCGTAGTGACAAATTTGTTTATACAAACAATGACACAATAAAAGCTGATATTGAAGTTGCTCATTTTGGTAAAGAGGCAATTTCAAATGCTAATATAGAGTTCGCATTTAAAGATAAATATGGTAAAATATTATATAGAGGTGAATTAAATAAAAACGAAATACCGATTGGTAATATGAATGAAGTTGGAACTATTGAATTTCCACTTTCCTCAATCAAAAAAGCTGGTGAGATAAATTTAGAGGTGAAAATCAAAGGTACAGATGCTGTTAATGATTGGAATTTCTGGGTATATCCTGAAGAAGTTGATATTGAGGAAGGTGATGTGTATACAACCGATTCACTCGATGAAAAAGCTATAGAAATATTAAATAATGGCGGTAATGTACTTATTACAGCTGCAGATAAAATAAGTTATGGTAAAGAGGTAGTTCAAACATTTACTCCTGTATTTTGGAATACATCATGGTTCAAAATGCGTCCTCCTCATACCACAGGCATCTTTGTTAATCCTAAACACCCTATGTTTGTTAATTTCCCTACTGATTATCATAGCAACTTACAGTGGTGGGAACTTCTAAACAGAGCACAAGTTATGCAGTTTACTGATTTTCCTTCTAACTTTCAGCCCATAGTTCAAAGTATTGACACATGGTTTATTAGCAGGAAAATAGGAACACTTTTTGAGGCAAGTGTCCTTAATGGTAAAGTTATAATGACAAGTATGGATATTTCTACTAATCTTAAAGAGAGAGTAGTAGCACGACAATTGCGTAAAGCCATTCTTGATTATATGAATTCTGATCAATTCCGACCAAAATACACTATAACACCTCAAAATATTGGTGATCTTTTCACAAAAAGTTCTGAGAAAATAAAGAGTTATACAAACGAATCACCTGATGAGTTAAAACCAAAAATCAATTAATATATGAGAATTACAACAATATCTATATTCTGTATCTTATTTTCCTTAATTACAGAAGCACAAACATATAAGTTTGATTTCACTGATAGTAAAAAGGTAAAAAGTGGATATATAAAAATTGGTGAAAACGACACATTCTCTGTAAATAATAAATATGGATTTGATTTGCTGAAATCAATAAAGGTAAATGATGTTGAACCGTTTTTCTTCTCAATAGCTCTTCCTGATGGTAATTACCATATTACAGCCATTATTGGAGGTAAAAAGAGGAAGGCCGAAACATCTATAAGAGGTGAATCAAGAAGACTATTTTTTGAAAATATTGAAACTAAAAAAGGAGAGTTGAAAAAATGTTCCTTTGTAATCAATAAGAGGAACAGACATATATCCGAAAAAGAGAATGTAAATATTAAACCTCGTGAGAATAAAAAATTAAACTGGGATGATAAGTTGACTTTGGAATTCAATGGAGACTCTCCTCTTCTATCTGAATTAATTGTTGAAAGAGTGGATAGTGTGCCTACAATATTCCTGTGTGGAAATTCAACAGTGGTTGATCAAGATAATGAACCATGGGCAAGTTGGGGGCAAATGATTACGCGATTTTTCAATGATAGCATATGCTTTGCCAATTATGCAGAATCGGGAGAGAGTGCAAATACATTTATAGCAGCAGGTCGATTGAAAAAAGCACTCACTCAGATGAAAAAAGGTGACTATATTTTTATGGAGTTTGGTCACAACGATCAAAAGCAGAGCGGTCCAGGTAAAGGAGCTTATTATTCCTTTATGACGAGTTTGAAGATTTTTATTGATGAAGCAAAGTTAAAAGGAGCTTATCCAATTCTTGTTACACCAACACAGAGACGCAGTTTCGATAAAAATGGAAAGATTATGGATACACATAAAGATTTCCCTGAAGCTATACGTTTTCTTGCTGAGAAAGAAAATATTCCACTCATTGATTTGCATCAGATGACAAGAACATTATACGAAGCTTTGGGCGAAGAGAATTCAAAAAAAGCATTTGTCCACTACTCTGCCGGTTCATATCCGGGACAAACCAGTGAGTTAGCAGATAACACACATTTTAATCCTTATGGAGCATATCAAATATCAAAATGTGTTATTGAGGGGATGAAAAAAGCAAATCTTCCAATTATAAAATATCTACGGGAAGATTATAATGAGTATAATCCTGCTTACCCTGATGAAATAGCAAAATTCAGATGGAATAATAGTCCTTTTACTGAGATTGAAAAACCTGATGGGAATTAAAGATTATCAATCACTCTTCAAAAAACTAGTAGAATTAATCATGAATAATTACAAGAATCTATTTATAAAACTATTAATAATATTCTCACTATTCCATATTAATAGCATTGCGCAAAATTTACCATTAAGATTAGATGATGGAGCTGGAACTATTCGATTAGGCGTTATTTGTAATGATAATAGTTGGTGGTTGGATGAAAGTAAAATTGAAAAAAATGGAAATAGTTATATAATAGAAAACAAAAACTGGGCTAAAGGAAAGGTTCAACTAAATATACATAAACTACTCGATACAAAAGGTATTATAATAGAGGTTAAAAGCTTACAAATGCCTGAGAACAGTATGTTTTGTTGGGCTTTTGGTGGATGTAGTGGTAAGAACAATTTTGCAGAAAGCGATCTTATTCAACCCAAAGAGTGCAAAGACAATGTGTATAGTACCGAAGGAAATAGTTTTACTGTATACTATGGTGAAGTGATGAAATTACAAACAGTGTGTGGAATTGTACCCGAAGGTAGTGAAATGTTACTTTCAAATGCACATAAACAGACAACTCCATTGGAACATATTAATTCGGGAAAGAAAAGTGACGCAACAACAATATCATCAATATTTAAAATAGAAGATGATAAACCTATATATATATGTCTGTATAAGCAGAATAACAAAGCCGATTATAACTATTTTATGCTGGAAGAACTTTTCAATAAGTCACTCAAATAATATCTATCATGAAATATAATTATATCATTATTTTCTATGTTTTTATCTTTAATTCTATCTCAGCTCAGGAATTCAAAATATATCAGTTTTCAGACACTGATATACCTGTAATTGATGGTAATAGTGATGATTGGAAATGTATACCCGAAGAGTATGACATTGATTATCACCAATTAAAAGAAGATGAAGGGAAACATAAAGGACCAAATGAAAACAGTTTAAAAGTTAATGTTAAAGTAGGATGGAATGAGCATACACAAAAGCTCTACATACTTTATCAAGCATATGACAACTGGTGGCGTTTTAGTGAAAACTCACTTAATACAGATATCTTTGAAGTCGTTGTCGATGGTGATTCATCCAGAGGACCATTTATAGACCGTTTCCACCCTACTGCGCCTAAAGATGTTTGGCAAGCATGGTTTAATTTTCACGGATGTCATGCTCAGAATTACCATATTTTTACTCCTGCCCATAAAGAAGATTGGTGCATGCTATGGGGGCCACAAGTTTGGCTAAAACAGAAACCTTGGTCCGATTATGCTTATGACTACTCTTTTAGTGAGGGAGAGCCAGGGATACTCACCCTTGAATTTTATATCACACCTTTTGATCATGCTGATGCCAATGGTCCTAAATTATCAAAACAGACTCTTTTAAAGGAGGGAAACAGTATAGGACTCTGTTGGGCTATAATCGATTGGGATAAAAATTCGAACTCAAAAGATGGATTTTGGAATTTATCTTCTGAACACACTATGTATGGAAATGCAGACTATCTGTGTAAATTTAAATTAATGCCAAAAGAGATAAAACAATGATGAAAAAAGTTATAATATCTATTATTTGCCTTCTTCCATTATTGGTTGAAGCAAAAGTATATAATGTAAAGGATTATGGAGCTAAAGCCGATGGTAAAAATATCGACTCTCAATATATAAATAAAGCTATAGAAATAGCATCAAATAATGGTGGAGGTACTATATATTTCCCTGCTGGTAAATATCTTTGCTACTCTATCCGACTAGCTAGTCACATTAATTTATACCTAGAGCAAGGTGCTAAAATTATCGCAGCCTTTCCTTCACAATTTGATGGGTATGATACTGCCGAGGAGAATGAGCACAACATGTATCAAGATTTTGGTCATAGTCATTGGAAAAACTCATTAATTTATGGCATAGGACTAGAAGATATCACTATTAGCGGTCCGGGATTAATTTATGGAAAAGGACTCACACGTGAGGAGAGCAGACTTAAGGGTGTAGGTAATAAAGCTATAAGTTTAAAACTATGTAAAAATGTTACATTAAAAGATTTTTCAATGCTTAAATGTGGACATTTTGGTCTATTAGCTACAGGTGTTGACAATATGAGCATAATAAATGTGAAGGTAGATACCAATCGTGATGGATTTGATATTGATTGTTGTAAAAATGTACGGATATCAAACTGCAGTGTAAACTCACCTTGGGATGATGCTATTGTACTGAAATCATCATATGCTCTAGGATATTTTAAAGATACTGAAAATGTAACCATTTCTGATTGTTTTGTCAGTGGTTATGATAGAGGAACAATGCTTGATTGCACTTGGCAACGTGATGAACCTCAAGCACCCGATCATGGATTTGTTACAGGTAGAATTAAATTTGGTACTGAGTCAAGTGGGGGATTTAAAAATATAGCTATCAATAACTGTATATTCGAAAGATGCCGAGGATTAGCTATTGAGAGTGTTGATGGAGGTAAAGTTGAAGATTTAGTTATTAGCAATATTACGATGAGAGATATTGTTAACTCACCAATATTCTTAAGATTAGGCGCACGAATGAGAAGCCCACAAGGTACTAAAGTTGGTTCAATGAAAAGAATTATTATTAGTAATATAAATGTATTCAATGCTGACTCAAGATACTCATCAATAATATCAGGTATACCCGGAGGTATAATTGAAGATATCACACTATCCAATATAAATATATATTATCAAGGTGGATTTAGCAAAGAAGATGGCCAGAGAAAACCTCTTGAACAGGAGAAGATATATCCTGAGCCGTGGATGTTTGGTACTATACCTGCCAAAGGTTTTTATATTCGTCATGCAAAAGGAGTTACGTTTAATAACGTAAATTTTTATTTTCAAAAAGAAGATGGTAGAGAGCTTTTTGTGACTGATGATGCTGATAATATAAAGTATAGGGATATTTCTCTTGATGGAATATCTTATAACACCAACAATGTAAAACAAAATTAGTCATGAAAATAAAATATTTACTCTTCTCACTTGCTTTTTCTGCTTATACTCTACATGCACAAGAGTGGCCTCAAATTAATGGGGAAGCATATCCTGCAGCGCGATGGTGGTGGCTTGGCAGCGCAGTTGACAAAGAAAACTTAACATACAATTTAGAACAATATGCTAAAGCAGGCTTGAGAGGTGTCGAGATAACTCCTATTTATGGTGTTCAGAATAATGATAAAAACAACATTCCCTTCCTCAGTAAAAAGTGGATGGAGATTTTACAATACACATTAGACGAAGGAAAACGTTTAGGTGTAGAGATTGACATGAACACCGGAACAGGTTGGCCATTTGGAGGGCCTAATGTTAAGATTGAGGATGCAGCAACTAAAGCTCTTTTTCAATGCTATAACATAAAAGGAGGTGAATCAATAAGTTTAAATATAGAGGTGGATGATGCAAAACAGAAAGGAATAGCTATACTTAGCAAAGTAATGGCTTACAACGACAAGAAAAAATCTTTAGACATCACATCATTTGCCAACGACGGAAAGTTGTATTGGAAGGCACCTAAAGGTGATTGGCAAATTATTGTTCTATATATTGGAAAAACGTTACAAAAGGTGAAACGTGCTGCTCCCGGTGGTGAAGGTTATGTTATGAACCACTTTGATAAGCGAGCTGTAAAGAGTTACCTAAAGAACTTTGATATAGCATTCAAGGAGAGCAATAGTGAATATCCTCATACTTTTTTCAATGATTCATATGAGGTATATGGCGCTGATTGGACTCCTGATTTCTTAAAAGAGTTCTATAAAAGAAGAGGTTATAAACTTGAACAATATTTTCCTGAATTTATCTCTAAAAATAGAGATGACATTACAGCACGAATAATATGCGATTACCGTGAGACAATATCCGATTTACTTATAGAAAACTTTACATCACAATGGAGTGAATGGGCTCATTCAAATGGCAGCATAACACGCAATCAAGCTCATGGTTCACCGTCCAATCTGGTTGATACATATGCTGCTGTTGATATTCCTGAATGTGAAGGCTTTGGATTATCCCAGTTCAATATAAAAGGATTACGTAGTGATTCACTCACTAGGAAAAATGACTCCGATCTATCAATGTTGAAATATGCTTCGTCAGCTGCACATATCACCGGCAAAAAATTCACCTCTTCCGAAACATTTACGTGGTTGACGGAACATTTTAGAACATCTTTATCACAGTGTAAACCGGATATGGATCTAATGTTTATATCGGGTGTTAATCACATGTTTTTCCATGGAACTGCTTACTCTCCAAAAGATGCCAAATGGCCGGGATGGAAGTTTTATGCATCTATTGATATGTCGCCTACAAATAGTATTTGGAGAGATGCGCCTTCATTTTTTGATTATATTACAAAATGTCAATCTTTCCTACAAATGGGAACACCTGACAATGATATGCTTGTGTACTTACCGGTATATGATATTTGGCAGGAACAGCCGGGACGCTTGCTTCAGTTCTCAATACATGACATGGAAAAACAGGCTCCTAAATTTATTAAGAGTGTAAATACTATAGTGAAATGTGGTTATGATGTCGATTACATATCCGACAAATATATTATGAGTATGAAGTGTGAAGATGGTAAATTAGTTACAACAGGAGGTACAGCTTATAAAGCTATCATAATCCCTGCTGTTAAATTTATGCCACCAAAAGTATTACAACAACTTACGAACTTGGCTGAAAAAGGGGCTACTATAATCTTCTTGGAGAATTATCCTGATAATGTTCCGGGATTTAATAAATGGGCACAGAGAAAAAGTGAGTTTGATATAATAAAGAAGCAATTACCTGATGTACCATTCAATAAAACTATAAATTCTGATTGTGGGAAAGGAAAGATTATTACCGGCACAGACTATTTCTCTGTTTTAAACCAAAGTGGCATACCAAGCGAGGAGATGAATAGAAAATATGGCTTGCAATACATACGTAGAAAGAATGAAAATGGTCACCACTACTTTATTTCATCTCTTCAGAATAAAGGTTTTGATGGCTGGTTGACTCTATCGGTAAACGAAACAGAGGCAATGTTATTTAATCCTATGAATGGTGAAAAAGGGAAAGCAGCTACTATAGTAGAAGATGGGAAAACAAAGTTGTATCTTCAATTAAAATCAGGAGAGAGTATTATCGCTCAGACATTCAACAAACCTTTGAACAATGTAGAGAGTTGGAAATATTTAGAAGAACAATCTGAAGTACAATTACTTGATCATGGATGGAAATTACAATTTAAAGATAGTCAACCGGCTATAGAAGGTGTTTTCAATATTGATACCCCTACTTCTTGGACTGAATTAGATAATAAAAGTGCCAAGATTAATATGGCATCAGCTAGTTACACAAATCGAATATCTCTTCCTGAAATCACAGCCGACGATTGGATAATTGATTTAGGTGATGTCCGTGAAAGTGCCAAAGTTTTAATAAATGACAACTATGTAGGTACAGTGTGGGCTGCACCTTATAGAATAAAAGTTGGGAAATGGTTACTACATAAAGGAGAAAACAAGATTGAAATAATCGTCACTAACTTACCTGCAAATAGAATTTCCAATATGGATAAGAGAGGCGAAAAATGGAGAATTTTCAATGAAATAAATGTTGTCAATATAAATTATAAAGATGTTACTTATAAAGATTGGCAACCAATGCTTTCAGGTCTCAACAGTGTAGTAAGATTAATACCTATTAAATATAAATAGTAAACTAATATAGGATTAAAACTTTTTTGAGTAAAATTGGTTAGGATTAAAGAAACAAACTGTAAACTCTTTCCAGTACACATCACACTCTTTCGAGTAAATATCTATTTCACGATGTCATTTATCTGTTTCACACTGTGATTTATCCGTTTCACAGTGTGAAATAGATAAATCACAGTGATAAATGAATAATTTATTGAGATAATATAAATAAATAATACCGATATAATGATTTAATTGACAGTATCAAGCATATAATAGTTAACGAGTAATTACCCCATTTAATAATAAATTCTCAATCTTAACATTCTCCATACGTCCCAATAGTTTATTTCCACATTGAGACACATTATTGAAAATAGAGTTTCGTACAACAATATTTTTCACCATTGTCGAGTCATTAAGAGCATCTATAACAATACCATACTGGCTGCTATTACTAGTAACATTCTCGAGAAAAACATTTTGTACAATAGGATAAAATCCTCTTTTCGCAACTTCACCTGACTCATAATTTAGGTTTATTTTTAAAACAGCCTCTTTACAAGAACCAACTTTTATATTACGAACGTAAACACCGTCAATAACTCCTCCACGACAAGTATTGGTTTTAATACGAATAACTCGATCAAGCATGGGACTATCCATATTACAATTTTCAACAAAAAGATTTTTTAATCCACCTGAAATTTCGCTACCTACCACTACTCCACCATGTCCATTCTTCATAATGCAATTTCTAACAATAATATTTTCACTAGGGATATTCCATTTACGTCCATCAGCGTTTCTACCTGATTTAATAGCTATGCAATCATCACCTGTATTAAAATAGCATCCTTCTATAAGCACATTTTTACATGATTCAGGGTCACAACCATCGCCATTGGGACCATCGTTATCTATAGTAACATTACGTACTGTAATGTTTGTACATAACAGAGGATGAATAACCCAAAAAGGTGAACGTAACAATTTAATCCCCTCAATAAGTACATCATTACAATTATATAAATTCACTAACTGTGGGCGCATGCCATATCCATCACCCATAACTCTTTTTTCCAAAGGAGTTCCGGCTTCTGCCCATTTAAAGAGTTGTGGTCGGCCAATACGCTGTGATACAGTACCTTCTTTCCACCCATAGTGAACGGCACCGCACATAGCCCACCAATCTTCTTTTGTACCTCCACCATCAAGAGTACC
>JAEZKJ010000148.1 GCA_023415545.1 Bacteroidota bacterium
GATATAAAAGAGTTGCATGTTTGGGGATGTCATGAAAATAAAAAGGATGGAACAAGTTTCAGAAATGCTGCTACAGGTGAGGTGATTTTCCAGATTAAAAGTAGTGATGATGTTGGTAGATGTATGGCAGCAGATATTGACCCTACAAATAGGGGTGTTGAAATGTGGTCATATGCTTCCGATGGAATTCGTAATGTTAAGGGTGAAGTTATAAATCCTAGTATTAAAGGGATGTCCGTTAATATGGCAGTTTGGTGGGATGGAGACTTACTAAGAGAACTTCTTGATAAGAATGTGGTGAGTAAATATGATTGGGAGGAAAAGGTGAGCAAACCTCTGTTTACCTTTGAAGGATGTTTATCAAATAATGGGACAAAGTCAAATCCTTCTCTTCAAGGTGATATAATAGGCGATTGGCGTGAAGAGGTGCTTATGCGTAGTAAAGATAACTGCTCTTTACATCTGTATGTATCACCAATAGAGACAAAATATCGTTTTCATACGTTTTTGGAAGACCCTGTATATCGTATAAGTATTGCAACGCAAAATGTAGCTTATAATCAACCTACTCAACCCGGATTCTACTTCGGACCTGATATTAAAGGAGATTTTAGAGGATATAAATTTAAATGATGAGATTTATACTTTACTTTTCGGAAAAATAATAAACTAACTATTTTTTTCAAAATAGTTGTATATTCGCATATGTTGTTTATTATGAGCAATATATGCGAATATTATTTTATACAATATCACTTTATTATCTCTATTTTTAAAATTTTCTTATTTTATTTAAATGCTATTGCAACTTTTACTCTCAACTGTTCGTCTAAAATAGAAATAACTCATAAAAATAAAAGTAGTATGAAAAGGTTAATTATCAGTTTTACTTTACTTGTCTGCTTATTAGTGACAGCAGGTAGTTGTATTAATATTGTTGGACAAGGAGTTACTCCAAGTAAAAACTATGTATCCAAGAAAGTTAATGTTGGAGATTTCAAGGGGATATCTACAAGTTGTTCTATAGATGTTATTTATACACAAACATCAGGCGATAGAAATGTTGAAATTTTTACTTCCGATAATATCTTACCATATATAGTAGTGGAAGTTAAGGGTGATGTATTGAATGTAAGGATGAAAGATAATACACGAATTACAAGTGTAGGCCCACATAAGATGGAGGTTCGTGTTAGTGCACCAGCTGTAGATATGTTGAGCGCATCGAGTAGTGGTGATGTGATTTTAAAGAATGGATTAAATAACAACGGAAATGTATCTTTGCGTGCTTCTAGTAGTGGAGATATTAAGGGAGGAGATGTTCATTGTAAAACATTAGATGCCTCTTCATCAAGTAGTGGTGATATATTATTGGGTAATGTAAAGTGTGAAAACTTGAATGTTGAATGCAATAGCTCGGGTGACTTTAAATTGAACATGTTAGAATGTAAAGATGTTAGATCTAACTCATCTTCTTCAGGTGATGTAACCCTTTCGGGCGTTTGTAACATTGCTTATTATAATGCATCAAGTAGCGGTGATATTAATGCTAGTGATTTAAAAGCTAAAGTTGTTGAGGCTAGAGCAAGTTCTGCAGGTGATATTAAATGCTATGCTTCACAATCAATCAAAGGGTCAAGATCAAGTGCAGGAAATATATCCTTCTCAGGAAATCCTGCACAGATAGATATAAGAAAATAAATTTTCATAAATCATAAATCTTTCTTATAGAATCGAGTATCGAGTATAATTCTTCAATGCTCTCGGCGCGAAGCATAGCTATCCTTGTAGATTTAAAATTTGGGATATTTTTAAATATAGGAGAAGCAGCCAAATGACGACGAACATGAAGGATTCCTCGACGCTCATCGAGTAAATTAACACTTTCTTGAACTTGTCGGCGAAGGATATTGAGTTTCCAATCGAAAGATAATGGCTCGATTTCTTCGCCTTTTTCTAAATAGTGTTTTACCTCCTTGAATATCCAAGGACGGCCAAAACTTGCTCTTCCTATCATTACTCCATCAACACCATATTTGTCGAAGCACTCTTTAGCTCGTTCGGGCGATGTAACATCACCATTACCAATTATAGGAATGTGCATTCGTGGATTCTCCTTAATCTTTCCTATCAAAGTCCAGTCGGCTTCACCTGTATACATCTGTGCACGTGTTCTGCCATGAACAGTAAGAGCTTCAATGCCACAATCCTGCAGTTGCTCGGCCAGTTCGACGATAACTTTACTATTGTTATCCCATCCAAGTCTGGTTTTTACTGTAACAGGTATATTCACAGCGTCGACAACAGCTTTTGTTATCTCGAGCATCTTAGGAATATTTTGAAGCATGCCTGAACCTGCACCTTTTCCTGCAACTCTTTTTACAGGACAACCAAAGTTTAGATCAAGAATGTCAGGGTTAGCTTGTTCAACAATCTTTGCAGCTTCAACCATAGCATCGGTCTCTCTACCATAAATCTGAATTGCAACAGGACGTTCTGCATCACTGATGTTAAGTTTCTGCATTGTCTTGCCTACAGATCGGATAAGTGCATCACTTGACACAAATTCTGTATATACCATATCGGCACCAAACTCCTTGCATAACAGACGGAAAGCAGGATCGGTAACATCCTCCATTGGAGCAAGTAAAATAGGATATTTGCCTAAGTCAATATTGCGTATTTTCATTTTCTAACATTCATTTAACTGCAAAAGTACAGAAAAAACTCTACCTTTGCAGACATAAAAATGATAAGAATATGAAACATGATATAAAAGATTTCGAAATAATGGCTCCTGTGGGTTCTCGTGAAGCTTTAGCTGCTGCTATTCAGGGAGGTGCCAACTCAATTTATTTCGGAATAGAGAGTTTGAACATGCGAGCTCGTTCAGCAAACACATTTACTATCAATGATTTGCGTGAAATAGCACAAATTTGTGAGGAACATTCCATAAAAAGCTATCTTACAATCAACACTATCATTTACGATGAGGATATTGAGTTGATGCGTAAAATTGTAGATGCAGCGAAAGAGGCTAAAATCAGTGCTGTTATTGCTGCCGATGTTGCTGTAATGTCATACTGTATGGAGGTAGGACAAGAGGTGCATCTATCTACTCAATTGAATATCAGTAATGCACAAGCGCTGAAATTCTATGCTCAATTTGCTGATGTAGTGGTACTTGCTCGTGAGTTGAACTTAAAACAGGTGCGTAAAATTTATGACGCTATCCAGAATGAACAGATTAAAGGTCCTAATGGTGAGTTAGTACGTATCGAGATGTTCTGTCATGGTGCTCTTTGTATGGCTGTTTCAGGAAAGTGCTACTTGAGCCTTCATGAGATGAATGTGTCGGCAAATAGAGGTGCATGTAACCAGATTTGTCGAAGAGGTTACTCGGTAAAAGATAACGAGAGCGATATAGAACTTGAGGTGGATAATAAATATATCATGTCGCCTAAAGATTTGAAGACTATTCACTTTATGGACGAGATGATTGAAGCCGGTGTACGAGTGTTCAAGATTGAAGGTAGAGCAAGAGGTCCTGAATATGTGCGTACAGTAGTTGAGTGTTACAAAGAAGCTATCCAGGCTTGTCTTGATGGCACTTTCAACGAGGAGAAGACTAAAGAGTGGGATCAAAGATTGAGAACTGTCTTCAACAGAGGATTCTGGAATGGTTATTACCTTGGACAGAGACTTGGCGAATGGAGTAAAAATTATGGTTCCGAAGCAACAGAACGAAAAGTTTATGTGGGTAAAGCTATCAAACACTTCTCGAATATCGGTGTGGCTGAATTCCTTATTGAAGCAGGTGAGATAAAGAATGGTGAGAAACTTCTTATAACAGGACCTACAACCGGTGCACTATTCCTTACTCTTGATGACCCACGTGTAGATCTTAAATCGGTTGAGGTAGTCAATAAGGGTGAACGTGTTTCATTCAAAGTTCCTGAAAAGGTTCGTCCAAGCGATAAACTTTATAAACTTGTTTCTCCTGACTCATTGAAGAAGAAATAATAGAGTTTGATCAATAAAGAGTTTATTGACCGAAAGGTTAAGAAAAGATATTAATGAATTGAAAAAGCGGTATATTTATACCGCTTTTTTATTTGTACCATATTGAGACTTCTTCACTATTTGAAGATGAAAATTTAATTATTAACCATGAAAGAGAAAAAGAGAAGAGAGAGTGAAAAAGTTCTTTTTCGCCGTTTCTCAAACCAATCTTATTCTATTTTCAAAAGCATCGGTAAGGAGATAAATATTGGCGTACTGCTTGTTGGTATGCTAACATACGCAACTCCTCAGGAGGTTAAAGCTCAGGCTAACTCCAAAACTGATAATAATGAGAAAGAGTATGAGCTGGAAGAGGTTGAAGTAACCGCATCACGAGCGCCACTAACTATTAGTCAAGGTGCAAGAATGGTTACTTTGATCGACCGTAAATCAATTGCGCAGGCCCCTGCGCAGAGTGTTAACGACCTATTGAAGTGGGCTGTAGGTGTAGATGTGCGGCAAAGGGGAGGGCAGGGCATGCAGACCGATATCTCCTTGAGAGGTAGCAATCATGACCAAATAACTATACTGCTAAATGGCGTAAATATATGTGACCCTCAAACGGGACATAATGCTGTAGACCTGCCTGTAGATATCAACGATATAGAGAGAATAGAGATTCTCGAGGGTCCTGCATCAAGGGTATATGGTACCTCATCACTGCTTGGAGCTATTAATATTGTTACCAAGAAAGAGATAAATAGTTTTATCGATGTATCTGCTTCTTTAGGTTCTTACGGCAGTGTAAATGGGGGTGCGAAATTAAACTTGTCAACCGAGAAGATTATTAATATGATTTCAGCAAACTACAATCGTAGTGATGGTCATCTTCGAAACAGCCAAGGTAAACTTAACGCTAATTTCAATGCTGCACGACTATATTATCAAGGCTTATTATCGAATTCAGTAGCCGATGTTCAGTGGTCGGCAGGGTTTAGTGATAAAAACTTAGGTTCAAATACTTTCTATAGTGCAAAGTTTGATAATCAGTTTGAACATACTCGTAAAATCTTCACATCAATTCAGGCGATGAGTAAAGGTAAAGTTCAATTCAAACCGGTGTTATATTGGACTAGAGGTGATGATAGGTTTGAACTTATAAAGGGAAGTGAAGAGATAGTTCCATTCAACTTTCATAGTACAGATATTTGGGGAGTAAACCTTAATGCATATTTCACATCAGTATTAGGTAAAACTGCGGTAGGAGCAGAGATGCGGGATGAGAATATAAAAAGTACAATACTTGGAGAGCCTTTACAAAATCCTCAAGATATAGCAGGTTACGACAGGAAATACACTAAAGGATTAGACAGGACAAACCTTAGTTTCCATATTGAGCATAATATATTGCTAAACAGATTCACTTTGTCGGCCGGTGTAATGGCGACGAGAAATAGTATGTATGAAAGTGGGTTTAAATTATATCCCGGTGTAGATGTATCGTACAGATTCAATCAGCAATTCAAAATTTTTACCTCATGGAACAGTTCGTTGAGGCTTCCCACGTTTACTGAACTCTATTATACAACCAATGAAACACATATAGGGAATAAACAGTTGAAACCTGAGGAGATGAGTGCTTATGAATTGGGGGTGAAATATACAGATCAATCAATAAATGCTACGGTAGCTCTTTTCCATCATAGAGGGAAAAATTTAATCGATTGGGTAAAGCGTGTAGATGAGGAGGTGTGGCACTCGATTAATCATACAAAAATCAATTCTACAGGTGTTGAAGTGGGAGCTACAGTAGACTTTGAAGATATAATTAAAATGAATTCTTTATTGAAAAGCATTTATTTGGGATACTCATTTATAAATCAAGATAAAAAAGAGAAACCTAACGAAGTTTCACAATACTCATTGGAATATCTCAAACATAAATTTGTTGTACGCATAGACTCTAAAATATGGAATAAACTTGAGGGAAACTGCTCTTTTCGTTGGCAAGACAGAGAGGGAAATTTCATTGTATACGAGAATAAAAATCCTGTTGGTAAAGCAGATTATAAACCTTACTCACTATTTGATGCCAAAGTGGTTTGGAATGATGAGAATTATAAACTGTGGGTGCAAGCTAACAATATTTTCAATAAAGAGTACTTTGATTATGGAAATGTTCCACAACCGGGTTTGTGGGTAATGGTTGGAGTTAATTATCACTTTAATATATAGTTAATTATATGGAGTTGTTTTTATTGCTTTTATAGATAAATAATTACGTTGATTATTTTTATCTTTGCACATTAAAATAACAAGAAAAGAGAGAAATGAAGATAGAAAAGAGACTCTGTGCATCTGTAATTGATGCAATTAAGGCGTTATATGGTCAAGAGGTATCTGAAAACATGATACAACTTCAGAAGACCAAAAAGGAGTTTGAAGGACACCTTACATTAGTTGTCTTCCCATTTTTAAAAATGTCAAAGAAGGGACCTGAGCAGACAGCACAAGAGATTGGTGAGTATTTAAAAAGCAATGCTCCTGAAATTATTGCTGATTTTAATGCTGTAAAAGGTTTCCTAAATCTTGTGATTGCCTCTGATTGTTGGATTGAACTTCTTGATAGCATAAATGCAGATGAAAACTTTGGATTTACAAAGGTGACAGAGAATTCTCCTCTTGTAATGATTGAATATTCATCTCCAAATACAAATAAACCTCTTCACTTAGGACATGTGCGTAACAACCTTCTTGGTAATGCACTTGCCAATATTATGGCCGCTAATGGTAATAAAGTTGTTAAGACAAACATCGTTAACGACCGTGGTATACATATCTGTAAGTCGATGTTGGCTTGGTTGAAATATGGTGAAGGTGAGACTCCTGAAACTTCGGGTAAAAAGGGTGACCACTTAGTTGGTGACTATTATGTGTCGTTTGATAAACACTATAAAGCTGAGGTTAAAGAGTTGATGGAGAAGTTCATTGCAGATGGTATGACAGAAGAGCAGGCTAAAGCAAAAGCTGAAGCTGAATCTCCTCTTATGCTTGAGGCAAGAGAAATGTTGCGTAAATGGGAAGCTAACGACCCTGAAGTTCGTGGATTATGGAAAATGATGAACGAATGGGTGTATGCCGGTTTCGATGCTACTTACAAAGAGATGGGCGTAAGCTTCGACAAGATATATTATGAATCGGATACTTATCTTGAAGGTAAGGATAAGGTTCAAGAGGGATTGGACAAAGGTTTCTTCTACAAAAAAGAGGATGGCTCAGTTTGGGCTGACCTAACTGCAGAGGGACTTGACCATAAACTTCTTCTTCGAGGTGATGGTACTTCTGTTTATATGACTCAGGATATAGGTACAGCAAAACTACGTTTCCAAGATTATCCAATTAACAAAATGATTTATGTTGTGGGTAATGAGCAGAACTACCACTTCCAGGTTCTTTCAATACTACTTGATAAACTTGGTTTCGACTGGGGTAAGGATCTTGTTCACTTCTCATATGGTATGGTTGAACTTCCTGAAGGTAAGATGAAGAGCCGTGAGGGTACTGTTGTTGATGCTGATGACCTTATGGAGTCAATGATTGAGACAGCTCAAGAGACTTCGGCTGAACTTGGTAAACTTGATGGTCTAACTCAAGAGGAGATCAATAATATATCACGTATAGTTGGACTTGGCGCATTGAAATACTTTATCCTTAAGGTTGATGCTCGTAAAAATATGACATTCAATCCTAAAGAGTCTATCGATTTCAATGGTAACACAGGACCATTTATACAGTATACTTATGCTAGAATACAGTCTGTATTGCGTAAAGCTGCTGAACAAGGAATTGATGTTCCTGAGAAACTGGCTACAGGTATAGCTCTAAGCAATAAAGAGGAGGCTTTGATTCAGTCAATGGCTGATTTTGCATCTGTAGTTCGTCAAGCAGGTACAGATTATAACCCTTCGGTTATTGCTAATTACACTTACGAATTGGTTAAGGAGTATAACCAGTTCTATCATGATCACTCAATTCTTCGTGAGGAGAATGAGCAGGTTAAGATTTTCCGTCTTGCCTTGAGTGCTAATGTTGCTAAGATTATACGTGAAGCTATGGGATTACTTGGAATTGAAGTTCCAGAAAGAATGTAATTAATGGCAAAGAACAAATATTATGTAGTTTGGAAAGGTGTCAATCCAGGTATCTATGATTCCTGGACTGACTGCCAACTGCAGATAAAAGGATACGAAGGTGCTCAATTCAAATCTTTTGCCACTAGGGAAGAGGCTGAAGAGGCTATGTGTCGTACTCCTTTTGATTACATCTCAAATAGCTCGACAAAGGAGACTTTTGAGAAAAGATTACCTGAAAATTTCGATACCAACTGTCTTGCTGTAGATGCAGCATGTAGTGGTAACCCCGGTCCTATGGAGTATAGAGGCGTTTATATGCTTACAGGACAACAAATATTTCATTTCGGTCCTATATTTGGGACAAATAACATCGGTGAATTTTTAGCTATAGTTCATGCACTTGCCCTTATTAAACAGAAAGGTATTAACATGACAATTTACTCGGATAGCCGTAATGCTATAAGTTGGGTAAAACAGAAGAAGTGCAAGACAAAACTTGAAAGAAATCACAAGACTGAAGAGGTCTTTAATATGATAGAAAGAGCTGAAAAGTGGCTCAAAGAGAATAGTTACTCTACAAAGATATTAAAGTGGGAGACTGAACTTTGGGGTGAAGTTCCTGCTGATTTCGGAAGGAAATAGATATGAATAGAAGACTTGGATTTGTTATCCTCTATTTTTTGATGTTGGTTTCAATTTTTGTTCTACAGAAACCACTGTTTATGATACTTAGTGGAGCACCTGGGGCATACTCATTTAATGATGTTTTGTCGGTGATGTGGCATGGAGTCTCTCTTGATGCTGCTACAGCAGGTTATTTCAGTGTTATACCTCTGCTTGTTACAGCAATTTCGTTGGCTACAGATAAATTCCCATTAAGAAAGTTCTTTATTGTTTACAATATATTTGTCGCACTAATAATATCTATAATCTTTGTTGTTGATTGTGGGCTTTATCCTTTCTGGGGATTCAAACTAGATGGTTCAATATTTTTGTATATTGATTCTCCAAAAGATGCTTTAGCAAGTGTGTCAATATGGTTTATTGCATTGCGAATTATAGGAATGTTATTATTGACTGCTTTAAATTGGTTCTTGTTAACTTTAATAGTGCCTATAAAGTTTGTTACTAAGATTAGAAAAAGCATTCTTTCATTCTTTCTGTTTCTTACCACAGGCATTCTATTCATAATAATTCGTGGAGGGGTTACGGAGTCTACATCAAATGTGGGCCAAGTATATTTTTCGAATGACCAATTCCTTAATCACTCGGCTGTAAACCCTGTTTTTAGTCTTCTTGCTTCGATGAGTAAGACCACAAACTTTGCCGATGAGTATAATTTCTTCGATGAATATAAACGTGAAGAGGTTTTTAATGGTCTTTATCCTACATCCGATGGCGATAGTATAGTTGAGGTTTTAAAGACTAAGAGACCAAATATTTTGATAATATTGATGGAAGGTTTTGGAGCAACCTTTATTGAACCACTTGGTGGAATGGCTGATGTGACTCCAAACTTCAATCGTCTTTCCAAAGAAGGTATATTTTTTACAAACTGCTATGCTAATAGTTATCGTACAGACAGAGGTACTATCTCGGCATTAAGTGGATATCTTGGTCTTCCAAAAACCTCGGTAATGAAACTTCCTATCAAGAGTCAAACATTGCCTGCTATCTCGGACGAGTTAGTTAAAGTAGGGTATGCAACAGATTTTCTTTATGGAGGTGACATAAACTTTACTAATATGAAGAGTTATCTGCTAAGTAAAGGTTACCAAAAAACTGTTGCCGACAAAAACTTCTCTCTTTCACAACAAAGAAGCAATGCTTGGGGTGTAAATGATGATATTACTTTCGATTATCTATATTCACAAATAGAGCAGAAGAAGAGTGAACCATGGCATACCGGGTTCTTGACATTAAGTAGCCATGAGCCATTTGAGGTACCATATAACCGATTTAAAGAGAAGATTCCAAATGCTTTTGCTTATACAGATGACTGTTTTGGCAAGTTTATTGATAAACTTAAGAAGAGCCCTGCTTGGGATAATCTGCTTATAGTATGTATTGCCGATCATGGATTTTACTATCCTAAAGAGGGATTGAATACTTTGCCTAAGTTTTATCATATCCCAATGTTGTGGCTTGGTGGTGCAATAAAAGAGCCTATGGTTGTAGATAAGATTATGAATCAGTCCGATCTCTCATCTACACTTTTGGCTCAGCTCGATATTGAACATTCAAAATTTAATTTTAGTAGAAATATTTTCTCGAATAGTTATAAATATCCGTTTGCTTTCTATACTTTTAATAATGGTTTCTCTTTCCGTGATAGTACGGGAGTTACTGTGTATGATAATAATTCGGATAAAGTGATTTATCAAGAGCCTAATGAGTCATTAAATAGAATTGAAAAAGGAAAAGCTATTTTACAAAGTGTTTATGATGACTTAGGATCACGTTGAAGTTCATAAATAAATTCTTTATATGGGAAAAGCAATATTCAACTGGAAGATATTGTTAATAGTTTTTATAAGTGCTATTACATTCTTTGTTAATAACCGAGTTGTTGTTCCCGACATAATGGAATCACGAAATATTGTTACCGCTCGTGAAATGGTGTACGACGGCAATTGGCTTGTTCCAACAATGAATGGAGAACTAAGATTGGAAAAACCACCATTGCCAACATGGATCACGGCTGCGGCAGAGATTATTTCCCCTGATAATCTTGCACTGCAAAGAGGGATGGCCGGTTTAGCTGCAACTATGCTTGTGCTTTTTTTCTTCTTCCTTGCTAAGGAGTTTTCCGATGATGATGAATTGCCATTAGTATCAACCCTAATTTTATTGACTTGCTATAATATTATTCTTATTGGAAGAACGGCGTCATGGGATATTTATTGCCATGCGTTTATGATGGGTGCGATATTCTTCCTGGTAAAAGCTTTTAAGAATAGAAAAAGTGGGAAATACTTTATTATGGCAGGCATATTAATGGGGCTCTCCTTCATGAGTAAAGGCCCTGTTTCATTCTACGCTTTACTTTTACCTTTCATTATATCCTATGTCATTTGTTTCACGCCTTCAATGAGAGGACGTTGGAAATGGGTGATTTATATGATAATTTTAGCTATAGTAATTGGTGGATGGTGGTATATGTTTATCTATTTATTCCATCATGAAGAGATGAATTATGTGGCAAATAAGGAGGCAGCAGCTTGGTTAAATAGAAATGTCAGACCTTGGTATTACTATTGGAAATTCTTTTTGGAGACTGGTATATGGAGTCTACTTCTTATAACTGCTATATTTTTACCATTTTGGTCAAAGAAAAGTAGAGAGGATAAAATTCTGCTATTCCCATATTTATGGATGTTTTTAACTCTTATATTCTTGTCACTTCTTCCCGAAAAGAAGAGTAGATATTTGTTACCAATCCTTATCTCTGCTTCATATATATGTGGCTATCTTATTGTTTATTGGAATAAGAATTTTAAGTTAAATAAAAACATTAAGTGGGATAAGTTTGTTTTTAATATAAATGCATGGCTTATAAACATAATAGTTATTTTACTTCCTCTTGCCGGTTATATATTTATTTATTGTGAAGGATACATCTCTTTACCAATATTTATACTGATAAGCATGGCTATTGAAATTATTGCTTATCTACTGGTTAAATCGACTTTAGGACTTAAACCAATTAGATTTGTAATTGAGATAACTGTTTTGTTTCTTGTTTTAGAGGTGACAGTACTTCCTTTTGCAGAAAAGATTATTAATAATCCCGAGATGGAGAGCATTTCAAAGACAAGAAGAATTGAAGAGATTAAGGATATACCATTTTACCACAATAGTAATGATGAGTTACGTATTGAGATGGTATATGCTGCAAATAAAAAGATTCGTCCATTGGATATAACTTCTTCTGACTCGGTAATGAAGAACCTTCCAATGGTTTTATTAACTCATAAAAGTGCTACGGATGAGTTGCCTGGGGAACTTCTTGGGAAGATTGATACGATATATATTGGTTATTTTGATGATAATAGATGGAGCAAGCGAGATAAAAGATATAAGGATTATTTTGTGTATAATGTAACTTTGCTGAAAAAGAGATGAATAAAACTTCTAACTATGAATTAACAATAATTGTTCCTGTGTATAATGAACAGGATAATATGGATAGATTATCGAAGACTCTATCGCAATATATCAAAAAGAGTTCAGTGAAATGTTGTGTACTTTTTGTTGATGATGGCTCAAAAGATAATAGCCTAAGTTTAATAAAAAGGGCTTGTAACGATAACAACGACTTCTTTTATATTAGCTTGAAAAAGAATAGTGGACTTTCGGCTGCTATGAAAGCTGGCATAGACGTTGCCCAATCGAAATATGTGGGATATATGGATGCTGATATGCAGACAGATGTTGAGGATTTCGAGGTTCTATTAAAGTATGCGCCACAATATAAACTCGTTATGGGTATACGAGCAAATAGAAAAGACTCTGCTTTTAAACTCCTACAGTCAAAAATAGCCAACTCATTTAGAAGAATGATGACGCATGATGGGGCTACAGACACCGGATGTCCACTTAAGATAATTCATTCAGACTATGCAAAGCGGATTCCATTTTTTACAGGCATGCATAGGTTTTTGCCTGCTTTAATACAACTTCAAGATGGAGGCAATTTTTATGAAGTCCCTGTAAGACACTATCCTCGTCAGGCTGGTGTCTCAAAATATAATCTATGGAACCGACTAATATCACCATTTAAAGATTGCTTTGCTTTTAGATGGATGGCTCACAGATATATTAATTACAATATTGGTGATAATAATCTATGAGTTGGGTTGTGTTACTTATAGGACTACTTGCTCAACTATTTTTCTCAGCAAGGATGTTTATTCAGTGGTTTCTTTCTGAAAAGAGACACGAAGTTCTTTCGCCTACTCTGTTTTGGGTATTCAGTCTTGTTGGTTCATATCTTATGTTCTACTATGGTTGGTTAAGAGATGATTTTTCAATCATTGTAGGCCAATTTATTTCATTCTATATTTACATAGGCAATCTATCCCTTAAAGGCTTTTGGAAAAAGATACCATTATTATTGCGATTGCTTATAATAATTACTCCGCCAATTATATTATCAATATATACATTTAATGATGGTGAGTCATTTGTAAATGTTTTCCTGAGGAATGAAAATATTCCAATTTGGTTGGTTATCTTTGGGACAATAGGACAGATAACTTTTACATTTCGATTTATTTATCAATGGTTCTATTCGGTTAGGAAACATGAATCTTTATTGCCACCTACATTTTGGTGGATTAGTTTAACAGGATCAGCTATCATTATATCATATGCTATAATTCGACAAGATCCTATACTTATTTTGGGACAATCCTTTGGTTGTATTTCGTATGTTCGTAATCTAATGATTGGCTATAAAAGCTCAAATAAAGAGAAGATTTGATATGAAAAAGATATTAGTTACTGGTTCAGCAGGCTTTATAGGATCTTTCCTAACTAAAGTTTTAGCCGAGTCAGGGTACGATGTTGTTGGTGTAGACAACATAAACAACTATTATGATGTAAATTTAAAATATGATAGATTACGTGAGTTGTGTGGTATAAAGCAAGAGGAAATAGAGGATCATATCCCTTGTATGAGCTATATATATGATAACCTTATTTTTTATAAAGCTGACATAACTGATATTAAGTGTTTAAACAAGTTATTTGAAACTCAAAAGTTTGATATAGTATGTAATCTAGCTGCTCAAGCGGGTGTAAGATATTCTATTGAAAACCCAAAGTCATACGCTGATAGTAATCTTGTTGGATTTCTCAATATATTGGAGTGTTGTAGGCACTACAATGTAAAACATCTTGTATATGCTAGTTCAAGTAGTGTATATGGGATGAATGAAAAGACTCCATTTTCCGAGAGTGATTGTACTGACAATCCAGTAAGCCTTTATGCTGCTACGAAAAAAGCAAATGAACTTATGGCTTATGCCTACACAAATCTTTATAACTTTTCCACTACAGGACTTAGATTTTTCACTGTTTATGGGCCATGGGGAAGGCCCGATATGTCGCCTTATATATTTATGAAAGCCATTACAGATAAAAAACCTATTCATATTTTCAATAATGGGAATATGAAAAGAGATTATACTTATATAATGGATATCATATTAGGTATTGTTAGTGTTGTTGAAAATGATCCTAAAAATGTACGTGCAGAGGTATACAATATTGGGCGTGGTGAGCCCATAGATATCATGGATTTCATAAAATGTATGGAAAAAATTGTTGGTGTAAATGGTAATTATATATTTGAGGGAATGAAGCCTGGTGATGTTAAATGTACATATGCAGATACATTTAAACTTGAAAGAGACTACGGATATTCACCAAAGGTTGGTATAAAAGAGGGCTTAGAGAAGATGTTCCATTGGTATAAAGGGTATATGAAATAGTTTGTATTTATCTTAATACTATTTATTAATTATCTTTACCTTTGTATTATATTTATACTAAATAATAACATTAATTTATATGCTGAATTTTACAGTTGGACCTGTTCAGTCTAATGAAATAGTTAGAGAAATAGGGCAGGAACAAGTTCCATATTTTAGAACATCAGAATTTTCAGAATTAATGCTTGAGAATGAAAAGCTCATTCTTAAGTTCTCTAATGCTGCTCCTGATTCAAGAGCTGTATTTATGACTGGTTCCGGTACAGCTTCCATGGAGTCTGTGGTGATGAATTTGTTTGATGGGAGTGATAATGTGATAGTTGTTAATGGTGGAAGTTTCGGCCAACGTTTTGTGGAACTTTGTGAGATTCATAATGTAAGATTTAGTGAGATAAAACTCGAGTATGGTGAGGCACTGACAGAAGAGATGTTACTTACTTACGAAAATGCTAATTTCACAGCCTTCTTGGTAAATGTGCATGAAACATCTACAGGAGTACATTATGATATAGATATGATTTCTAAGTTCTGTAAACGTAATAATTTATTCCTCGTTGTTGATGCAATAAGTTCTTTCCTCGCCGATCCATTCGATATGGCTGCTTTAGATGCCGGTGTAATGATAACAGGTTCACAAAAAGCTTTAGCGTGTCCTCCCGGTATATCTGTTATTGTACTATCTCCGAAAGCTTTAGAACGAGTACAGCGTATACCTTCAAAATGTATGTATCTTGATTTGAAGTCGGCATTGAAAAATGGCGAACGTGGTCAAACTCCTTTTACTCCTGCAGTTGGTATATTACGACAGATCCATGCTCGACTAAAAGAGATTGAAGCACAAGGTGGAGTAGAGGTTGAGATAGCAAAAGTAGCAGCTTTAGCTGCCGATTTTAGAGAGAAAATAAAGAATCTGCCTTTTAAAATAGTATCATCTTCACTTTCAAATGCCGTTACTCCTATTCATCCTTTAAATGGTTCGGCATATAAAATATTTACTTATCTAAAAGATGAATATGGGATATGGGTCTGTCCTAATGGAGGTGACATGGCCGAAACAATATTCCGTGTTGGGCATATTGGCTCACTTACCTTTGAAGATAATAGTACATTGGTAGATGCTTTAGAGGATTTACATAAAAGAGGTATATTTTAATATATGGTAAAAGTTATTACATACGGCACATACGACTTGTTGCACTATGGTCATATTCAGTTACTAAAACGTGCTAAAGCCTTAGGTGATTATTTGATTGTTGGTGTAACGGCCGATGATTTCGATAAGGTACGTGGTAAAATTAATGTCCAACAATCGCTTATGGAGCGCGTTGAGGCTGTTAGGGATACCGGATTGGCTGATGAGATTATTGTTGAGGAGTACGAAGGTCAGAAAATTGATGATATACGAAGATTAAATGTCGACGTTTTCACTGTGGGCTCTGACTGGGTGGGAAAGTTTGATTATCTGAATGAATATTGTAAGGTAATATATTTGGACCGTACTGAAGGAGTTTCAAGTTCGGAGATACGCTCCCAAAAATGTGAACTTACAATTGGCTTAGTAGGTGAGTCGACAATAATGAACAAGTTTGCTGATGAGTGTGACTATGTAAATGGTATAAGTATCGCAGGGGTGTGCACTCAAGATAAAAGTGTGCTTTCGGACAAATTGAAAGACTGTTCATTTATAACAGATAACTATGAGGAGCTTATAGAACGTGTTGATTCAGTTTATATAATATCTCATCCAAGCCTCCATTATCAGCAGATAAAATATGCTCTTTTGCATGGAAAACATGTATTATGCGAATCTCCTTTTGCCTTAAACTATGATCAATGCTGTGAACTTATCCAGCTGGCAAAAGAGAAAGAACTTATTCTTAGTGATGGAATAAAAACAGCTTACTCCACTGCTTACTCACGAATGTTGCTTTTAGCAAAGAGTGGACGTATTGGAAATATTGTTTCTGTAGATGCAACATGTACAAGCTTACGAAATGTTGACTTCTCCGATTCTACCAAACTTTCTAAAGTATGGAATAGCTTATGCTCATGGGGGCCAACAGCTATGCTTCCGATATTCCAACTATTAGGTACTGATTATATAAATAAACAGATCATTACTCGAGTATCCAACAAGCAGTTCAATTATGATGAATTTACCAAAATTACTTTTGTTTATAAAGACTCTGTTGCCTCTATTAAAGTGGGTCAGGGTGTAAAATCGGAAGGTGAATTGATCATTTCGGGAACAAAAGGTTATATTTATGTTCCTGCACCTTGGTGGAAAACAGACTACTTTGAGATTAGATATGAAAATCCTGCTGACAATAAGCGTTATTTCTATCAGTTGGATGGCGAAGGAATACGATATGAAATCGTTGCCTTTGTTAAATCTATCGAGCGTAAACAGATGAATTATGTAGATTCAAAGATATCTCAAGCAATATCAGGTGTCATTCAAGCTTTTGAAGATGGTGAAGATCTTATCCGTCTTGAGCTATAAAAGTTTTATTATTGATTTTTTATTATGAGAATAGTACTATTCTGTGAAAATAAGTATGCTATTGATATCCTTTATCCATTGCAGATAGAGGCTGATAAAGATGTTGAAAACTCTGTCCTGTGGTATGTTCATAAACCAAAAATTGAAGACTTTTCACTTGATGGAAAGGTTAAGTGGACAAACTCTATGCAAGAGATATTCGATTTCTCTCCTGAAGCGATATTTGTTCCCGGAAATATTGTTCCATATTATCTTCCTGGAGTGAAAATTGAGATATTTCATGGATATGCAGCCGAGAAAAAGGATCATTGGATAATTAGAAGATATTTTGATACATATTTCACTCAAGGACCATATTTTACAGAGCACTTTAAAGAGTCGGCAAAGAGATATGGTGATTTCGAGGTTGTAGAGACAGGTTGGACTAAGCAAGATTGGATAAAAGAGCATCTTCATGACTATGATGATGAGCGAAATGAGTTGCTTACAAAGTATGGTAAAAGTAAAATTGTGCTCTATGCTCCTACCTTCTCACGAAAACTAACCTCTTTACCTAAAATAAAGAATGATCTTCAAAGGCTTGTTGATGAGAAAGATATATTACTTATACTTAAATTTCATCCTTTAACTAAACAGGAGTGGATAGACGAGTATCAAGAGTGGGCTTCTAAAAACGATGCAGTAATTTATATCGATAAAGGAGAAAATGTTACTCATTACCTTCTTATGAGTGATGTAATGATAAGTGACACCTCATCTACTGTATACGAGTTCTTACTTCTTGGTAAACCTGTCATTACCCTAGATACTATAGCAAAAGATATATATTGGGAAAACATTAATGACCCTTCTGAACTTGTAAATGCGTACGATAGAATTTATGATGATCCACAATGCATCGAGAAGATGAAGTGGATAAAAAATAATTATGACCCATATTTGGATGGCATGTGTTGTAAACGTATGCTAGATGCTGCAAAGGATTATATTGCAAGACATGGCGTGCCCAAAAAGAGGAAGTTAAACTTATGGCGCAAATATACTAGTATAAAAACGTTTGGTAGAATTAAATAACTTTTAACTTATTATATAAACTAGTTGGGAACTCACATTTTTGGTATAAAAAAACAACTGAATTATCTTGGGACTTTATTTCAAGGTAATTCAGTTGTTCGTTTATATATTGACTAGTTATTCATTCAAGAATTTATCTATTCCATTTTTAACTCTCACTATTCCATTAGTGGTATTGCTATTCTCTAATTCAGAGTTATGAGTACGTAGTTTTGAATTATATTTACTTGGAGTTTCATCATGATAAATATGATATTCTATTGCACTGAATTTTACGAATCTTTTCTTTATCCCCAATCTCTCAAGTCGATTAGCAAGATCGGTATCTTCGTTACCATATCCAACCATATCTCCGTCATAACCGTTAACTGCATATAAATCATTTCTCCAGAATGACATGTTGCAACCACGAACAAGTTTATCTTTTCTATATTCATAAAATAGTGGAGTAAGGAATGGTATTCGCCATGTATTTACTATATTTTTAATATCCTTAGAAAATAAGGAGAAGTGATAATCATGCTTTTTAAAGAAAGCTTGAGTTATTCTATCATTTAGTTTACCACGACTACCATGTATATAGTATCCTGGTGCAGAATGTTTAATATGATCTTCGACGAAATGAGGTTCCATTATAATGTCACCCCCTATTTGTATAATAAGGTCGGAAGTACATTTTGCAAATGCACGATTAGCTGCCGTAGATAATCTGAAACCATTATCTTCTTGCCAAGCATGAATTAGTTTATATGGCATGTGAGGGCGCATTCTATCTATTAATTCTCTGGTGTCATTACGTGAACCATCATCGGCAATTACTACCTCATTAGGCAATATAGTTTGTCGAGAAGCACTTAATAGTACTAACTCAAGTGCTGCAGGCCAGTTATATGTGCAGACTACAATACTTGTTGTCATAATAAAAAATATTTTAAATCTTGTAAACTACTTAATTGTTATAATTGAAGGCATTAATTAATTTAATTACTTCGTTAACCTCTTCCACTGTCATGACAGGACTTATTGGTAAACTTAACTCCTGTTGGTGGATTTGTTCAGTTATAGGCAATGATATACCATTCCACTTTTTGTAACATTCTTGTTTATGTGGTGGAATAGGATAATGAATAAGTGTCTGTACTTTATTGTCGTCAAGGTATTTCTGTAGTTTATCACGCTGTTCACAAAGTATAGGAAATAGGTGATAAACATTGTTGGCATCATCCAAAGTTATAGGTAATTTAACAAGAGGATTTTTTATTCCTTTAATGTACATGTTTGCTACCTTTTTCCGACCATTGTTAGCATCATCAAGATAACGTAGCTTAATTCTTAGAATTGCCGCTTGTATTTCATCAAGACGACTGTTGCGCCCTGTATATTTAAAAACATATTTTTGTGATGAACCATAATTAGCTAAAGCACGAATCACTTGAGCTAATTCCTCGTTTTTAGTAGTAACTGCACCTCCATCACCAAATGCACCAAGATTTTTACCTGGGTAGAAACTATGGCCAGCAGCGTCGCCAACAGATCCTGTTTTAACCCCTTCATAAGTTAAACAGCCGTGTGCTTGAGCATTATCTTCTACTAATAAAAGATTATATTTTTCACTTATCTCTTTTATCTTTTTAGTATATGCACATCTTCCATAAAGATGGACTAAAAGTATAGAGCGTGTACGTTTATTGATCAACTTTTCTATCTCGTCTTCATCAATTTCAAGTGTATCAAGGCGAGGTTCTGCGAGTACTGGAACTAACCCATTTTCTGTTATTGCTAATATTGAAGCAATGTATGTATTAGCAGGTACTATCACTTCATCTCCTGGTTTCATTAAACCAAGTTCAATATAAGCCCGGTAAATCAAGATTAATGCATCAAGTCCATTGCCACATCCTATACAAAATTTAGTTCCGATATAATCTGCATATTCAGTTTCAAAAAGATTATTTTCTTCTCCTAGAAGATACCAACCACTTTCAGTTACCTTTTGTACGGCTTGATTTATTTCATTACTATATATTTGATTGACTTTCTTTAAATCCAAAAACTTTATCATAGATATATATTCATTTTATTCATCAAAAGAACGAACGACTCCATTCTTATCTTTCTTATCCATATCGAGGATAATTCCACTCGTAGTAATGTAACCTCGATGTATTGCAGGATTACCATACCATATAGTATGTGAAGGAACATTTTTTGTAATGACACTTCCAGCACCGATAAATGCATTTTCACCTATTTCAATACCACATACTATAGTACAGTTAGCGCCAATAGATGCACCTTTTTTTACAATAGTTTGTTGAATGCAATAATTTGTGTTTTTTGATCTAGGTACATTGTCGTTAGTGAAAGTAGCATTAGGGCCAATAAAAACTTTATCTTCTATTATAACGCCATCCCAAAGTTGCACTCCTGATTTTATTGTGACATCATCACCAATTATTACATCATTCTCTATTAGTACATTAGCACAAATATTACAGTTTTTGCCAATTTGTGCATTAGGTAATATTACGCAAAATTGCCAAATGTTAGTATCATCACCTATATTTTTTGATTGACAATCAGCTAATTGATGTATTTTATAATTCATGCTGTTTAAACTTTAAAAAGTCATCATAATCTCTTATATAGTCACTTGGATTATACTCTTCTGAGGCCAGGACCAAACAAACAGAGCCAGAAGAGAAGTCATCAAGAGTTCTCCATATTCCAGGAACAACATATAAACAACGGTCCGACCTATTTAGAACAAATGTCCGCTTAACAGAACCATCATCAAGAGTTACTGTAAAGCTCCCACTTACAGCCACTATTAATTGAGAAAGGTTTTTATGAGCATGGCCTCCCCTGCTTTCTCCACCAGGTATATCATATAGAAAATATGCACGTTTAACATCAAACGGGATATCCTTTGAATTTTCTACTACTGATAAACTTCCTGTAGGGCTATGAAACTTACTAAGTTTTATCATTGTACAATCATAAACAGTGCTCTTTTTCATCTTTCATTTGTTTGAATTGTTCATAATTACGAATATAATCGTTTTCATCATAGTGCATAGACGAAAGTACAAAAGCTACGGAATTAGTAGAGAAATTCTCCATCTTACGCCATAAACCTTTTGGTACATATAAACCATAATATGAACGATTTAGATGGAATACTTTGTCTTTATTTCCGTCATTGACAATTACGTCGAACCCTCCTGATAGAGCGATAATAAGTTCTTCAGTCTCCTTGAAAGCATGTCCTCCACGCCCTTCTCCACCAGGTACATCATATATCCAATATGAGCGCTTTATTATGAATGGAAGATTTTTCCCATTTTCTACCACTGATAAATTGCCTCTTTGATCAATAATCTTTGGTAGATTAATTATTTTAGGCCCTTTCATATATATTTAAATATTGTTTGTGTTTTACTAAAAAAACTACATTTAATGTAGCATAATATGAATATTACTTAATCTCTTGAAAAGCATTATATAAAGCTTTCTTTATATAATATCCATTTGCTAAATTATTTTTTACGATATCTATGTTTTTTCTCATTAAAGAGTATTCTTCATCAGTAATGCTACTTATACGGTCCTCTATTTCAGTTAGAGAATTGATGGTTATACCAATATTGTTACTTTTAACAAACTCTGCCAAAGCTGCTGTCTCCCAAATAACAATAGGCAGACCACAACGAATATATAATGAAGTTTTATGTGGGTTGTTTATTTTCAGATATTCTCCAAAGTTTCCACTGCACTTATCTAAAGAATCACCATCCCATACTAACCCAAAGTCTCCTTTTACAGACTCTATTAATTCATCGGAACTTTTGAAGCCCTCATAAGTAAAATGCTCTTTACCTGAAGCTGCTTCTATATTGAATCCATTTCCGTATAAAACAAAACCTACAGTTTTTAAATGGTCACCTATATCATAAAGGAAATTGCTTTTCTTTTTGCTTAAACCTCCGGCAAAAACCAATGAGTAGGGAGATTTATGCTCATACGAAGAGCTCTGTTTAGTGTTGGATAGATAGTCGAATATCTCTAGAACTCCCAACTTGGCTGTGCATCCATTCTCAAGTAACCATGCTTTCATTTTATTATTATGTGAAATAATATAATCAGCATTATTAAGACGTTTTATCTCTGCTTTAGATGTAACTCTCTTTCTTCTAAAACTTCCTAAATCATGAATAACAACAATAACTTTTGCTCCACGAAGGTGAGCAGATTTACATATAAAAGAGAAGTATTTCTTTATAGGGTATTGTAAAACTATGTTATCTCCTTTACTAAGCGTAATAACTGCTTTAAGAATGTTCAGTAAGTTCAACACAAATCCCACAACAGAGTTTGAGTATGTCGATGTAGGGAGCCCTATATTTTTGATTCCCATACCTTGCATCACTTTCTCAATGTCTGTTCTGGCCTTATTACCGGCACTTGAGTAATTTCTATATTTCCTAGATAAATAGTAATTCATTCTTTATTCATTGTTATTTTTCCAAAGAGTTAAAGCAGCCTCAATAGTGTCGTCCATATCGAAATATGCATATTGTGCCAATCTACCTCCAAATAATACATTTGTACAGTGTAAAGCTTCCTCTTTATATTTTTTCATAATATCACTATTATGAGTATCATTTATTGGGTAATAAGGTTCTTTACCAATTTCAAACGAGTCAGGATACTCATAAGTTATTATTGTAGTTGGTTGAGTACCATACTCAAAATGTTTATGCTCAATAACTCGAGTATAAGGAATCTCTTTTTCAGTATAATTTATTACAGCATTTCCCTGATAATTCTCTGTCTCAAATCTTTTGTGCTCAAAACGAAGACTTCTATACTCCAGTTTACCAAATTTGTAGTTAAAGAATTGGTCAATACAACCGGTATAAAGAATTTTATCAGCTATGTTATTGTAATACTCTCTATTATCGAAATAATCTTCATTAAGTTTAATATCTACTCCCTCAAGCAATTTCTCAATTAAAATGTTATATCCACCAATAGGAATACCTTGGTATGCATCGTTAAAATAGTTATTATCAAAAGTAAACCTAAAGGGAATTCGTTTGATAATAAATGCCGGCAACTCTTTTGCCGATCGTCCCCACTGCTTCTCGGTGTATCCTTTTATCAGCTTCTCATAAATATCTTTTCCACAAAGTTTAAGAGCTTGTTCCTCTAAATTTTTAGGGTTATCGATATAACTATACTCGTTTCTCTGTTCATCTATTACCTTTTGAGCTTCTGAAGGAGTTTTTACACCCCAAAGTTGATAAAAGGTATTCATGTTAAAAGGAAGATTGTAAAGATTCCCTTTATAATTCGCTACAGGCGAGTTGGTATATCTATTAAATGGTACTAATTTATTAACATAATCCCATACCTTTTTATTGTCTGTATGAAATATATGAGCTCCATATTTATGTACATTTATATTATCTATATTTTCGCAATATAAATTACCACCTATATGGTCTCTTTTATCTATTACAAGTACACTCTTACCTGCTTTTTTTGCCTCATGTGCAAAAACTGAACCAAATAGTCCTGATCCAATAATTAAATAATTATATCTTTTCATTTTGTCTTCTTTCAAATTCTTCTTTAGTTCTTTTCCATCTTTTGTGGCTCCATAGCCAGTACTGAGGCTCAGCAGATATCATCTGTTCTAGATTTTTCATATAGGCATCGGTTATTTGGAAATCTTCAATATCATTTGGATTATCAAAAAATGGTTTGAACTGACAATGATAAAATCCTCTTTTTACCCTCTTAACATCAGCATAATATATCAATGCATTAACCTGTTTACCTATTTTTTCTGTCCCGGTGAAAACTGGTGTTTCTCTATTGAAAAAAGGAGTCCAGTGGTGTATACTATTCCATTTGGGAGCTTGGTCGGAAATAAATCCAATTATTGTTTTCTGTTTTGCTCTTTTCAACTCTATAATTTTTCTTAGAGTCTCTTTCATAGGAATAGATGTTCCACCGAATTGATTTCTAAGCTTTAAAAATAGTTTGTCAAAAGCTTTATTTCTTAGTGGATGGTAAATCTGTCCACATAGAAAATCATTTGATGTCCAATATGGAAGAGAAGCTATCCATTCCCAATTGCAATAATGTCCTAGATATACAAAGCAAAAATTTCTATTTTTACTAATCATCTCATTCTCTATATCATCAACTCCTGAAAAACTCATTCTGCTTTTCAACTCCTCTTTAGATATCGATAACAATTTGATGGTTTCAACTATATAATCACAGAAAAAGCTGTAAAACTCTTTTTCTATCTTTACTATCTCTTTAGTTGTTTTATTGGGGAAAGAGTTAACAAGATTATCTCTTACAACAACTCTTCTATATTTTAAAATGTAGTAGACTAAATAATATAAGATATCAGATATAAAGTATAGTACCTTTAACGGCAAAAGTGACAAAAGGTACCAAAAGGATAATACGATGTAAAATAATATCTTCATTATTTACTCTTTTGTTTGTATATAAATGATTTAATTCTTCTCTTCAAAGCTTTTTTCTTTTCAAATTTATCAAGCTTAGAAAATACAAAATTAGTACTTTTTTCATACTCCCACCCTCTAATAGTTATATATTGTAGTATTATATACGACAATATCTCTCTATTATGAGTCACTCGGACAAGATTACTCAAGCTATTTTTTTCAGTATCATTAGCTCCAATAATTGATCTATTAGTATCAATAAGAGTAAACTGAGTAGCTTTATTTCCCACTTTGTCGTATAGAATATTCGATAAATTCAGATCACCATGAAAGATCTTTTTTTCATGTAGCTTCACAAAAAATGCAGCTAATTCGGTTATCAGCTCTTTGTCTGTATCAATCGAAATGTTATCTATGAGAGATGGATAATTGCACTCTTTGCTTATAAAATAACTATCCGAAAGAATGCCATTTTTATATTTTTCTATAAATGCTATCTCATGTGGAGTATCAATACCTCTTTCTCTAAAGATGCCGGCGTAAAGGAAAGCTCTTTCCGCTTTACTTTTTTTGAAGAATGAGTATGTTATACTTTGTATAATATTCGGTCTCTTGAATCTCTTTACAATGAAATTTTCTCCTTCAAAAGAAAACTTTTTTACACTATTTCTACCTTCATATATACTTTCTCCACTATTTTGAAATATTGATGGTATACTTTCAATAAAGTTGGAAAAATGTATGAAATCGGGATGAATCTTTATTCTCATTCTATCTCTGTTTGTATATGATTGAGTTGATTTTTTCAACTATCACCTCCTCTTTAATATTATTCAAACATCTATAATCACCATATATGCATGGTTTTTTCCCATATATAGAACAAGGCCTACATGGTAAATCTATCTGAATAGCGTTGTTGTAAGCCTGTTTCCAACCCATGAATCCTGCAAAAGGATGAGTAGCTCCCCAAATAGATACTACCGGAGTGTTTACTAAAGAAGCTAGATGCATATTACCTGAATCCATTGATACCATTACATCAAGCTTATCCATAAGTAATATCTCTTTATCAAGCGTCAGTTTACCTGCTAACGAGGTAATATTATCTCCTATTTTTTCCCAATTGCTTAAAATCTCTTTCTCACGCTTGCCACCACCGAAAAGGAAGATTTTAACGTTTGGATCTTTGGAAAGTATTTTTATAACTTTCTCTTGCTTTTCTAATGGGTAAATTTTCCCTTTATGGGCAGCAAAAGGAGCTATACCTATCCACTTATCGTTATCTTTTTTTGTATAATCTCCACTTGCTTTCGAAAGTGTCTCATTATTTTTAGTAATAACTGAGTTGTAATCCAAGTCGAAATCAAAACCTAGTTTTTTAAAAACATCTTGATATCTTTCAAATGAACTCTTTAATTGAACAAGCTTTTTATTTTTAAATCTTACCAGCTCTTTTTTACCTCTTCTATCTTTATTTATATGCGCACATTTATGTCCACTAAACCAAAACAGAAGGCGTAAAAGTTTTGTTCGTAACACATCATGAAGATCAGCTACGAAGTCAAAATGTTCATTTTTCAATTCACTAAACAAATTAAAGATACCTTTAATTCCTCTATATCTATGTTTTAAGTCAACACCTTTGAATGTGACATTGCTAGGTAGTGAAATGTTGAAAAGTGGGGAGAAAGTTTCTCTGCTTAATATTGTAATCTGATGCTGAGGATATTTATTTGCAAATGTTGCTATGACGGGCATAGTCATAGCAACATCTCCTAATGCCGAGAAACGAATTACTAATATTTTAGCCATTCATCATCTATTTCTTTGCGTACAATACTGGATTCAGATTTGGATCGTTATACATCTTCATCTGTTTGTATACTTTCATATACTTTCTTCCAGCTTCAATATCTGTTATTAATTGATCGATAGCTGAAGATAAATCTTTTTGCTGTTCAAGAAGAATATCAAGTTTTGTTTGACACTGATTATGATGTTCTTCTGTTGTGTCAGTACGTTCAACTTCTTGACGCATGTGATATATCTTTAATGCAAGAATTGAAAGACGGTCAATAGCCCAAGCTGGACTTTCTGTATTTATTGTAGCATCTTCTTTGACAATTACATCCTTATATTTGTCAAGAAAATAGCTATCTATAAGTTCCACTAAATCTGTTCTGTCTTGGTTTGATTTATCTATACGACGCTTTAAAACCAAAGCCTCTTTTGGGTCAATATTTGGGTCTCTGATAATATCTTCAAAATGCCATTGTACTGTATCGATCCAGTTTTTCAAATATAGATAATACTCAATACTTTTTAAAGGATATGGATTTACAATAGGTGTATCTACATTATCTTTTATGTGATAATCGGCAATTGATTGCTCGAAAATTGGGGTGCATAGTTGTGTGAAAGTCATATCTAATTGTTTTATTTATTAATAATTAGTGCTATTATAACTAACAAAGCTAAATAAACTTTTCTAATATGACAATTTTATTGAGTTAATATCTATATTTATCAATATTTTTGCAAGTGGATACAAACAATAAATAATGAAAGTAATAGTCGATGACAAAGTCCCATACATTAAAGAATTTCTTCCAATGTTAGGGGTTGAAGCTATCTATGTACCTGGCGATAAAATTACAAAAGAGCTCGTGCACGATGCTGATGCTTTAATAGTTCGAACTCGTACTAAATGTAACGAAGAACTTTTGAAAGGGAGTAAAGTAAAATTTATTGCCACTGCTACCATAGGTTTCGATCATATTGATATCACTTATTGTAAACAAAATGGAATAGAATGGACTAATTCTGCCGGTTGCAATTCGGGTGCTGTTGAACAATATGTTCGTTCTTCATTATTGTTACTGCAAAAAGACAAAGGTTTAGTATTGAATAAGTCCACTATTGGAATCATTGGTGTTGGACATGTTGGAAGTAGAGTTTGTAAAATAGCGACTCAATTAGGGATGAACACTTTACTTTACGATTTGCCCCGAATGGACAGTGGCGAAAAGGGATTTGTCGATCTTTCTACTATCTATGAGCAAGCAGATGTTATTACTTTCCATACTCCTCTTATAACAGAAGGTAGATATTTAACTTACCATATGGCTGATGCTGATTTTTTCAGCTCGTTAAAAAGAAAACCTTTTATTATTAATACCTCCAGAGGAGATGTAATTGAAACATCATCTTTAATTGATGCTCTCTCTTCATCAAAGATATCAGATGTTATACTTGATGTTTGGGAAAATGAACCTAATATTGACATAAACTTATTAAATAAAGCATATATTTCAACACCTCATATTGCCGGTTATTCAGCAGAAGGGAAAATTAATGCTACACGAAGCTCTTTACTCTCACTATGTAATTTTTTCAAGATAAATGGTATTATTGATCTTAAGTTACCTCCATCTTCTTTTTCTAAAGGCGTTGACTACTATAACAAAGATTATAATTATCTTGAGGTTTACAATCCAATAGAGGATAGTAATTTGCTTAAAACACAACCAGAGAATTTTGAAAAAATAAGAAGTAATTACAATTTTAGAAGAGAGCTATAGAGAACAAACTTAATGATGTTAGATTTTTTTTATGAAAGCAATAATTAATAATTATCGCAGATCCATTATGCGTATTCTTACAAAGGATATCGGATCGGCAGTTAAACGCGGCGAAATAGATGTAAATCAAGTAAAAAAGATTCTTGTTGTACGACCAAACAATAGGTTGGGAAACCAATTGCTTATTACTCCTCTGATTAAAGAGATAAATACAATTTTCCCAAATAGTACAATAGACTTTTTTATGCGTGGTGGTCTTGCACCAATACTTTTTAAGAATTTTGATAATATTGGACGTTTTTATTCTTTACCAGGACGCCCTTTCAAACATCTTATAGATTATATAGGTAAATGGATTTCTCTGCTAACAACTCAATATGATTTAATAATCAATACAAATGCTAACTCTTCATCAGGAAGACTTGCATCCAAGTTTGTTCGATCAAAATATACTATTTTTGATTTAAATGACATTGAAAAGTCGGAACAGTTAGATGATTATTCTCATTTTGCTAAGCATATAGTATATAATCTTCGATATGCGACGAATCAAAATTTAAAAAAGAGTATATCTCCACTTACTATAAACTTATCTTCTGAAGAGATTCAAAAGGGGAAAGTTTTGCTTGATTCAATGGTCGATCCCGATAAACCTACCATTGCTATCTATACATTTGCCACAGGTAGTAAAATGTTTACAAAGGAGTGGTGGCATAAATTTTATACCTGTTTGAAACAGAAATATGGCGAACATTATAATATACTCGAAGTCCTACCTAAAGAAAATGTATCGCAAATCGATTTTCAAGCTATAAACTATTATAGTACAAGTATTCGCGAAATGGCATCGGTAATGCATAATACAAAACTATGGATTGGTGCTGATTGTGGAGTTATGCATCTGGCTGTTGCTTCTGGAGTTCCAACTATAGGGCTATTTAGTGTCACTGATATACCTACTTATAAACCTTATGGAGGTGCTTCTTCGGCTATAGATATGAAAACTGCAGATATAGATGATATAATGAAAAGAGTAGAATCTACTCTTTCTAATGAGTTAATAAATTTTCAATCGTTTCAGGATAATATTCATACTCCAACTGATGTACACGTTCAGCTAGAGTCTCAGGAGTGTCGTCTTTCATAACAGGACATTTAGCTTGCAGTATCACTGTACCCTTATCATATTCTTTATTAATATAGTGTATGGTGATACCGCTTTCTTTATCTTTCGATTCAATTACGGTTTGATGAACTTTCATTCCATACATTCCTTTTCCTCCATATTTAGGAAGAAGTGATGGATGAATATTTATAATACGATTTGGAAAAAGATTTAAAATATTGTCGGATATCTTTGCTAAATATCCTGCAAGAACAATAAAGTCTATCTCATATTCCTTCAATAAATTTATTATTTTTCCCCCTTGCAGCTCTTCTGGTTGTAGGAAAAAGCTCTGTACACCAAAAGGTTCTACTCTTTTTATTACTCTGGAATCAATTTTATTTGTGATAACTAAAACCACTTTAATTGTTTCTTTTTCTAAAAAATAACTTATAATTCTTTCCGCATTAGTACCTTCACCGGAGGCAAAAATTGCTATTTTTTTCATGGTTTTAGCTATTTGTTGTGCACAGAAATCATAAATGTGTGCAGAATATTGCATTTATTTGCGATAATATTTGTTTAGCCCAAGAAATATTTATTCCTTTGCATCCACAAAGAAAATAAAATAATTCAATTTATTAACTAAAAATTAAACGTTATGTCTGAAATTGCATCAAGAGTAAAAGCTATTATTGTTGATAAATTAGGTGTAGAAGAATCAGAAGTTACAAACGAAGCAAGCTTCACAAATGATTTAGGTGCTGATTCATTAGATACAGTAGAGCTAATCATGGAGTTCGAGAAAGAATTTGGTATCTCTATTCCAGATGATCAAGCAGAAAAGATTGCTACTGTAGGTGACGCTGTTTCTTATATCGAAGCTAACGCGAAGTAATAATCCCCTATTTTTAATATGGAATTAAAAAGAGTAGTAGTAACAGGTCTTGGAGCATTAACACCTATTGGTAATACTCTTCCAGAATTCTGGGAGAATATTGTTAAAGGTGTAAGTGGGGCAGGACCTATTACTCATTTCGATGCATCCAAATTCAAAACCCAATTTGCATGTGAGGTGAAAAACTTCAATGCAGCCGACTTTATTGATCGCAAGGAACTTAGAAAGATGGACTTGTATGCTCAATATGCAATAGCAACAGCTAAAGAGGCTATTGAGGATTCGGGTATGGATCTCGAAAAGGAAGATTTGAATAGGATAGGTGTAATATTTGGTGTAGGTATCGGAGGTATTCATACTTTTGAAGAAGAGGTAAAGAACTATACTCTTACTAAAGATACTTTAGGACCAAAATTCAGTCCATTCTTTATTCCTAAAATGATAGCTGATATTGCAGTTGGTCATATATCGATAATGTATGGTTTCCATGGACCAAACTTTACAACAACTTCAGCATGTGCTTCTTCAACAAATGCTATTGCCGATGCGTTTAACTATATCCGTTTAGGAAAAGCTAACGCAATCGTTACCGGTGGTTCTGAAGCTGCTATTTTTGAAGCTGGTGTAGGTGGTTTTAATGCTATGCATGCATTATCAACACGTAATGACGATCCTCAAACTGCGTCACGTCCATTTAGCGCTAGTCGCGATGGATTTGTTATGGGAGAGGGTGCTGGATGTCTTATACTTGAAGAATTAGAGCATGCAAAAGCTCGTGGAGCTAAAATATATGCTGAATTGGCAGGTGTAGGTGTTTCAGCCGATGCATACCATCTTACTGCTTCACATCCTGAAGGATTAGGAGCTAAATTGGTAATGTTAAATGCTTTGGAAGATGCTGAGATGAAACCAGAGGAAATTGATTATATTAATGTCCATGGTACTTCTACACCGGTAGGTGATGTCTCTGAAGTTAAAGCTATCAAAGATGTATTTGGCGATGCAGCTTATAAACTAAATATTAGTTCTACAAAATCTATGACTGGTCACCTTCTTGGTGCTGCTGGTGCTGTAGAAGCTATTGTTAGTATTATGGCTGTTAAGAACGATATTGTTCCTCCAACTATCAATCATGAAGAGGGTGATCATGATGAAAACATTGATTATACTCTCAACTTTACTTTCAATAAAGCTGAAAAACGTACTGTTAAAGCTGCTTTGAGTAATACTTTTGGTTTTGGTGGCCACAATGCTTGTGTTATCGTTAAGAAATTTGTTGAATAAAAGTGCACGATAATATTCTAAATAGAATAAGACTTCTTTTTCGAAAGGATAGGGAGTCTTATTTTTGCTTTTATAGGATGCTTGGTTTCTTCCCTAAAGAAATTAAGCTATATGAACAGGCCTTATTACATAAATCTTCATCTGTAAGGTCTGATAAAGGACGTCTTATAAATAACGAAAGGCTTGAATTCCTAGGTGATGCTATTCTGGATGCCATAGTAGCAGATATCGTATATAAGAAATTCGATGGCAAACGCGAAGGATTTCTTACAAATACTCGTTCAAAAATAGTACAACGAGAGACCCTTAATCACATAGGCAAAGAGTTGGGCCTTGATAAACTTATTAAGTTTAGCAACCAACAATCCTCACATAACAGTTACTTGTGTGGTAATGCTTTCGAAGCATTGATTGGAGCAATATACCTTGATAGAGGATATAGAGCTTGTAAGTTTTTTATCGAGACTAAAATAATAGGTAAATATATTAATCTTGAAAAAGTTTCTCGCGAAGAGGTAAACTTTAAGTCTCGTCTTATAGAATGGTGTCAAAAGAATAAGTTGACTATAAGTTTTGAGCTTATTAATGATGATTTCGATAAGACAAATAGTCCTACTTTTGAGTGTAATGTTATAATAGAGGATACTATTAGTGGACATGGAATGGGTTACTCAAAGAAAGAATCCCATCAAAATGCAGCACAAGAGGCTCTAAAAAGAGTAAAAAATAATTCTGCTTTTGCCAAAAGTCTATTTGAACTCAGGGATAGTAAAGTTGAAATACACGAAGATACAATCTCTGAACTCGATGATACAACTAATATAATTGAGAATAATTAAACATATCTAATAATTAGTTATCCAAAACAGATTCCCATCCTACGCCCTTGAATAATTAAGTCATGATTTTCCGGAACTAATTTTAATTTCCCGGCAACATCTGTCAATGGTATTGATCCTATGCTGTTACCTTGAAGAGCAACCATTCGGTTAAAATGTTTGTTTATAATAAGTTCTGTTGCATGACCACCCATTCTAGTAGCTAAATTTCTATCAAAAGCAGTAGGAGTACCTCCTCTTTGTATGTATCCAAGTACTGTTTCACGTGTCTCAAAGCCTGTTTCATACTCAATTTCATTCGCTATATATTGAGCAGCTTTCATGTTGTTCTCTGTTTTTATTCCTTCAGCTACTACAACAATTGAGTAAGGTTTACCTTTTTTAAGTCGTTCAATAATGGTATTACCAATGTTGTGTATGTTATACTCAAGCTCAGGAAGCAATATTACATCACCTCCTCCTGCCATACCCGAATAAAGAGCTATCCAACCGGCCTTATGCCCCATAACCTCTATTACCATAACTCGTTGATGTGAACTAGCTGTTGAGTGAAGTCTGTCTATAGCATCTGTAGCAATAGAAACAGCGGAGTCAAAGCCAAAACAGAAGTCTGTGCCCCAAACATCATTATCTATAGTCTTTGGTATAGAGATAACATTTATGCCTATTTCAGCTAGTTTGGCAGCAGTTTTTTGAGTACCATTACCACCAATACATACAATACATTCCAATTGGGCTTTCTCAATATTCGATAATAATGCATTGATTTTATTTTCATCCACACTATTACCTCTTTTTTTAAAAGGCTTTTCTCGTGAGGTGCCTAGTATGGTACCTCCCATATTCAGAAGTCCTGTTAAGGATTTATCAGTGAGTAGTTCTATCTCATTATCCAACAATCCGCGAAAACCACTATGGATTCCATAAACCTCAATCCCATAATTATTGATGGCTGTTTTGCAAACACCTCTAATGGTTGCATTTATGCCTGGACAGTCACCGCCTGATGTGAGAATACCTATCTTCATATTACCCCAATTGATTATTTTTCTCTTTTGTAAAGATAATAAAAAATAAAAGTAAAGGATAAATGGGCAAAAAAAATATTTTAATATCTTGATTTCATAATAATAAGGTTAAATTTGTACATTATATGATTTTTTTAAAAAGATGAATCCTACACCATTAATTAATTTACTTTTCAAATCAAGACAAAAAGCTATTTCCTCATACTTTAATGAGGCTTATCATATTCAGAATAAAGTTCTGATGCGTTTGTTAAGAGATGCTGCTAATACTGAATGGGGTAAAATTTATGGTTACTCTAACATAAATACATATGAACAATTTCGTAAAATAGTACCTATTCAAACTTATGAAGATATAAAGCAGTATGTTGAAAGGATGCGTCATGGAGAGAAAAATATTCTGTGGCCTGGTGAAGTGAGATGGTATGCAAAATCTTCGGGAACAACAAACGATAAAAGTAAATTTATTCCTGTCTCAAAAGAGGGATTACAAGATATTCATTATGCAGGAGGAAGAGATGCTGTAGCTCTTTATTTACTATCTAACCCAAATAGTAAATTATTTTCGGGTAAAGGCTTGATTCTTGGTGGAAGCCACTCGCCAAACTACAATGTAAAAAATAGTCTTGTTGGTGACCTCTCGGCTATATTAATTGAGAATGTTAATCCATTGGTAAATCTTATTCGTGTCCCTGAAAAAAAGATTGCTCTATTGAGTGACTTTGAGGAGAAGATGGATAGAATAGCAAGATGTACCATGAACCAAAATGTAACTAACTTATCGGGTGTACCATCATGGATGCTTGCTGTTGTTAAGCATATTCTTGAACTTAAAAACAGTAATGACTTAACAGAGATTTGGCCAAATTTAGAGGTCTTTTTTCATGGGGGTGTAGCCTTTACTCCATATCGAGAGCAGTATAAACAGATTATCCAGTCGCCTAATATGCACTATATGGAGACATATAATGCTAGTGAGGGTTTTTTCGGCCTACAAAATGATTTGACCGATAGTTCAATGTTGCTAATGCTTGACTACGGAGTATTTTATGAATTCATTCCTATGGATGAGTTGGATAGTGAAAATCCAAATATTGTTCCTCTTTGGGGTGTTGAAACAAATAAAAACTATGCCATGGTTATCAGTACTTCATGTGGACTTTGGCGTTATATGATTGGTGACACTGTTCGATTTACAAACACTAATCCATATAAATTTGTTATTTCAGGACGAACCAAACATTTTATCAATGCTTTCGGTGAAGAACTAATGGTTGACAATGCAGAACAGGGATTAAAAAGAGCTTGTGAAGCTACCGGAGCACAGATTATTGACTATACAGCAGCTCCTGTGTTTATGGATTCGAATGCTAAATGTAGGCATCAATGGGTAGTAGAGTTTTCGGTTAAACCCGACTCATTAGAACACTTTAGTAAAGTACTTGACTCTTCTCTTCAACAAATAAATTCAGATTATGAAGCTAAGAGATATAAAAATATTACCTTGCAGCATTTAGAAATTGTTCCGGCAAGAACAAATCTTTTCCATGATTGGTTAAAAGAAAAAGGTAAACTTGGGGGCCAGCATAAAGTACCACGATTGAGCAATAATCGTGATTATATTGATGATTTATTACGTTTGAATAATTAATGTATATGAGATACTTCAAAGCAGATAAAATCTTATTACTACTCTTTCTGATTATGGGAGTATATTCGTGTGCAAGTATAGGCCAACCCGATGGTGGCGAATACGACGAGACACCTCCTAAATTTATTAAGAGTATACCTACACCTTTTGGCGTAAACTTCAAGGGTAATAAGATTACAATCGAGTTTGATGAAAATGTGAAGTTAGAGAAAGCTTCGGAAAAAGTGATTGTTTCTCCTCCTCAACTTGAAATGCCGGAGATTAAGGCTAATGGTAGAAATGTTATCGTTGAACTTCAGGACTCTATAAAACAAAATACTACTTATACAATCGATTTTAGTGATGCTATTGTTGATAATAATGAGGGTAATCCTCTTGGCAATTTTGCATTGACATTTTCAACAGGTAGTGTTGTTGATACCATGGAAGTTTCAGGAACAGTGCTTAATGCAAAGAATCTTGAACCTATAAAGGGTATTCTTGTGGGATTACATTCTGATCTTTCGGATAGTGCGTTTATGAAAAAACCTTTCGAAAGAGTTGGTAGGACAGATAGTAGAGGACATTTTACTATTCGAGGAGTTGCCCCAAATAAGTATAAGATATATGCTCTTTTGGATGGTAATCAAAACTCTTTCTATGATTCCAAAAGTGAAATGATAGCATTTAGTGACTCTATTATTGTCCCAAGTTCAATGCCTAGTGAGAGACAAGATACTGTATGGAGGGATAGTACTCATATTGACACAATAAAAAATGTAAAATATACTCGTTTCTTGCCCGATAATATAATACTAAAGGCTTTTAGAGCAGATAATGATAGACAATTTCTTACTAAGAGTCAAAGAGATAATATTAACCATTTCATCCTACAATTTAGTGCTAAAGCAGATACCTTGCCTACTTTAAAAGGTTTGAATTTTGATGAAAAGGATGCTTTCATTATTGAAAAGACAAATAGAAATGACTCTATATGTTTTTGGATAAAAGATTCATTGATATACGAAAAAGATACTCTTGAGATGAAGATGGACTATTTATTTTCAGACTCATTAGGTAATCTTGTTCCAAAAACTGATACTCTATTTCTTGTAAATAAATACAATAAAGCGCAGAGAGATAAATTTGAACAGCAGGCAAGAGAACAGAAAGATAAAGAGAGGAAGAAAAAAGAGAAAAAAGGTGAAGTGTACATTGAACCAACCTCTTTCTTAAAAATGAACCCTACTATTTCTCAGTCAATGGATATTGGTAAAAATATTGAATTATCTTTTGAGGAGCCAATAGGTAAGATTGACACAGCTGCAATACATCTTAAAATTAAAAAAGATACTCTATGGATGGATGAACCATTCTTGATTATGGAGGACTCTATAATTCCAAGAAAATATAACATTCTTGCTGAATGGATTCCAGAACAGGAGTATGAATTCTCAATGGATTCCCTAGCTATAAAAGGCATATATGGCCTTTATACTGATAAGTATAGCCAGAAATTCAAAATTAAAAAGTTAGAGGATTATGGTACCCTATACTTAAATATTGTCGGTGCAGATTCAAATGCTATTGCTGAACTGTTGGACTCTAAAGAGCAGGTTATTGATAGAGTTAAGGTAGGTAAAAATGGTGCTGCTGATTTCTATTTTCTAAAACCTGAAACCAAATACTATGTCCGTATGTTTAATGATAGTAATAATAATGGTATTTGGGATGCCGGCAATTTTGAAAAAAATATTCAGGCTGAAGAGATGTTTTATTTCCCTAAATCTTGGCAGATGAAAGCAAATTTTGAATTTAACGAGACTTGGGATATTAAAGCTACACCTTTTGATAGACAAAAACTTAACGAGATTAAGAAACAAAAACCCGAAGAGGAGAAGAAAATAAAAGACCGTAATCTGGAGAGAGCGAGAAAATTAGGACGATGAGAAGATACTTGGTTTCTATATTATCACTGTTTATCTTCATGGTTTATAGCTCGGCACAATGTTCTGTTGAGAATGATGCTGTGCAGCCTGGAGAAAATCTTGTGTACGACCTTAAGTTCAATTGGAAATTTATTTGGGTCGATGCAGGTAAGGCAAACATGTCTGTGCAAACTATAAACTATAATAACAAGCCGCATCTTAAAACATCATTAATCTCGGTAAGTAATAAAAAGGTAGATTTCTTCTTTAAGATGCGTGATACTCTTACATCAATCTCAACGATGAATCTGGAACCGATATATTTTCGCAAAGGAGCTGAGGAGGGAAGTAGATATACTGTTGATGAGGCTTGGTTTAAGTATAGAAATGGAGAATGTATTGTCGATCTAAAACGTCTTCATAGAGATGGAAGAGTCGATACAAGTAAATATCAAAGTACCAATTGTGTATTCGATATGCTCACTATTCTTCTTAGAGCTCGTTCATATGAAGCAACTGATTATGCAATTGGTCAAAAGATACAATTTCTTATGGCTACCGGTAAAAAAGTGGAAAAGCAGACTCTTATTTATCGAGGTAAGCAAAATTTCACTTCTGAAAATGGAACAACTTATCGTTGCTTGGTCTTTTCACTTGTAGAGTATAAGGGGAGTAAGGAGAAAGAGGTTATCACTTTCTTTGTCACTGATGATAAAAATCATCTTCCTGTAAGGCTTGATCTCTATCTGAATTTTGGATCAGCAAAAGCATTTCTGACAAAAGTTAAAGGCAATAAGTATCCCCTTACATCAATAATAAACAGATAAAAAAATGTTCCTTGTTGCATAATGCACAAGGAACATTTTTTATTAATTAAAGTAGTTATAAATTATTTCACTTCCCAAATATCATTTGTCATCAAAAGCTCTTGGAAGTTGTGATACTTCTTTTGTTGTGAAATATCATTTATCTGTTGGTGAACAGAATCATTGTATGTTTGGGCTTCAACATCACGAATAACGCCAAGTGCAATAGGGAAATCAGGTCCTTCCATTAAAGCAAGTTTAAGTTGAAGGGTATTGTCCTGACAATGAGCATCATGAACAAGTATGTCTTTTTCAGTAATACCATTTTCACCAAGTTTTACCACTTTAAGATTGAAGCCGCTCTGCATAATACCATATTCTTTGTTTTCACCAAATAGCATTGGTTTCCCATGTTCAAGATATATAGCATTTTTCGCTCTTCCCTCTTTAGTAGCTACTGATGAGTGAGTTCCATCATTGAATATTACACAGTTCTGAAGAATCTCGCATACAGAGGCACCTTTATGAGCTGCTGCACTTTTAAGGATATCTACACATCCTGTAGCATCTGTTGCTACAGCACGAGCAAAGAAATTGCCACGAGCTCCAAAGCATAATTCTGCGGGGTTGAAAGGATCCTCTACAGTTCCATAAGGAGAAGATTTACTAACAAATCCACGAGGAGAAGTTGGAGAATACTGTCCTTTGGTAAGTCCATAAATACGATTATTTAAAAGAATCATATTTATGTCAATATTACGTCTAACTGCATGAATAAAGTGATTACCTCCAATAGCAAGCCCATCACCATCACCTGAGATTTGCCAAACAGTAATTTCAGGATTTGCAACTTTACAACCTGTAGCTATAGCAGCCGAACGGCCGTGTATAGTCTGCATGGCATAAGTATTCATATAGTATGGAAGACGACTGGAACAACCAATACCAGATATTACTGCATTGTTATGAGGAGCCACTCCTATTTCAGCCATTGCTTTATGTAAAGATGCAAGGAAGAAGTGATCGCCACATCCCGGACACCAGCGAGGTTGTCCTTTTTTAAAATCTTTTGCTGTATATTCGTTCATCATTTTTCCTTTTTTATTTGTTCAAAATCTCAGTGAAAGCATCTACAAGTTCACTTACCACAAAAGGTTGTCCTTTTACTTCGTTGAACTGATATGGCACAAATCCATCAATTTGACCTCTTAGATATGTAGCGAACTGACCAAGGTTTTGTTCAGCGACAACAACTTTCTTATACTTTTTAAGAACCTCTGCACTATTTTTTGGCAGTGGATTTATGTTTGTAAAATGAGCTAACGCTACTTTGTGTCCTGCATTATTCATCTCCTCCATTGCTGAGTAAAGATGCCCATATGTACCACCAAAACCAACGATAAGAAGATCTGCATCTTCATTGCCCTCTACTTTAACATCAGGTACAGCTATCTTAGCTATCTTTTCTGCACGTAAATGACACATCAAGTCGTGATTTTCAGGATTTGTAGAAATAGCTCCTGTATTGCTGTCTTTTTCAAGTCCACCCAATATATGCATATATCCCTCTTCTCCCGGTTTAGACCAATATCTCACACCTGTCTCAGGGTTACGCTTATATGGAGTGTAATTATCTTTCATTTCAGCTGTAGCATATGGAGGATTAATATCAGGATATTCGGATAAATTTGGTAGCTTCCAAGCACCTGAGCCATTAGCAACAAAAGCATCAGTTAAAAGAATTACCGGAGTCATATGTTCCAATGCTATTTTACATGCCTGATAGGCAGCATCGAAACATTGAGTAGGAGATGTAGCTGCAATGACAGGAATTGGAGATTCTCCGTTTCTACCATATAATGCTTGAAGAAGATCTGTCTGTTCTGATTTTGTAGGAAGACCAGTTGAAGGGCCACCACGTTGAACATTAACTATAACCAAAGGAAGTTCTGTGATTACAGCAAGGTTTATTGCCTCCGATTTAAGACAAACGCCAGGTCCTGAAGTTGTTGTAACAGCAAGATTACCTGCAAAAGATGCACCAATTGCTGTAGCACATCCTGCAATTTCATCCTCACATTGAACTGTTACTACTCCAAGAGATTTATGTTTTGATAACTCGTGAAGTATATCAGTAGCAGGAGTGATAGGATATGATCCAAGGAACAGTTTAAGCCCGGCCTTTTCAGCAGCAGCAATTAAACCATAAGCAGTGGCTTTATTACCCGATATATCCATATATTTTCCGGGAACTTTAACCTTTGTCTCAACTTTATATGTATGATTCACTGAAGCGTGAGTGTTGTGACCATAGTTATATCCTGCATATAAAACTTTGATGTTCGATTCAGCTATAGCAGGCTTTTTAGCAAACTTTTCTCTAAGGAAGTTTTCTGCAGTTTTAATTTCTCTATTGAAAAGCCAGCATACAAGACCAAGAGCGAACATGTTTCTGCATTTTAAAACAGATTTATTGTCCATTCCACTATCAGCAAGGCAATCTTTTACCATTTGAGAAATAGGAGCTGCAATAACATCTTGATGTATTCCCATCTCAGTTATTGGATCTTCAGTTTGAAAAGCAGCTTTCTCTAAATCTGACTTTTTAAAGCAATCGATATCAATAATGATACAAGCTGTACTTTTAGCGAATTTGTATTGTGTTTTTAGTGCTGCTGCATTCATTGCAACAAGGACGTCGCATTTATCCCCTGGGGTGAATACCTTATTCGCACCGATATGTACTTGAAAACCTGACACACCGGTTAGTGAACCTTGTGGGGCACGAATATCTGCAGGATAATCTGGGAAAGTACTTATGTCATTTCCTACTGTTGCCGAAATATTTGAAAAAATGTTTCCTGCAAGTTGCATTCCGTCGCCTGAGTCACCTGAGAATCTAACCACTACATGGTCTAACTCTTTGACTACTATTTCGTCTGTCATAATTAAATAGATTTTGGTGATTTATAAAATGCAAATAACGGCAAGTTTTATCAAATATCAAAGGAAAGTTAAATAAATATTATAATATTGATTAAAAAGGGGTTGTATTTATATTTTTTTGTAAGAATATACAGTGATTTGCTTACAATTGTGACGAAAATGTATGATTTGATTTTCTTTTTTCATTTGCGACTTGAAAAAAAATAGATTACATTTGTCAACGATTGCAAAGGGCCAGGTAGTTCAACGGATAGAATAGGAGTTTCCTAAACTTTAGATAGGGGTTCGATTCCCCTCCAGGCTACTGAAAGATCTCCTTACTCTATTTTGAGTAAGGAGACTTTTATTTTATTTAATTACACCAAGTTCTTTTCCAACTTTTATAAATGCATTTACTGCTTTGTCTAGATGTGACTGTTCATGTCCTGCAGAGATTTGAACGCGTATGCGAGCTTGATCCTTAGGAACAACAGGGTAGTAGAATCCGGTAACATATATTCCTTCCTCTTGCATCTTGGCTGCAAAATCCTGTGAAAGTTTTGCATCATACAACATTACAGCACAAATAGCACTTTGTGTTGGCTTAATGTCAAATCCTGCAGCAAGCATCTTATCGCGGAAATAGTTCACATTGTTCATCAACTTAGTGTGAAGAGCATTGCTCTCTTTTAAAATCTTAAACATTTCAATGCTGGCTCCAACTATAGAAGGTGCTAATGAGTTTGAGAACAAATATGGACGAGAACGTTGACGAAGCATATCGATAATCTCTTTCTTACCTGTTGTAAATCCACCCATAGCGCCACCAAATGCCTTTCCTAATGTGCCTGTGAAGATATCTATTTTGCCATAAGCATTGAACTTTTCAGCAACACCATGTCCTGTTTCACCAACAACACCGGCCGAGTGTGACTCATCTACCATAACAAGGGCATCATATTTCTCAGCAAGTTCACATATCTTATCCATTGGAGCTACGTTACCATCCATCGAGAATACACCATCGGTAGCAATAATACGGAAACGTTGTGCTTGAGCCTCTTGAAGGCAGCGCTCAAGATCTTCCATATCTGCATTTGCATATCTATATCTTTTAGCTTTGCAAAGACGTACTCCATCGATAATTGAGGCATGATTAAGAGCATCCGAGATTATCGCATCTTCTTCTGTAAGAAGTGGTTCGAAAAGTCCGCCATTTGCATCAAAGCAAGCAGCATAAAGTATTGTATCCTCGGTTTTGAAATAATCGGAGATAGCAGCTTCTAATTCTTTGTGTAAATCTTGTGTACCACAGATAAAGCGTACAGATGACATTCCATAACCATGGCTATCCATAGCCTGTTTTGCTGCTTCAATAAGTCGTTTGTTATCCGAAAGACCTAAATAGTTGTTTGCACAAAAGTTTAAAACTTCATCTCCTTGGTTCACTTTTATATCGGCACGCTGAGGAGTAGTTATTATTCTTTCGTTCTTATAAAGTCCAGCATTTTTGATATTCTCAAGTTCCTGTTTTAAGAACTCTTTCATTTTGACATACATAGTTATATATAATTTTAGCGATATTTTATAATCTATTAATAAGTATACTATTCTGTTGACAAAGTTCTACTTTTTTCTTGAATTTCAATTAAAAAATAGATAAACTTTCTTCATTTTATATAGGTTTAATCTATCTTTGCTGTCAAATTTTTAAAATTACAATGGAGAACGTTTTGATTATTGGGTCAACAGGACAGATAGGTTCTGAACTAACGATGAAATTGAGAGAGTGCTATAAAGGAAATATTGTTGCCGGTTATATTCCCGGGGCTGAACCTACAAACGAAATTAAAGAATCAGGTCCTTGTGAAGTTGCCGATATTACAAATGCAGAACAGTTATCACAAATAGTCGACAAGTATAAAATAGATACAATTTATAATCTAGCAGCTCTACTTTCAGCAGTAGCCGAGAGTAAGCCACAACTTGCTTGGAACATAGGTATTGGTGGATTGTGTAATGTACTTGAAATAGCTCGCGAGAAAAAATGTGCTGTTTTCACTCCTAGTTCTATAGGTGTTTTCGGACTTAATACGCCAAAAGATAATACACCTCAAGATACCATTTGTAGACCAAAAACAATGTATGGTGTTACAAAAGTGGCAGGCGAGTTGCTTAGCGACTATTACCATAGTCGTTTTGGTGTAGATACTCGTTCTGTGCGTTTCCCGGGACTTATATCATATGTCACTCCTCCTGGAGGTGGAACTACAGATTATGCTGTTGATATCTATTATTCGGCTGCTAAAGGTGAGAAATTTATTTGCCCTATTGCTAAAGGTACTTTCATGGATATGATGTATATGCCTGATGCATTGCGTGCAGCAATAGAGATTATGGAGGCAGATCCTTCAAAACTTGTTCATCGAAACTCATTCAATATAGCATCTTTGAGTTTTGATCCAGAGATTATATTTAATGAGATTAAAAAATATGTTCCAAACTTCGAGATGGAATATAATGTTGATCCATTAAGACAATCTATCGCTGAGTCATGGCCAAATTCTCTTGATGATACTTGTGCTCGTGAAGAGTGGGGCTGGAAACCTGAGTACAATTTGGAGGCTATGACAAAAGATATGCTTGCTAAATTAAAAGAACGTTTTGCTTAATTGATTTGAGCTTATACATATTCCTAAAATTAAAATAAGAGGCACTCTTTTTCGAAAGTGCCTCTTATTTTTTACCTAATAACAGGATATATTATTATATTTCTATCGTTGTATAGCTGTTTCACACTGTGAAACGGATGAATAGCATCGTGGAACAGATGTTTCACAATGATAATCAATAAATACTTTTTGAATAGTCATAAAATAGGCTATGTAGTTCATCACTACATAGCCTAAAGATATATATTTAAATTTATATTATTTTCAATTATTTGTTAAGTTTCCACGTGAAACCATCTTTTGTATCCTTCACTTCAAAGCCAAGTGCAGCGAGTTGATCACGTATATAGTCACTGGTAGCCCAATCCTTATTTGCTTTAGCTTTCATTCTTTGTTCAAGGATCATATCTACTACTTTTCCGAATGACTCTTCACGTGCTTCATCATTATTCTTCTCCTCTTTTAATCCAAGGATATCAGTCATGAATAGCTGGAACAGACTCTTTAGCTCATTAAGATCCTCTTCTGAAAGAGTAGCTTTTTTGTCAAGAACAGTGTTAATCATTCGTGCTCCTTCGAATAGAGTAGCTATAACGATAGGCGAGTTTAGGTCATCATTAAGTGCATCATAACATTTAGCTCTTAACGTATTTACACCTTCAATGCCTGTAGTCTGTTTTGCAGGAGTGATTCTTTCAAGACCATTAACTGCCTCTTCAAGTCTGTTAAGACCCTTTTCGGCTGCCTGAAGAGCTTCATTACTGAAGTCAACGGTGCTACGATAGTGAGCTTGAAGGATGAAGAATCGGATAGTCATCGGGCTATAAGCCTGAGTGAGTAATTTATGATTTCCTGTAAAGAACTCTTCAAGAGTGATAAAGTTACCAAGTGATTTACCCATCTTAGTACCATTAATGGTAATCATATTGTTGTGCATCCAATAGTGTACCATATCATCACCTTGTGAAGCTACACTCTGTGCAATTTCACATTCATGGTGTGGGAATACAAGGTCCATACCACCACCGTGAATATCGAAATGCTCGCCAAGGTATTTTTTACCCATAGCTGTACATTCACAGTGCCATCCTGGAAAACCATCACTCCACGGACTTGGCCAGCGCATGATGTGTTCAGGTTGAGCACATTTCCAAAGAGCGAAGTCGGCAGGGTTATGTTTCTCTTCCTGACCATCAAGTTCACGTGTAGTATTCAATACGTCATCAAGATTTCTACCCGAAAGTTTTCCGTAGTTATGATCTTTGTTATATTTTGCAACATCGAAATATACCGAACCTTTACTTACATAAGCATAACCATTGTTTAGAATTTCTTTTACAAGTTCTATCTGCTCAATGATGTGTCCTGATGCATGAGGTTCAATGCTTGGAGGAAGAACATTAAGTGCATCCATGGCTTTGTGGTAGCGATTTAAGTAATATTGTACCACCTCCATAGGCTCAAGCTGTTCAAGTCGAGCCTTTTTTGCAATTTTATCTTCACCTTCATCAGCATCATGTTCAAGGTGACCTACATCAGTAATATTTCTAACGTAACGTACCTTGTAACCTATATGAGTTAAGTAACGGAATAGTAAATCGAAAGTTATAGCAGGACGTGCATGACCTAAATGTGCATCACCATATACTGTAGGGCCGCAAACATACATACCTACATTTGGCGCATGATGAGGAACAAAGAGCTCTTTACTGCGTGTTAATGTATTGTAAATTATAAGTTTATTATCCATAATAGCTATTATTTGCTGCAAAGTTACAAATTAACCAATATATTACGGCCCTTTCTATTTATTTTTATATTATAAAAAACTTTATATTACTGATTTGCAACAATAACAAACCCACCTTCAGGCTGAATTGTTAGAGACAGAGAACTGTTTTTGTCAGTAGAAATCTCACTCATTGTTGGGTTTAGTTTTTTATCATCATTATAGATGATAGCTTTTTTCTTCGCTCCCAACATATCTAGATTAAGCTTTACTTTTATTGCGCTTTTTTGTGCATTTATTCCTGCTATATACCATTTATCACCACTCTTGCGAGCTATGATAGAGTATTTTCCAGGATATCCATCGATAAACTTAGTATCTTCCCATGTTGTAGGCACACTCTTCATGAAATCGAGCATTAACGGGTTTGCATCTGTTAGATTGTTTGGAGCAAGAGCAAAGTTCTGTATAGGATTTTGGAAAATAATAGCTGTTGCAATTTGGAAGCAGTCGGTTGTTCTTCGTATGTTTCCTCTATTATTGCTTTTATGCATTCTCTTATTTAGGAAAACACCACCATACTCCATACATCCAATGCTATTTCTAACAAATGGATGAAGTGTTGATGCGAAAGCTTCATAATCACAGAAGTTTTGACTGAAAATCATATTTTCGGAAGCAAGTACAGCCTCACTACCTACATAGTTTGGGTACATACGTTCCCAGCCTCTTGGTATAGTGCAACCATGGAAAATTACCATAAGTCCATTATCGTCGGCATCACTTAATATTGCCTCATACAGACGCATAGTCTCCTGTTTGTCGCCACCAAAGAAATCGACTTTTATTCCTTTTACTCCTAACTCTTTCATCCATTTCATCTCTCTTTTGCGAATGATAGGATTGTCCATACAGTTAATTGGACCTTGTACAATATCATTCCAGTAACCACTTGAACTATACCAAAGGAATATATCTACACCTTGTGATTGAGCATATTTTACGAGTTCTTTTATCTTTTCCTTGCCAATATTTGTATCCCACCAATTGTCAACTAGTGCATATTGGTAACCCATCTCTTTAGCTAAGTCGATATATTTTTTCAGATCTTCAAAATTTATACTATCATCCTGCCATAGAATCCAACTCCATGTGCCACGTCCATATTTATAGCTATTTTCGGATAGGTAAAGCGGTTCAACTAAGTCCCAAGGAATGGTAGTTTCAACAATTGGTTTTAAGTCACTGCCTACTGTAATAGTTCTCCAAGGTGTAGAACCTGGAAGAGCAATACCAGGAGCCGATGAACCATTACCATTATTCTCCTCAGGCATAGGATAGGCTATTGAGTATATACCATTGTCATCAGGGTCACTAAGTCGTGAACCACAGAATTTGCTATCCACTCCTGTTTCACAAATCAATACCCAACCATCATTACCTACATGGAATAGTGAAGGAAGCGTAAAGCCATGACCAAACTTAGATTTTGTACCTACAGGCTCATCATTAGTATACTCCTCCTCGTAACTTGGCTTTGTACGTTTCCATCCAACCATAGCATCACTTTGTGGAGTAATGAATGTTGTGGTGTGTTGTGGGAACTTGAAACCTGTACACTCTTTATTGATTACCATACTTCCAACCTCTTTATTCTTTGGGAAGTTATATTTTATTGCTACGTTGTTGTTACTCACTTGAATAACAAATTGCATAGCATTGCCTTTTGAATTAGTAACGTTGCAGATAAGTTGGTTGGCGATATAGTGATTTGATAATTTTTTAATCTTTTCTTGTGTGTACTTTTTATCAACTACTGATGTTTTAAAATCAACGAAAGTTAGATTATTGCAAAAATCTCCTATGTTTGCAATTACTCCTAGAGGTGAATCCTCAATAAGAATTTTGCCATTATTGACAATGTTGTACGATGCTTTTCCCTCTTTTAATGAGAAAGTTACAGTAGTGTTTTTGTCGGGACTCGTTACTGTCGTTGTCTGTGCTGGAACTGCTAAAGTAATTAGCAGTATTAAAAATGAAAGAATTACTCTCTTCATAATACTTATTTAAAGGTTTGTTTTAATGTTTTCTGAAAATACTATTACGATATCCTTAATAACCACTTAAAATATTGATATTTAAATGAGATTATGGAGTAGATAATATATTGCACTAAATTACAGCTTTTGTATAAATTTGAAAACAATTTTAAATCATTTGTGAAAACTAATCTCTTCATAATCTCTGTAAATAGCGTATAATAGTTAAAAAGACTTAACGAATAATGAAGGTGTCGTGATTAAACTTGCATATTCTTAAAATGTCTAAAATCAGTTTAATTCAAAGCCTTTAAAATGTATATTTGTATGTGTAATAAATACACGCATTCTGAATTTTTAAACTTCAATATGTAAGATATTATGAAAATACACAAACAATTTTTCTCTTCATTAGCTGTCGCAGCCTGTTTATCCTTAAATGCACAGACTAATAATTTTGTTGTTCAAGTAAACAAAGTAGGTGCCGAAATTCAACCTACAATGTATGGACTTTTCTTTGAAGATATCAATTATGGAGCCGATGGAGGTCTATATGCCGAACTGGTAAAAAACCGTTCTTTTGAGTTTCCTCAAACATTTATGGGATGGAATATCTTTGGTAATGTACAGTTGAAAGATGATGGTCCATTTAAAAATAACCCACATTATGTTCGACTTGGATACTCGGGTCATAGAGAGAAACACACCGGCATTGAAAACGAAGGATTTTTTGGTATTGCCATTAAAAAGGGTGAAAAGTATAGATTTACTGTATGGGCACGTGGCGAGAATCAAAAAATAGGTGTAGAGTTGATTAAAAACAATCTTTCAGAAAATCGCCAAGCTTTAGTAAAGGGAACATTAAAAATTGATTCTAAAGAGTGGAAAAAATATGAACTAATTCTTGAATCACCTGTAACAGAGGCAAAATCTCATCTACGTATATTCCTAGAATCAAAAGGTGACGTTGACTTAGAACATATCTCTCTTTTCCCTGTAGATACATGGAATGGTCATGAAAATGGTCTGCGTAAAGATCTTGTGCAAGCTCTTTATGATATTCGTCCGGGCGTTTTCCGTTTCCCTGGTGGATGTATTGTAGAGGGTACAGATCCTGCTACAGTATATAATTGGAAAAAAACTGTTGGCCCTGTTGAGGATAGACCATTAAATGAAAATCGTTGGCACTATACATTTAAACATAGATTCTTCCCTGATTACTTCCAAACTTGTGGTCTTGGATTCTATGAATATTTCCTTCTTTCAGAAGAGATTGGTGCAGAACCTCTTCCTATTTTGAACTGTGGGCTTGTTTGTCAATATCAAAATGACGATAAGCATCAAATCAATTGTGATGAACTTGGTTCATTTATACAGGATGCACTCGACCTGATTGAGTTTGCTAATGGTGATGTTAATAGTAAATGGGGAAAGGTACGTGCTGAAATGGGACATCCTGCTCCTTTCAACCTTAAATTTGTTGGTATTGGTAACGAACAGTGGGGACCAATATATCCTGAGAGACTAAAACCTTTCATTACTGAGATTAATAAAAAATATCCTGATATTAAGATAGTAGGTAGCTCGGGTCCTAACTCAGAGGGTAAGGAATTCGATTATTTATGGCCTGAAATGACAAAGCTTAAAGCAGATCTTGTTGATGAACATTTTTATCGTCCAGAAAAGTGGTTCCTTTCACAAGGTAACAGATATGATAATTACGACAGAAAAGGTCCAAAGGTTTTTGCCGGTGAATATGCTTGTCATGGTCAAGGAAGAAAATATAATCACTTCAACGCATCACTTCTTGAAGCTGCATTTATGACTGGTCTTGAGAGAAATGCAGATATTGTACATATGGCAACTTATGCTCCACTATTTGCTCATGTTGATGGATGGCAATGGCGACCTGACTTGATTTGGTTCGATAACTTAAATTCAGTTCGTACATGTAGCTATTATGTTCAGCAACTATATAGCCTAAATAAAGGTACAAATGTTATTCCATTAACTATGGATAAGAAACCGGTAAGTGGACAAGCTGATCAGAACGGACTATTTGCAAGTGCTGTTGTTGATAAAGTTAAAGATGAATATATTATTAAAGTAATCAATACATCGGATAAAGCTCAGCCTGTTAATATCAATATTAAGGGTGCAGGAAAGAAATTCAACCTTTCAGATGGTGAGATGATTACTTATAGTGCTTCAGATATTTACAAAGATAACACTCTTGAAAATCCTTCACTGATTGTTCCTAAAACAGAGAAGATTTCTAAAGAGGGACAAGCATTCGATACTGAAATAGCTGCAAAAACATTTGTGATATATAAGTTCAAGAAATAATAACTAATTATTTTTTATAAAATTAGCCCTACTACATTCAATGTGGCAGGGCTAATTTATATATAAATATCAGATTTTGCTATAATCAAATTAATTATTCAGGAATAATTGTGAATCCCCATTGGTATGTACGATTTGGCTCAATCAAAGCCCACTTTTCAGGTCTGGCTCCCCAACTGTCATAACCTCCAACACCTTGTTGCATGAAGTCAAGCGATACTTCGACATAATCTTTAGGCGTGACATCATTTATGTGTGTCTGACGTCTAAGAATATTCTTAACTTTGTTCTCATCTCTCTCATTTATCTCTTTTTGGGAAAGATTACTCCATTGACGTGGCCTTTGGCTTGCCTCTTCACTATCGAAATCCTCTACTGAGCTGCGTAGTGCATTGAACTCCATAATACTATCTGCCTCAATACGTAACGTCATATTCTTATTGTCGGTGAGTTCAATCCATTTTGTATCGGTATGATGTCCATTCTCTTGAGGACGAACATATGGGAAATACATATCCGAAGCTGTAGTATTATAAATACTAACTGTTGTCCCGGCTTTACGGTCTACATAATTCTCTTCAGGACCACGTCCAAAGTATGTGATATTTTCCATTGAGGCAGGAACTCGGAAACGCATACCTATACGAGGGACTTCAGCTGTTACAGCCGAAGGCGTGAATAAAGAGTTTACATTTATCTTTCCGTTTTTACCAAATGAATATGTAACTACATACTCGTTTCCGGCAGGAAGTGCATAAGTGACTTTCAGACTATTTCCTGAGAAGGTGCATGCTTTTACATTAAAATTCTTGCTCGCTGTTTTCCAAATCTGTGTGCGTAAAGGTTCTCCATTGCCATAGTCATTATCATTGGGAGCACGCCAGAAGTTTGGTTGAAAGCCGAAGTTATCATGTATATACTCTTTTCCTTTATATATGTATGAGGTAACCACTCCCTCTTTTTTGTTGAAAATGAAATCTATGTCATTGTTTTTCAGTGATATTATGCCATTGTTGTCACTATATTTTAAAGCTTTAGCTTCTCCAATCTCCTTTTTATTAATATTTCGTGAAATGATAAACTGATCCTTTGCAACTTCATGACCTGCCGGAATCAATTTATCTTCTTTAGTTGTATAGGCATAGAAATTTACGAATAAATCGCTGATGTTGGTGTCACTTACTTTACCAATAGGTAAAACAACCTCTTTTGTCTGTTGAGGCGCTATATTCAACTTTAATATTCCACTTTTCACAATTTTACCATCTTTCACTATCTCATATTTCACTTTATAATTATCCATGTTACTGAAATAGAATCGATTGGTTATAGAAAATATCCCACTTTTTGCATCTACAGCATTAAATCCAATATTTTGATATGAATATTTTACTTCGGCCATAGCAGGATGAGGAGTACGATCGGGATTTACAATACCATTGCAAAGAAAGTTTCCATCGCTTGGTGCATCTTTACCAAAATCCCCTCCATAAGCCCAATATTTTCTTCCATTCTCATCTGTCTGAAGAATGCCTTGGTCAACAAAGTCCCAAATGTAGCCTCCTTGAAGGTTAGGATATTTATATATTGATTGCCACTGAGACCATAAACCTCCTGTTGAGTTCCCCATGGCATGTGCATATTCAGATGGCATTATAGGTCGGTCGCTGCCATTCTTTCCAATATTTTCAAACCATTTTGCATCCGGATATTGAGGTACAAACATGTCTGTATTCCACTCCCAAAGTGCTCGCTCGTAACATACCGGACGGTTCATCCCATCCTTTTCTCTATTTTTAATCCATAAATAAGTTTGATAAAAGTTATATCCGTTACCAGCCTCGTTACCTAATGACCATATTGCGATAGATGGGAAATTTTTATTCCTTTCATACATATTAATAGTTCTATCCATATGTGGGATCAACCAGTCAGGGCTATTACCTAATGTACCTCCTTTTTTTGTGTCATATCCCATTCCATGGCTCTCTATGTTGGCTTCATCGTAAACGTATAGCCCATATTCATCGCATAATTCGTAAAATCGTCTGGATTGTGGATAATGGCAAAGGCGTACACTATTGATGTTGTTTAGTTTCATAATTTGAAAATCTTTTTTCATAACCTCTTCAGTAACATAGTGACCCGTTTTTTCATCATGTTCATGGATATTTACACCTTTCATCTTTATTGGTTGGCCATTAACAAAGAAACAGGTATAATTTCTTCCTTTTTCATCCTTTTGAGCAATCTGTTTAATTTCAAATTTGCGGAACCCAACGTTAAAAGGTATTACCTCGGTAACTTTTCCTTCTTGTTTTACTGTAATAAGTAGTTTGTAAAGATTTGGGTTCTCGGAACTCCAAGGTTTTATATTTTTAATCTCAGTATTAAATGATATTGTATCAATTTTCGAAGGGTATGTTTCAACCTTTTTTATAGCCGATGCTACACTAATATTTTTGTCGTCAAGAAGAGCATACTCTACACTTATATTCGAAGCCTTTGTGCTATTATTACTTAAAAGTATGTTTAAATGGAATATACCATCTTTATAATCATTTGATAAAGTAGATATAACGCTGAAATCTTTAACACCTACCTTTGGCTGCGCTGAAAGATATACATCTCTTTCTATACCACTTATACGCCAAAAGTCCTGACACTCAAGATAAGAACCTGTACTCCATCTATAAATTTTCATCACAAGAGAGTTTTCTCCCTCCTTCAAATATTTATTGATAAGGAACTCTGCATTATTTTTAGAGTCTTCACTATAACCTACCTCCTTGCCATTTATATATATGTATATACCCGATTTAGCACCACAAATATTCAAGAATATATCTTTATTTTCCCATCCTTGAGGAATAGTAAAGAACTTTTGGTAAACACCTACAGGATTGCTTTCAGGTAGAGTGGGAGGTTGTGGATTTCGTGGTTGGAATTCATAGTATATGTTTGTATAGATAGCAGTACCAAAACCTTGTAATTCCCAATTACCAGGAACAGCTATTTTATTCCATTTCACATTATCTGTGCTATATATGTTTGCAGGAAGTTCTTTGTCGGAATCAACATAAATAAAATTCCATTCTCCATTGAGAGATTTGTAGTTTGAACTTTCAGTGAAACCAAGTTTTAGAGCTTCTTCACTGTTGTTGAAAGTGATAAATTCGGTTCGTGGATACTCCTTATTAACCTTTACAATATTAATATCTTTATGATAAGTCGATACACTGTTTATGGCTGATGCAGAAATCGACATTATGTAAAGAAGGTAAGAAAAAAGGAGTTTAGGTTTTGTTATAAACATATTAATTCATATTGTGGTTATTGTGTAAAGTGTGCCTGGTAATAATCATCTCATTTTTATTTTTATTGATGCATGAATTTATCAATTCGAGTAAGATTGGGATTAGTTTGAAACTTTATTAGCTGATTCATCATTTTTGAAATATAAAGGTTATAGTTTTATTTATAATGATATAAACGAATTATTAATTTAATATAAAGGGTTAATAATTAATATATACAAATATATGTTTTGCTATTTATTAATCAAATAGTTAACAATGTAAGAAAGTCCAAAAAAGAAAAAAAATGAATAGAATAAAATAAATCCTGTTTTAAAAACAATAAAAATAGTAATTTTACAACCTAATCATTTTATTAAATGTTGAAAAGATGAGAATTCCTCCAGTAACAAAGAACTTATTGATAATAACAGCACTCTGTTTTTTTGCAAGTGTTGTAGCTCAAAGATATGGTTTAAATTTAAATTCTATTTTAGGACTTCACTTTTTTAAAGCATCCGACTTTAATCTCTACCAACTGATAACATATATGTTCATGCATGCTAATTTCGAGCATATCTTTTTCAATATGTTTGCACTATGGATGTTTGGACGTACCCTTGAACAAGTATGGGGAGGTAAGCGTTTTTTATTCTTCTATATTGTTTGTGGAGTAGGAGCAGGATTGGTGCAGGAAGCCGTTCAGTATATAGAATATGTAACAACTCTTTCTCAATATGATGGAGTTAATACAGGTGTTGGTGTAATGCCTATGGGCGAATATCTTAACTTAATGAATACAGTAGGTGCTTCAGGTGCTATATATGGTATTTTGCTCGCTTTCGGTATGACATTTCCTAATAGTCAAATGTTTGTATTCCCTATACCTTTCCCAATAAAAGCAAAATGGTTTGTTATAGGTTATGCTCTTATTGAGTTAGTTTTAGGTGTAGGCGCTTCTTCGGATGGTATAGCACATTTTGCCCATTTAGGAGGAATGATTTTTGCTCTTATCCTTATTTTGTACTGGAAAAAGAAAGATAAAAACAATGGTGGATTTTATTACTGATTTGAAGAGGAAGTTTAAGAATGGAAATATTGCATTGAAATTTATCTATGCAAACGTAGCTTTTTTCATTCTTACATCTATAATTGTAATTTTCTGGACTCTCTTTAATAGGGATGGAAACTATCTGTTATTATACCTTGAGTTACCGGCTTCTGTAAAGACATTTCTTTATCAGCCTTGGTCCATAATTACATATATGTTCATGCATGCTGACATACTGCATATTCTATTTAATATGTTATGGCTGTATTGGTTTGGTGAACTTTTTCTATATTTCTTTTCTTCACGTCATTTGCGTGGACTATATTTTCTCGGTGGCATAACAGGTGGGATTCTTTATATGTTAGCATTTAATATTTTCCCATATTTTATGGTTGCTGTAAATCAATCCTATATGTTAGGAGCTTCTGCTTCTGTGTTGGCTATTGTTATTGCTACTGCTGCAAAATCACCTAATTATAGTGTTACTCTATTTCTTTTTGGACGTGTACGTTTAAAATATCTTGCTGCTGTAATAGTTTTGCTCGATTTACTATTTATAACTTCCGATAATGCCGGAGGACATATAGCTCATCTAGGAGGAGCATTGGCGGGTTGGCTCTTTGTTGTTGGAATAAATAATGGTCATGATTATACTAAATGGATAAATAGTTTTATAGACCTGTTTAGCAATATTGATTTTAAGAGCAAGAGAAGAAAGCCAAAGATGAAAGTCTATTATGGCGAAAGAACAAAAGATTATGATTTTAATGCTCGAAAGAAACAGAGCAACGATGAGATTGATAGAATACTGGATAAACTAAAAAAATCAGGTTACGATAGCCTTTCAGCAAGTGAAAAAAAGGCTCTCTTTGATGCAAGTAAGAAATAATGATTAAAAGTATTGGTAAGGTATTAGCTTTTGTTTTACTGTCAATAAATATATTGATGGCAGTAATTTTTATTTTTTGCTGCTATAGTCCTTTAATCAATCCAATTTCCCACTCAATATTGTCGTGCGCTGGGTTAGCTTTCCCAATTTTTTTCTTCATTGTTCTTCTTTTCCTTCTGTTTTGGTTATTAACAAAGATAAAGTATTCGCTTGTGTCGGTGGTAACCATATTAATATGTATTAAACCTATATTGACATATTGTCCATTAAATATTTACCTATCAGATATACCTAATGATGCAATAAAAGTACTTTCTTATAATACAATGGCATTTGACGAAGGTAAGATCGATGAAAATGGTAAAAATGCTATATTGGAGTACATTAAAAATAGTGATGCAGATATCGTATGCATACAAGAGTTTACTCCTGGAGCTAAGCTTACTTTAAATAAAATTAATAAAACATTATCCGAATATAAATACAACAATTACTATAAATTTCCAAACACTAGTAATGGTATTGGCATTTTTTCTCGTTTCCCAATTTTATCAGTGGAACCGATAAAATATGAGTCAGGAAGTAATGGGTCGGTAGCATATAAACTTGAAGTTTATGGAGATACTTTGGTAGTTGTTAATAATCATTTCGAGTCGAATAAATTAACAGATAATGATAAGATTATTTATAAAGAGATGATTAAAGACCCTAATAATAGTAAGGTTAGTCACGGTTCCAAACTACTTATAGGGAAATTAGCAAGTGCTTCAAAAATACGAGCTTCACAGGCTGATTCGGTAGTAAAATATATTTCAAAAAATATAAACTATCCAATTATCGTATGTGGCGACTTCAATGACTCTCCACTATCGTATACGCATCATGAAATAGAACATTACCTTAAAGATGCCTTTGTCGATTCAGGGTTTGGCCCGGGCATATCATATAATAAGAATTTCTTTTATTTCAGAATAGATCATATACTTGTGAGCAGATATATGAAAACATACAGTTGCAATGTAGATAGAAGAATAAAAAACTCAGATCACTATCCAATATGGTGCTATCTTAAAATATAAATTTTACGGAAATATTAATATTTTGTTCATCTTTTTATACCATAATTTTAAATATTTAAAATGTATATCGTATTAAAATGAAAAAAAAACTATATTTGCAACCTTATAAAACTATGAATTAATTAAAAGTAAAATTATAAATTTCAAAGTAACATGCAAAACAAAGGATTTGTAAAAGTTTTTGCGTTCTTACTAACCTTAGTATGTGTCTTTTATCTTTCATTTTCTTTTGTGACACGCTATCATATGGATCAAGCGGCAAAAGACCCAAAAGGTGAAGCGCACTATCTTGATTCAATGCAGAATGAAGTAGTATGGTTAGGTAGCTATAAACTAAAACAGTGTCGTGAGATGGAAATTGGTCTTGGACTAGACCTTAAAGGTGGTATGAATGTCATTCTTGAGGTTTCTGTTCCAGACGTAGTAAAGGCTTTAGCTGATAATAAGAGCGATGAGGCTTTCAACAAAGCTTTAGCGCAAGCATCAAAAGAGCAGATTAATAGTCAAGAGGATTTCATTACCTTATTTATTAGAGACTATAAGAAAATAGCTCCACAAGGTAAACTTGCAGAACTATTTGCTACACAACAGCTCAAAGATAAAGTTAATACTCGTAGCTCAGACGCTGAAGTAGAAAAAGCTTTACGCGAAGAGGTAAAAGCTGCTATTGACAATTCATATAACGTTCTTCGTACTCGTATCGACCGTTTCGGTGTTGTACAACCAAATATTCAAGCTCTTGAAGGTAAAATGGGCCGAATAATGGTTGAACTTCCAGGTATCAAAGAGCCTGAACGTGTAAGAAAACTTTTACAAGGTTCTGCCAATCTTGAATTCTGGGAAACTTATGATTCAAAAGAAATTGTTCCATATTTCTCAACTATTGACACTCGAGTACGTGATTTAATGGCAGGTACTGCTGTTGAAGATTCTGCTTCAGTGGATTCTTCGGCTGTTGCTGCTGAAGAACAAGTGGCTAAAGTTTCTATTGCTGATAGCTTAAAAGCTGCTTTAAAAGGTGAAGCTGCAGTGAAAGAGAATCAATTAGCTCAGATGAAAAAGGAACATCCTGTGTTATCTATCCTTCAGCTAAATCCTAATGGATATGGTTGTGTTGTAGGTTATGCTGATTATAAAGATACTGCTCAGGTAAATAAAATCCTTGCTATGAAAGAAGTTAAGGAGATTTTGCCTAGAGATCTTAGCTTGAAATGGGGTGTTAAAGCTGCCGATTTTGACAAAAAAGGTCAAATTTTTGAACTTTACGCTATAAAAGTATCTGACCGTAATGGCCGTGCTCCTTTGGAAGGTGATGTTATCACTGATGCAAAAGATGAATTTGACAACTTCGGTAAACCATGTGTCAGCATGGCTATGAATACTGATGGTGCACGTCGTTGGGCTACAATCACTAAAAATAATATTGGTAAAGCTATTGCTATAGTTCTAGATAATTATGTATATAGTGCACCTAATGTTAATGGTGAAATCACTGGTGGTCATTCACAGATTACAGGTAATTTTACAGCAGAGGTTACAAAGGACTTAGCTAACGTGCTTAAGTCGGGTAAAATGCCGGCACCTGCACGTATCGTTCAAGAAGATATCGTTGGTCCATCACTTGGTCAAGAGTCTATCAACCAAGGTATAATATCTTTCATTGTTGCACTAGTATTGCTTATGTTCTACATGTGTATAATGTATGGATTCATTCCTGGTATGGTTGCTAATGGAGCTCTTTTTGTAAACTTCTTCTTTACTTTGGGTATTTTGACATCATTCCAAGCTGCACTTACAATGTCGGGTATCGCCGGTATGGTGCTTTCTCTTGGTATGGCTGTGGATGCAAACGTATTGATTTATGAACGTACAAAAGAGGAGTTAAGAGCCGGTAAAGGTGTTAAGGCAGCACTTGCTGATGGTTACTCGAATGCATTCTCTGCAATCTTTGACTCTAACTTAACATCAATTATTACAGGTATAATCTTGTTCTATTTCGGTACAGGCCCTATTCGTGGATTTGCTACTACATTGATAATCGGTATATTGTGCTCATTCTTTACAGCTGTGTTCTTGACTAGAGTTGTTTATGAACACTTCATGAAGAAAGATAAATGGTTAAATCTTACTTTTGTAACTTCTTTATCAAAGAACTTGTTGCAGAATGTGAACTATAACTTCATGGGTATTACTAAGAGATCATTCACAATATTTGGTACTATCATAGTTATATGTGTTATTTCTTTCTTTGTAAGAGGTCTTGCTCAAAGTATTGACTTTACCGGTGGACGTAACTTTGTTGTACAATTCGAACAACAGGTAGAACCAGAACAAGTTCGTGACCTTTTGAAGAAGAAGATTACAGAAGATAACGTTCAAGCTATTGCACTTGGTACAGATAAGAAAACTATACGTATTACTACAAACTACCGTATAAATGAAGATTCTCCTTCTATCGATTCTGAGATTGAAGAATTCTTATACCAATCTTTAAAAGAGGCTAATCTTCTTGGTAAAGGTACTACACTTGAAATCTTTATTGATAGAGATAACAGAGCCGGTGGCTCAATTATTAGCTCTCAGAAAGTTGGTCCAAGTATTGCTGATGATATTAAGACATCTGCTATTTGGTCTGTAGTACTTGCTCTAATTGCTATCGGTCTATACATCTTATTACGTTTCCGTAATATTGCATATAGTGTTGGTGCAACTGTTGCACTTACTGTTGATACTGTGCTGATTATTGGAGCATATTCATTATGTCATGGATGGGTACCTTTCTCTCTAGAGATAGACCAAACATTCATCGGTGCTATTTTGACTGCTATTGGTTATTCTATTAATGATAAGGTGGTAATTTTCGACCGTATTCGTGAATTCTTCCATCTTTATCCAAAACGTGATAGATTCCAATTGTTTAATGACTCTTTGAATACTACATTAACTCGTACTATAAATACATCTTTCAGTACTTTGATCGTACTTTTATGTATCTTTGTACTTGGTGGTGATAGCATCAGAAGTTTTGCTTTTGCAATGATTCTTGGTGTTGTTATTGGTACTCTTTCTTCAATTTTTATTGCTGCTCCTGTAGCATATATAACTATGGGTAATAAAGTACCTTCTGAATCTAAAGCAGTTAAAGAATAAATCTATATTCTCAAAAATCTCAAGGTTATTTTTATAACCTTGGGATTTTTTATTATAAATCGCAAAAATTAAACAAACATTTAAGGATATTGTTTTATCTATTAAGAGTAGAATAGATTGTAGATTAATGAAGCTGCTTGTTAAGATTTCTTTGCTTTTTTGTCTTCTATCATTTTCAAATGTAGAAATAACAAATATATCAGATGCTCAATTTAAAGCAACTGATATAGAGTTTTATTCTCATTTAGATAATAGCTACAACGATAATAGTAGTTTTGTTACACAAAAAATATCCTCCACAAATGTAGTTACTCCACGCTTCTTTGAATATAATTTTAATTATCAAAGAGGAGAACTTAAAAATAATTCTTTTCAAAAAGCCTTTTCTCAAGTATTCGACTCATGCAAAGCGTTGCAAGCTATTCATTTGGAAAAAGGAGCTGTTTATCATGCCCTTCATTATATTAGATATACTAGCAAATATTATATTTATGCTCTAAGACATATAATAATTTAATTAATCATTTTATTTAATTCTTTCTTTACACTGATTCTAATTATTAGTAATCGGAGTATATTTTATTGCATTTACTTTTATTAAATAAAAAAGATTAATTGAAAATTTATATGAAAACAAATAATAAAACTACTAAGAAAAATAGTATCGTAATGATTAATAACGCAGGTTGGGTAATAGTTTGTTGCTTCATTCTTGCTGTTTGTCTTTATCAATTCGTTTTGGGTAATCCATCAAACTTTATGAATAATGACCCAGAAAATCACCCTCTTCCTGGAAACTTTTTAGGTACAATCTATAAAGGTGGTATAATAGTTCCTATTATTCAGACTCTTCTTTTCACTGTAATTGCTTTAAGTGTTGAGAGATATTTCGCTATCAAATCAGCTTTTGGTAATGGTTCATTAGTTAAATTCGTTGCTAATATTAAAGAAGTTTTAGCTAAAGATGATTTCGCTAAAGCTAAAGAAGTTTGTGATAAACAAGGTGGTTCGGTTGCAAATGTTGTTCTTTCTACACTTCAAAAATATTCTGAAGTTGAAGGTGATGCTTCAATGTCAAAAGAACAGAAAATTGTTGCTATACAGAAAGAACTTGATGAATCAACAGCTCTTGAAATGCCTATGATGCAACAAAACTTACCAATTATTGGTACAATTACTACTCTAGGAACACTTTTTGGACTTCTTGGAACTGTTATTGGTATGATACGTTCATTCGCTGCTCTATCTTCAGGAGGTGGAACTGACTCAATGGCTCTTTCTCAAGGTATTTCTGAAGCTCTTATCAATACTGCTTTTGGTATTCTTACAGGTGCTCTTGCTGTTATTTTTTACAATTATTATACTAATAAAATTGATAAACTAACTTATAGCCTCGATGAAGTTGGCTTCTCTATAGTACAGACATTTGCTGCATCTCATAAATAATAGTACCTCTTTTTAAATTTAAGTTACTATGACAAGAGTAAAAATTAAGAAGAAAAGTACGTTCATAGATATGACAGCTATGAGTGATGTCACAGTACTACTTTTGACATTCTTTATGCTGACCTCTACCTTTGTAAAAAAGGAACCTGTTCAAGTATATACCCCCTCATCATTATCTGAAATAAAGATACCTGAGACTAATATACTTCAGATTCTTGTTGATCCGGAAGGTAAAATATTTATGAGCCTTGATAAACAGCCTGACTTAAAAGCTGTTTTGCAACAAATGGGAGAGGAGTATGGAGTAAAGTTTACCCCAGAACAAGAACAAAAATTCTCTATCGCATCAACTTTTGGTGTGCCAATTAAAAGTATGCCCGAATATCTTAATCTTTCTACTGAGAAACAGGATGAAGTGTTAAAGAATGAAGGTATACCATGTGATAGTTTGAATAATCAATTCAAATCTTGGGTTAGAATAGCTAGAGGTGTAAATCCTGATCTTAGAATAGCTATTAAAGCTGACGCAAAGACTCCATATGCTGTTATCAAAAAAATTATGAATTCACTTCAAGACTTAAGGGAAAACAGATATAATCTGATAACCAACTTGAAGAAGAGTTCAGAAGATTAAAAACTAATCATTATGAGCGCAGAAGTACAAGAAAGCAGCAAAAAAAGTAGTTCCAAACAGAAGAAAATGACAGTGCGCGTAGACTTTACACCTATGGTGGATATGAATATGCTTCTTATCACTTTCTTTATGTTGTGTACTACACTGAGTAAACCTCAGACAATGGAGATAAGTATGCCTAGTAATGATAAAAATATATCCGAAGACGATCAGAATAAGGTTAAAGCTTCGCAAGCTATTACTTTATTATTAGCAGGAAAGGATAAAATTTATTACTATGAAGGACAGCCTAATTATGATGATCCTGCATCTCTAAAGGAGACTAGTTATGATGCTAATGGGATAAGAAGTCAGCTTTTAAAGAAAAATTATGAAGCTGTACAAAAGGTCAATGAATTAAAACAAGACAAAGCTAATCTGAAAATTACTGAAGAAGAATTTAAAAAGAAGGTTCTTGAAATAAAAGGTGGAAAAAAGACTCCAACTGTTATTATTAAAGCAACAGATGACTCTTCATATAAAAATCTTATCGATGCTCTTGATGAGATGCAGATTTGCAACATTGGCAAATATGTTATTACCGAAATAACTTCACAGGATAAAGAGCTGATAGCTAAACGTTCCGGCGAAAGCAATTCGGTAAATGTAGAACAACCAAAAGAGGGAGGATTATAATATGTCAAAAATAGATTTAACATCCCCTGAATGGTGCGAACTTATCTTTCAAGGTAAGAATAGAGAGTATGGTGCATTCAAGATGCGTAAAGACTCTCCTAAGCGCCACACTATGGCAATGGTTATTGTTTTAGTTTGTGCTTTATTGGGTTTTAGTATACCAACTTTAATACGTCTTGCTACACCTGAAGGTAAAGAGATGATGACAGAAGTTACTACTTTGTCAAAGTTGGATAAACCTGAAGTTAAGGACGAACCTTTGAGAAAAATAGATCCTGAAACTCCACCGCCAGCACTGAAAAGTACTATAAAATTTACAGCTCCTGTCATCAAAAAAGATGAGGAGGTTAGAGATGATGAAGAGATAAAGAGTCAGACAGAACTTACTGAATCAAAAACTTCTATCTCTATTGCTGACGTAAAGGGTAATGATGAACTTAATGGTAAAGATATAGCTGATTTGAATCAAGCTATTACTACTGCACCTGAGGTTGACGAGAATAAACCTTATACTATGGTTGAGGAGATGCCTCGTTTCCCTGGTGGAGATAAAGAACTATTAAGTTTTATCGCTAAAAATCTGAAATATCCTGTTATTGCTCAAGAAAATGGTATTCAAGGAAAGGTGTTTATCAGATTTGTAGTAACGTCAACAGGTGATGTAAGAAATGTGACTGTTGTTAGGTCACTTGATAATTATTGTGATAAAGAGGCTATGAGAGTAATTGCATTACTACCTAAATGGATTCCAGGAAGACAGAATGGTAGAAATGTTCCTGTATATTATACAGTGCCTATTATTTTTAAACTACAATAAGAGCTTTTTAAAAATCATGAAAAAGAAATATCTTATAGTCCTTTTAGGATTTATTGCAACTCTTGTTGCTTGCAATAATAAAAGTAGTAACAAAGAGAATGATACTCTTAACTCCGGCTCGATAAAAATAGCAGTCGATGAAACATTCAAACCTATTATTGAAGAGGAGTTACAGGTTTTCTTAGCAATGAATCCTGAGGCTACAATTATACCTATTTTTTGTGATGAAGTTGAAGCTATTAATTTATTAATGAAAGATAGTGTACGGTTTGTGGTTAGCAGCCGTACACTTACTCCTTCTGAAACTGATTATTTTAATAAGAAGAAATTTTATCCTCAAGCCATTAGAATCGCTACTGATGGATTGGCCTTAATTGTAAACAAGGAAAATAAAGATTCGCTAATCTCTACTTGGCAATTTAAACAGATTCTTGCAGGAAAGATTACAAAATGGAATCAACTTGGATACTCTTCTTGTGAAAAAGATATCAATGTTGTTTTTGATAACCCTAATTCTAGTACCATTCATTATGTCATAGATTCTATTTGTAAAGGAGTACCATTCTCCAACAATATAAAAGCTATGAGCAATAATAAAGAGGTAATAGAATATGTAGCTAAAAATGTCGATGCTATGGGTGTGGTAGGAGCAAATTGGGTCATTAATAGTGCCGACTCTACTAATCTATCTTTTATAAATGATGTAAGGATTATGTCGGTAAGTGAAGAAAAAATAGCTGAAACTACTAATAGCTATAAACCTTATCAAGCCTATTTGGCGCTTGATAGATATCCTTTATTAAGGAATGTTTATATAATTTTAAATGATCCCAAAAGCGGCCTCCCTTCTGGGTTTTCATCTTTTATCACTGGATTTAGAGGTCAAAGGATAATCTTGAAATCGGGATTATTGCCTGCAATGGCAGAGTTAAGAATAGTAAATGTCAATGAAGAGTGATATTTTATGATTATGAAAAAAATTATTTTATCAATAATGTCATTATTTGTATTTCAATGTATGTTTTCACAGCAAATTGATCCCACTGTAAAAACAATGATCGACAATGCATCTAAAATGATTAAAAATAATCCTGTTGGAGCTACTGAAGCTTTTAATCAGTTGCTTAAGGGAAAAAACAAGAAGAATCCATTAATTCTTTGTGAAATAGGAAGGGCATATTTGAATGAACAAGATTTAGCTAATGCTGAAAAGTTTGTTTTAAAAGCTAAAGAAGCTGATAACAAAAATGCTTCTGTTTATCTTCTTAGTGGAGATTTATATTTAAAAAAAGCCGATGCAAGTAATGCCTGTAGTGAATATAGCCAAGCAATATATTTTGATGAAAATTGTTCGGAGGCATATTTAAAATATGCTGAAGTATATAAAGGTGTAAACCCACAACTTTCTATTGAAATGCTTGAAAAGCTAAAACTTAAATCTCCTAATGATAATCGTGTAGATAAGCTAATGGGAGATATTTATTACTCAATGGGGAAATATAGACAAGCGATTGATAGCTATAATCTATACATGAAAAGTGCGACAGCAGCTGAAAATGATTATTCTAAATATGCTACTCTACTATATTTAGATAAAGATTATGCAAAATCACAAGATGTTGTTACAAAAGGTTTAGAGATGTATCCTAAAAATCATATTTTAAACAGACTTTCGATGTATAACAATCAAGAGATGAAAAAATATGATGATGGAATAAATGCTTCAAAGAAGTTTTTCGAAAATAGTAATGATAGTGATTATGTATACTTGGATTATATTTATTATGGCCGTCTGCTCTCTAATGTTAAAAGATATGATGAAGCTATTACCCAATTTAATAAAGCATTAGTCTTAGAGAATAAACACCCTGATATTTTAAAAGATATATCAGATGCTTATGAGAAGAAACATGATTATGATAATGCTATCTCAATTTATGAGAAATATCTTAACGAGGCTTCTAAACAAGACGATGCAAGTGAACTTTTCCTTTTTGGTAGATTAAACTATTTTGCTGCTTCTGATTCTATCGATAAAGCTAAGCAGACTATTTATCTAGATAAAGCTGATCAAACTTTTGCGAAGGTTGCTGAAAAAGTTCCTGATAGCTATTTGGGTAATTTTTGGAGAGCCAGAGTAAATTCATTGAAAGATCCTGAGACTACAGATGGATTGGCAAAACCTTTTTATGAGGCTGCATTAAATACTTTGCTTAAAAATGGGACAACTTCTAAATCTCAAATTATCGAGTGTGAAAGCTATTTAGGATATTATTACTTTGTTAAAAATAACAATGAACAGTCTAAAATATATTGGAACAAGATTTTAGAACTTGATCCTCAAAATAGTACTGCTCAAAAAGCATTGAAGGGAATTAAATAGTTACTATAATACCATTTTGCTTTACTGCTTAATGGTATTTGGATGCAATTTCTATATATAGTTTTTATTGGTAACTCGAATCAGCATGGTTTGAGTTACCATTTATATTATATACTCTATTTATTCTCAAATGCAATATTATTATTAATACTCAACCTTATTAATCAAGCTCTAAATACTGTTTTGAATCATTCCGTTATTCCCGGTTCAATGTCCTTTTTTTAGCTCAACATTCTATCTATACCTATAATTTTTTTCTTTTCAAACTTGTTTTCATATTCAACCATCTTTTACCACTTTAATATCCATATCAAAATTTTGCCTTGCTACTATATTCTAAGAACTATATTTAATCTTTTTGAACAAGAGTATTCACAATAATTCTTCTTAGAGTATTTATTTGTATAAACTTTAATCTATGTCTCAACCATCTTTTTCCCCTCCAATATCCCTATCAAAATCCATCCTTGCTTCTATATCCCATAGATTATTTTAGTATTATTTGAAAGATGACATATAATTGTTCTTCTTAAATCATTTTAGCCTCAATTTTAATCTCAACCTTATATTTCCCTCTTCAATATTCTTAAGATAAACTATTCTTGCTGCTATACTCCAACATTATATTTAGGCTCTATTGAACGGAAGAAAAAAAAATCTTCTTTTGAAATCACTTTTTTTCATCACCTTCAATCTCTATTCTCAACCTTTTCCCTAATCCCAAATTCCTATGATAAACCAATCTTGCTACTTTATCCCAACATTATTTATAGCATCTTCTGAGCAGATAAATCATAATTCTTCTTCTTAACATATTTTTTTCTTGGCTTTAACTCTCTGTTCATCATACTACTTACCCCATGCAACACGCAAAACCTGCCCATTTCATCGAAAAAAAGTTGTTCGATTATTTGGATTGTATGTTGTAAAGCACTAATTTTGCACCCGCTTTCAAGAGAGAGGGACACAGCAATGAAATTGTGAAAAGGTTGATCATCTGAAAATGATTGGTTGATTAA
>JAEZKJ010000016.1 GCA_023415545.1 Bacteroidota bacterium
TTTTATTGATTCAGGAACGATAGGGTTTGGAGATACACCAACTGAAACGATAGCCATATCGATATCTATTGTCTCTGTAGCTCCAGGGATTGCAACAGGTGAGCGACGACCGGAAGCATCTGGTTCACCAAGCTCCATCTTTTGCAAAACAACCTGTTTTACACATCCTCTTTCATCTGCTAAATATTCTATAGGATTGTGAAGAGTAAGGAATTCTACTCCCTCTTCTTTAGCATGTTTAACCTCTTCTATACGAGCAGGCATCTCCTCCTCAGAACGACGATAAATAATCATTGCTCTTTCAGCACCTAAACGACGGGCTGTACGAACAGAATCCATAGCTGTATTACCACCACCAATTACTGCTACACGTTTTCCTAATGTGATAGGAGTGTCAGAATCCTCACTTGCTGCATCCATAAGATTTACACGAGTAAGATATTCGTTTGATGACATGATATTTATAGAGTTTTCGCCAGGGATATTCATGAAGTTTGGCAGCCCAGCTCCTGATGCAACAAATACACCTTTGAAACCTTCAGCTTCAAGATCTTCTACGCTGATAGTCTTACCAACGATACAATCCTTCACAAAATTAACTCCCATCTTAGCTAGGTTGTCGATCTCAACATCTACAATCTTATTAGGCAGACGGAATTCAGGAATACCATATTTTAATACACCACCAATTTCGTGTAGTGCTTCGAATACTGTAACGTCGTATCCATATTTAGCCATGTCGCCGGCAAAAGCCAGACCTGCAGGGCCTGAACCGATAACAGCAACTTTTATTCCATTCTTTTCTTTGATTTCAGGAACAGATATTTTCCCACTTTCACGTTCATAGTCGGCAGCGAAACGTTCAAGGTAACCAATAGCAACAGGTTGAGCACCCATTTTCAAATGAATACATTTTGATTCGCACTGTTTCTCCTGTGGACATACACGACCGCAAACTGCAGGAAGTGCGCTAGTCTCTTTTAAAGTTTTTGCTGCTTCAAGGAATTCACCTCTTTCAATATTTTTGATGAAAGTAGGGATATTTATGCTTACAGGACAACCTGTCATACACGCAGGGTTAGCACAGTCAAGACATCTTTTTGCCTCTGTCATAGCTTGTTCCTGACTAAGACCAAGGTTTACCTCCTCGGTACGTGTATGTGAACGATATTCAGGATCAAGTTCAGGCATGTGAACTCTTTCAATGGCTGTTCTCTCTTTTGGCTTCATCGATTTGCGAAGCTCAACGCGCCATTCAGCATCACGTCCATTAATATCTTTTACAGCTTCACAACTATGAGTCTCCTCAATTTCATGTTTATGCATATCTTTCTGCTCAATCTCTTTGAATGCTCCCATTCTTTTAAGCATCTCATCGAAATTTACTAGATGTCCATCAAACTCAGGACCATCAACACAAACAAATTTTGTCACACCACCGATAGTGATACGGCAAGCACCGCACATACCTGTACCATCGACCATTATAGTATTTAGTGAAACATCTGTTGGAATTTCATATTTCTTTGTAAGCAAGCACACGAATTTCATCATGATAGCTGGTCCGATGCAGAAGCATTTGTCAACTTTCTCACGTTTGATAACCTCTTCAACACCCTCAGTAACCAGACCTTTTTTACCATATGAGCCATCATCTGTCATGATAATTACCTCATCGGAACTTTCACGCATCTCTTTTTCAAGGATGATAAGATCTTTTGAACGTCCTGCAAGAACAGTGATTACTTTATTGCCGGCAGCCTTAAGTGCTTGAACAATAGGGAGCATAGGAGCAACACCTACACCACCACCTGCACAAACTACAGTACCAAAATTCTCGATATGAGTTGCCTTTCCAAGAGGGCCTACTATATCTGTTATATAATCACCTTCATTCAATTCACAAAGACGAGTTGATGATAGACCTACTTTTTGTACAACAAGTGTTATTGTGCCTGCTTTAGTATCAGCCTCAGCAATAGTAAGTGGCATTCGTTCACCCTTTTCACCTACGCGGATTATAACAAAGTGACCTGCTTTACGCGATTTTGCAATCAATGGTGCTTCAACGACAAACTTGAATACCTTCTCTGAAAACTGCTCTTTCGAAATAATCTTATTCATTTGGATACTATTAGTTAGTTGTTCTTAAAAATCCTTTATTAATTTCACAAAAGTATACATATATTTTTGTAAGCGCAAATAAAAAGCCGTTCATTTATACGAACGGCTTTCAAAATTATATCTAAATTGGTGATTTTTAAATAAAATGATATTATTAATCAATAATATCGAAACCACAGTAAGGAACAAGCACTTTAGGTATACGAATACCTTCTGCTGTTTGGTTATTCTCAAGAAGTGCTGCTACTATACGTGGCAGAGCTAGAGCTGAACCATTCAATGTATGACAAAGTTCTGTCTTCTTTTGTGCTGTACGATAACGACATTTCAAACGATTAGCCTGGTATGAGTCAAAGTTTGATACTGAACTTACTTCCAACCAACGTTGCTGAGCTTCTGAATAGACTTCGAAGTCATAGCAAAGAGCTGCAGTGAAACTCATATCACCACCGCAAAGACGGAGTATACGATATGGAAGTTCAAGCTTTTTAAGTAGACCTTCTACATGCTCAAGCATCTCTTGGTGTGACTCTTTAGAGTGTTCAGGCTTGTCGATACGAACGATCTCAATTTTTGAGAATTCATGAAGACGATTCAAACCACGAACATCTTTACCATATGAGCCTGCTTCGCGACGGAAACATTGAGTATATGCACAGTTCTTGATAGGCAACTGTTTCTCCTCAAGTATAACATCACGATAAATATTTGTTACCGGAACTTCAGCTGTAGGAATCAAGTAAAGATCGTCAAGGTTGCAATGGTACATCTGTCCCTCCTTATCAGGAAGTTGACCTGTTCCGTAACCTGATGCTGCGTTCACAACAGTAGGAGGCATGATTTCAGTGTAACCTGCATCACGAGCTTCATCTAGGAAGAAGTTTATCAATGCTCTTTGAAGACGTGCACCTTTACCTTTGTAAACAGGGAAACCTGCGCCGGTGATTTTTACACCTAGGTCGAAGTCTATAAGATCGTATTTCTTTGCAAGTTCCCAGTGAGGAAGAGCATCTTTAGGAAGTTCTGTCTCCATACCTCCTGTTTTTACTACAACATTATCCTCAGCACTTACTCCTTCAGGAACTTCATCGTATGGTAGATTAGGTATTGTATAAAGAACATTCTGCATATCTTCTGTAGCCTGATCCATCTCAGCCTGTAAAGATTTGCTAGCCTCTTTAATCTCAGCAACTTTTGTCTTTGCTGCTTCTGCTTCCTCTTTTTTGCCCTCTTTCATAAGCATGCCTATAGATTTTGACAGGCTGTTTACTTCCGAAAGATTGCTATCTAATTTATTTTGCGCATTACGTCGTTTGTCATTCAATGCAATAACCTCATCGATTGTTTCTTTTGCATTCTTAAAGTGCTTCTTTTCCAGGCCACGGATAACGGCTTCCGTGTTCTCTGTAATCTGTTTAATAGTAAGCATATCTTTTTAAAATTTGATTTTCTATAATAGTGACAAAGATAGAGAAAAAAACAAAAATATAATCTATTACTAAAATAAAAGAAGAATGAGTGAATAGAAATCCTTCTCCATTAATATGTTTTTTAATTCTGTTTTATTTGTCTTTTTGTAAGATTTTTAGTTTTTAATTAAATTACCATTGCGCATTTCTTTGAATTTTGTGCAATTAAGCCTAACTTTGCACCCGATTTTAAACAAATGTGGGACTTTTTGAGTTTCTAATTAATAATAAATGTTGGACACTATCTTTTTTACTCCATACTTCTTGGGAAACTCATAGTGCCGATTAAAAAAAATAAATATGAATTTTTTATCAGTAAATAAAACATTTGAAGCATCATTCAAAAAAAATTGGGACAGACCTGCTGTTTCAAATTATCATGGCGCTACTTATCACTATCGTGATTTGGCACGAAAAATAGCCAAACTTCATATTATGTTTGAAGAGAGTGGTTTGGAGGTAGGAGATAAAGTAGCTATCTGCTCACGTAATCAGGCCAATTGGGTTGTCTCTTTCTTATCTGCACTTACTTATGGTGCAGTTCCAGTACCTTTGATGCATGAGTTCAAGCCTTCAAATATTCACCATTTGGTTAATCACTCGGAGTCGAAAGTGCTCTTTGTTGACGATGTGATATGGGAGAATATTTCTGAAACAGAGATGCCCGATCTTCAGGCTATTATTCAGGTAAATACATTGAATTTATTGTATGCAGCTGATGAAAAGATCACTCAGGCAAGAGCACGATTGAATGAATTATTTGGTAAAAAATATCCTATGGCATTTACTCCCGATTCGGTGAAGTATTACGAAGATAAGGCTGATGAATTGGCTATTATAAATTATACTTCGGGTACTTCAGGCTTTTCTAAGGGTGTAATGATTCCATATAGAGCTATAGCTTCTAATATTGAATTCGGCCGCAAAGTTCTTCCACAGATGAACAATACTTCAAAGGTAGTTTCTATGCTTCCTTGTGCTCATATGTATGGATTGATGTTTGAGGTATTATATGAATTATCCTCGGGTAGTCATGTTCATTTCCTTAATCGTCTTCCAAGTCCTAAAGTTATTTTACAAGCATTAGCGGAAGTGAAGCCAACTATTGTTGTTGCAGTTCCTCTTATCATAGAAAAGATTTATAAAAATAAGGTTAAACCTGTATTGGAAAAAGCAGGAATACGATTTGCTATGAAGGTGCCTTATCTTGATCAGATTATAACCAATAAGATCAAGAACGAACTTATAAATGCATTTGGTGGAGAGTTTTACGAAGTAATCATTGGTGGTGCAGCATTCAATAAAGAGGTAGAGACTTTCTTCAAAAAGATGGGATTCCCTTTCACTGTTGGTTATGGTATGACAGAGTGTGCACCAATCATCACCTATTCGGATTGGAAAACTGAGAAACTATATTCATGTGGTGAAATTGTTCCTAATATGGAGATGAAAGTTGACTCTCCTGATCCACAAAATATACCAGGGGAATTACTTGTAAGAGGTGCCAATGTATTTTTAGGATATTATAAAAATGAAGAGGCTACTCGTGAAGCTCTTGATGAAGATGGATGGTTACATACCGGTGATATGGGTGTGATTGATGCAGATGGTAGTTTGTTCCTTCGTGGTCGTTCAAAATGTATGATTTTGGGCCCTTCTGGTCAAAATATCTATCCTGAAGAGGTGGAAGCAGTCCTTGACGTCAGACCATATTTCTTAGAGTCTCTTGTTATTGAGGATAATGGAGGTCTTACAGCATTGGTTTATCCTGACTTTGACCTTGGAGCTAAAGATGGTATGGATCAGAAAGCATTTGCTAAATACCTAAAGTCTACATTGGATGATATCAATAAGGAACTTCCAAATTATTCACGTTTGAGCAAAATTGAGATCATGACTGAACCATTTGAAAGAACTCCTAAGAAGAGTATTAAACGTTATCTTTATCAAAGACGATAATAAAGTTGATATAGTAATTTATTATATAAATATTAAAGGCGATAATAGTATTCTACTCATGATAGTAGATGCTATTAGCGTTTTTTACATTAATGCTGTTTTAATAATACATACTCCACTACGATGTTGATGGAATTATAGTTATAAAAAAAGCCCGGTAAAAATACCGAGCTTTATTTCTTTTCAAGAAAGCCTATTTATAAATGATAATCCGTTTCGGAGTTATATTTGATTCGGCCTCTTGTTAATTCCTTAAATTAGTGAAGGATTATGCTTCTACAGCAGGGATTACAGATACATATCTCTTATCTGCACGTCCAACTTTGAAGTTTACTGTTCCGTCTACTAATGCGAAAAGAGTGTGGTCTGAACCCATACCGATGTTGTTACCTGGATGGTATTCTGTACCTCTTTGACGTACGATGATGTTACCTGCTTTACAAGCTTGTCCGCCATATATCTTAACGCCTAATCTCTTACTTGCTGATTCACGGCCGTTCTTCGAACTACCTACACCTTTCTTATGTGCCATTTCTTCTTAAATTTTAAATAATTAAGCAATAACTTGTTTGATAGTTAACTCTGTAAATTGTTGACGGTGACCGTTCAACTTTCTGTAACCTTTTCTTCTTTTCTTGTGGAAAACAAGAACTTTCTCACCTTTTACAAGTGGAGAAACTACTTCACAAACTACTTTAGCACCTTCAACAGTAGGAGCACCTACAGTTACTGTTCCATTGTTGTCAACCAACAATACTTTGTCAAATTCAACAGTTGCACCGCCTTCAGCGTTTTGGATGTGCTGAACGAACAATTTTCTTCCTTCTTCAGCTTTGAACTGCTGACCGTTAATTTCTACAATTACGTACATTTCTTTTATATTAAACGGGTTTTCTCCGCAAGGTGGAATACTTTTATTCTCTTTTTTAACCTCCACGGACTAAATTGGTTGCAAAAATAGATAAATTTTATTTTAGAGACAAATCATATCGTAAATATTTTAATGATAATCGATTATTCTTTCTCAAATATTGAATAATGCTGTCCATAAAGCTACAAAAAATGCTATTGCTATTGCTATAGCAAGCATAACTAAACAAAGATTTATAAACATTATTATTGTCTTTTTAAATGTCCTCTTCCAACTCTCTTTAAAAAGTTGGCGATAATCCCACCAATATAACAGAAAAACTAACCACCAACTTAATCCAAATGCTTCGTCAATTTTTCCATGGCCAAAAAATGGAAGAAGTAGAATGCTAATAAGTACTATTTGGCAAGATATATATACTTGAACTACCACCATTTCAGTATAATTCAACTTTTGGGCAATAGCATTTTTGCGGAATGTTCGTTTTGTTGCTATTGTGAATAGTGGAATGAAAAGTATAAGACTAAACGTTTTGTTATCTTTTGTCCAATTATAAATACCATTAATAATTCCGTCGAGTATGGTTGGATTTTTATTTTCATAATTGGGCTTATGATTTGTCAAACTAATTATATTGTGTATAAATGAGGTTATAAATGTTGAAAATGATGAAGATTCATCAATATTAATATCTATTATTTCATCTTCATTTTGCGACTTCTCACTTACGGGAAGTGCAGTATACGCACTATCTAAATAGCTACTGCTCTTCTTGAGTAGTGTTTTAGCTTTTGTATTTTTAGTCTTTAAACTTAAAGCTGTTATATCACTTTTTATCTCTTTGTATGATACTTTTTTATCTTTATTAATGAATGAAAGAGGATCGATTATTTGAACAAGAATTATATATACAGTAGCAAGTACAAAAAGAGTTTGAAATGGTTTGAAATAGTGTATTCGTTTTCCTCTTAAATAATCGTGAATCATATATCCGGGACGATATAGAAGTTCAACTATAGTTCTCCCAAAACCACTGTCAATATTTACAAGTCCCCCAAATATATTCTTTATGCTATATTTAAAACCGAAACGACTTGTGTTGCGCTGCTGGCCACAGTTATTGCAATATTCACCCACAAAATATGTATTGCAGTTTTTACAGACATAATGTTTGTATGGATCTGTTTTTTTAGTGTAACCGGCATTCTTCCGTATATTGAAATATCTTTTTATAGAATTAAAACTTCGTGGTCGGACATATTTAGTTAAATCTCTCTTAGAAAAAAGCGAGATAATAGGTGATAGGTCGGGAACTATAGCTATGTTTTTATAATGAGCCAACTCATGTATAGTTGTTACACCATGTGTTACTCCAATAAAATCGACTTTAGCATTCTCGGCAGCTTGCGCATCAACAGTGCTGTCACCTATATATATTACCTGTTTTTTCTTGCTCTTTAAATATTTTATTGCTTTAAGTATGCCATCAGGATGAGGTTTATATTTCTCAACCTCTTCAATGCCTACTATTATATCGAAGAAATCTTTAGGAAAATGTTGATCAAGAAACTGCTCAATTCGATATTTATATTTTGTGGATATAATGCCTAGTTTTGCCCCTTCACTTTTTAGTTTTGTCAGCACTTCTTTTGTCTCAGGGAAAAAAAATGTGTTGTCGGTCATATATTTGTCTGCCTCAGCTACATACTCCTGTCTATAAGTATGTAGAACTTCGGGATCATTTTCGCCTGTTAAAATAGTAAAAGACTCTTCAAGAGTCTTTCCTATAGTGCGTCTGATCTCTTCATCGGTGGGAGAGGTATAGTTGTATCTGTCAAGTACAATTCTAAAACATTTAACTATACCTTGCGATGAGTCCACCAATGTATAATCGAAATCAAACAGAAAAGTATTATACTTCATCTTTAATTTCGAAATAAGTTTCCAATTCCTTCTCGGCTGAGAAGTCACTATTGTCGATATCGCGTATTATTTTTCCTTTTTCCAAAAGAGCTATTCTCTTGCATACATCTACAGTATGGTTTAGGTTGTGACTTGAAATGATTACTGTAGCCCCTGTCTCCTCGTTGTAGTTTTTTAGCATATGTTTTATCACAGATTGTGATGTTGGGTCGAGAAAGTTGAAAGGTTCATCTAATATTAAAATTTTTGGGTCATGAAGCATAGCTGATATGATACCTATTTTCTGCTTATTTCCGGCCGAAAAGTTTCTAATTAGTTTTTTTGTACCTATTACTTCATCGTTCATGAAACGTGTAAACTTTTCAAGTTTTTCATCTATGCTCTTCTTATCTATCTTGTACATCTTTCCTACAAGATAAAAAAACTCCTCAGGTGTGAGGTACTCTATAAGAAAAGAGTCATCAATGAAAGCTCCTGTATAGTTTTTCCACTCATCATTTTCGCTTACAATGTCGTTGCCTATCTTTACGTAACCTCCATCGTTTTTTAAAAGGTCGAGTATCAATCGGAACAAAGTAGTCTTTCCGGCTCCGTTATTGCCTACAAGACCTATCATTTCACCACTCTTAATACAATATTCAGATATGTCGACAGCCCTTTTTGAACCGAAGTCTTTTACTAAGTTATTTATATATATATCCATAATAATATTGATTTATGATTAACGTGTCTCTCGGAAACCTTCCATATTAATATATCTTCTTTTCATCATACGTTCGTATATATTGTTAATCCATATTCTGTGAGTAAGGATAAATAGTACACCTATAATAAGCATAATGGTATAAGTAACATTTGCCGAGAAGAATGTGATAAGTAGAGAATTTATAATAATAGGCAAACCAAGTGCTGCTGTAATAATTATAGTTTGAAAAAGTGAACTTCCTTTATTGCTTTTCATTATTGTAGCATTAAGAACGAGACTTTTTTTGTTGTATACAGCGAATTGCATCATTAAAGCGAATACAAAACCAGCCGTAAAAAGCAGATAAGATATAGCCATAAGGAGTTCTATTTTTCCTTTATATACCGGTATCATCATAAATGCCAATGGTATTATCAGTATAGCGCAGTTTATATAATATTTTGCAAGAAGAAGATTATAAATAGAACTTCGTCTTGTAATAAGTCCATCGATATAATTACCCTCGAAACTCATTATTTGTCCCAAGGTCATAACCGATAATATGGCAAAATTATATATACATATAAATCGAGTCATGCCAGTGCCATCATAAACATCCGAGAAGGCAAGAAGAAATGAGAACATAAACATAATTATAAATCCCATTCTTACTTGATGCTTTACTGTTTTATTACGCATGCATAGTTTTAACTCCAAACGCATATATTCACCCACATCACCATATCTGTCGAGGAACTTAAATTGTGATACACGTTTTATCTTTGTATCTTCTACTTTAGCTAGTTCTGCGTACATGAAGTGTAATTGGATATATCTGTTTATAATAAAAAGAACCAAAATAAGCAGAATAACGCCAATAAATCCTATAATATTACCCTGTATAAAAGCTTCACCAAGATCCATGGTAAATCTTCCAAAGACATTTGTTTCAGGCACTAAATCTAAGGTTAATATTGCTGCATATACTAAAATAGGAAGCAGAAGATAAAGCGTTTTCTGTTTTAGTAAAGTTTTACATAGCTGGTACCAGTAGTTATTCATGATATACAGTAGCCACATTCCAAAAAGGTAGAATATAACTCCAAAGAAACCATAAGTTTTAGGTATGGTCAATATGGCAAAAGGAACAAGTAGAAAGAACCAGAAAAGATTGAAAGAACTTAATCCCGACTGCAGTAAGAAGGTATCAATAAGTCTGTTTTTCTTAATAGGAAATAGAAGATAAGGCTTTATCTCTTGTGAAGTTGCCGGCTGTGCCATAAACCGTAGAAGGAAATCAAGTAATAGCAAATAAACTATAAATTGATTGAACACATGGTATGCCTCCATGTTTGGAGCACCATTTTTTAAAGCAAGAGACAGCATGACCCCAATGAATATGAGGTATGCTGCCCAAAATGCTACCATGAAATAGATAAGAAACTTGGCAAAGCGGTTCTTCTCAAAAGAAGGGTTACGCTTTGCTGCAAGTTCTTCGTTCTTTCTAATAATAGATAGAAGCATCTGTTTTATTTTTTAGATTCGTCAGTCATGCTAACTTCAACTACATTTTTTTGATTTAGGAACGACTTAGCAAATTTCATCAAATCTTCTTTTGTAATGCTATTTACAAGAGCCTCATAATTGTCGTTCATATCAGTATTGTTCCAGTAGTATTCATTAATCAGGCTCAACCAATAACTATTCTCTTTTAAGTTTTCGTTATGTTTTTTCAACATGAACTCCTTAACTTTATTGAGATTAACATCCGATGGACCTTCTGTCGCAAATTTATTAAGCTGTTCAGAGATGATGTTTGTCATCTTTTCACGTAGTTCAGGATTTGTGTCGAATGATATCTGTAGAAGGGCTTCTTCTCGTGGATATTTACTTAATTCACCTGATGTTCCAACTCCATATGTACCTCCCTCTTTTTCACGTACCTCTTCAGTGAAAATAATGTCAAGTATTTGGTCAAACATGCTCATCATAATACTGTTCTTCATGTTGTATGGTAATTTACCATTATACATTAGGACAACAGTTGCTTTTGGAATCTCCATTTTCTTAGAGAATACATTTTTGTACTCACCTTTACGAAAATAAAGCTTGTTATCTTTAAAATTCTCTTTTCTCTTAATCGATGGAAGAGAAGCTATATATGTTTCGATTAATGGAGTTGCCTTTTCAATATCAACATTTCCAACAAGGATAAATGTAAAGTCGCTTGCATCTTTAAAACGATCTTTGTACATATCCATAATTTTGTTGTAGTCTATTTGGTCAACCATATCGGCTTTAATTCTTTTTGCACGAGGATGGTTATTGTAAAATGCACTTCTCAAGGTGTCAATCAAAGCAATTGATGGATTTGCTTCCTGGTTGGCAAGAGATGCCTTCATGCGAGTTTTGTATGATGTAAATGCATCGTTATCCATTCGAGGAGCTGTAAATGAAAGATAAAGCAACTGCATCAATGTCTCCAAATCTTTTGGAGAAGAGTTACCAACTAAATTCTCTGTCAATCCACCAATAAAACTATCTAAAGATACCTTTTTACCGGCAAGAGCTTTTACTAAATTTGTTGAGCTAAAGTTTCCAAGACCACTAGCGTCTATCACAGCATCAATGTTTTGGAAGTTTACAAGTTCGCTATCAGGATATTGTGAATTTCCACCCGGACTGTAAGCTTTTAGCAAAATTTCATCAGCTTTGAAATCAGTAGGTTTTATTATTACTCTTGCACCATTAGATAGTGATAGAATAGTAGTTCCATAAGCGCCATTCTCTGTTTTTATAATTTTACCGGCTTTAGGAGTCTCTTTAATAAGTGGTTCGTCCGAAACTTTATCAACATAAGCAGTTATATCCTCTTTTTTAACCTTATCTATAGTCGAAAGAATACTCTGCTCTGTTGGGTATACAATACCGTCCTTATCAGGCATAAATATACTTACCACACAATTACTATCCGAAACAAGAGTTGGAATTATACTATTTACATACTCTACCGGTATATTTGGAACCATTTGGTTCATCATAGCATATTCAGCCTCAATTCCAGGAATAGGTTCATTGTCGATGAAGTGACGAACATAAGCATTAACAAATTGATTGTTCTTCATTTTAGAACGCTCATTGTACTGAGATTCAAGTTGAGTAAGGTAATTCGCTTTTGCACGAGCATACTCAGAAGCTGTGAAGCCATATTTTTTCATACGCTCAATCTCTCTAACAAAAGCTTCAATACCTTTTTCCATGCCATCCTCTTTAGTATAAACAATACCCATGAAAGCGTCCTTGGTTTTTGAAAAAAGATAATTACCATCACCAGTAAATACATTAACAAAAGGAGGAGTAGCCGACTCTTTTAATTCATTAAGACGTGATGACAACATTGAACTTACCATCTCCTTCATATAATCATAAAGCAGGTAATCAAGTTTTGTCTTTGCTGAATCGGGGACAGCATCATGTTTATATGATATATATGTCATTGGAATTGTCTGCTCCTTATCCTTAGCTATTGCAACAATAGTCTCTTTGTTATCAGGAACAGGGAAATATTTACGTTCCAAAGGATTAACAGGTGCTTTTATAGGTGAGAATATTGATTTAATCTTTGACTCTATTTGGTCAACATCAATATCACCAACAATTATAATTCCTTGCTGATCGGGACGATACCAGTCTCTGTAATAATTTTTTAAAGCTTCGTATGGAAAGTTTTCAATAACTTCAATGGTACCAATTGGCAATCTGTTGGCATACTTACTACCTGGATAGGCAATAGGAAGAAGTTTTTCGTACATACGCATCATAGGGTTTTGACGTGTTCTCCACTCTTCGCGTATCACGCCACGCTCATTATCAATCTCTTTGTTATCTAAGGTAAGGTCATTAGCCCAATCGTGAAGGATAAGAAGACATGAATCAATTATACCATCACGAATAACAGGTACATTTGATATATTGTATACTGTTTCATCAATAGAAGTATAAGCATTAAGGTTTTCTCCGAATTTTACTCCAATGCTTTCCAAGTATTTAATTAAGGATTTCCCCGGGTAGTTTTTTGTTCCATTGAAACACATATGTTCAAGGAAGTGTGCCAAACCTCTTTGATTTTCCTCCTCAAGGATAGAACCAACTTTTTGTGCTATGTAAAAGTCTGCTCTTTTCTCAGGTAGTTTGTTTTGGCGTATGTAATACGTCAATCCATTGTCGAGTTTACCAATTCTAACACTCTTGTCAATAGGAATAGGAGGCATTTGCTGTGCAAATGCCACCACAAAACAACCGGCCAAAGAGCAAGTTGCTAAAATCTTTTTTACTAAATGTGCCATTACTATAAATTTAAAGTTTAGATAATACCTTTTGCAGATAGATATCTTTCAGCTTCTATGGCAGCCTTACATCCACTTCCGGCAGCTGTAATAGCTTGACGGTAGTGTGGATCAGCAACATCTCCAGCAGCATATACACCAGGCACTTTCGTTCTAGGGGAATCACCTTCAGTAATAATGTATCCTACTTCATCAATATCCAAATAAGGTTTAAAGATATCTGAGTTTGGCTTGTGACCTATAGCAAGGAAAAAGCCATCGATAGGTAGGGAGAAATATTCTTCATCAGCTTCACCTTTTCTTTTAACAAGATTTACACCTTCAACACCATTTTCTCCAAAAAGTCCTACAGTATTTGTTTCGAATAAAACTTCAATTTTGGGATGAGCAAATACTCTATCTTGCATAATCTTTGATGCACGTAAATATGGTTTTCTAACAATAAGATAAACTTTACTTGCAAGGCCAGCTAAATAAATAGCCTCTTCGCAAGCAGTATCACCACCACCAACTACGGCAACGACTTTTTTTCTGTAGAAGAAACCATCGCAAGTAGCACAAGCACTTACGCCCATACCTGCATATTTCTTCTCGTCATCAAGACCAAGATATTTTGCTGTAGCTCCTGTAGAAATGATAATTGTATCGGCCTCTATCTGTTTGTTATCATCAATTGTTATTGTGTATGGTGACTTACTCAAATCGGCTGCTGTAGCTATACCATTACGTATTTCTGCTCCAAACCTTTCAGCCTGTTTGCGAAAATCTTCCATCATTTGTGTTCCATCAATACCTTCAGGGTATCCTGGAAAGTTCTCAACATCTGTAGTTGTTGTAAGCTGTCCACCTGGTTGTAATCCTTCGTACAATACAGGAGATAAGTTTGAACGACCTGCATAAATTGCAGCTGTGTATCCTGCGGGACCTGATCCGATGATTAGGCATTTTACTCTTTCTTTTTCCATATGTTGTAACTATTAATTGTATACTTGTATATAAACAATTAGTATGTTTAAAAATGTTTAGATTCTTTATGGTAATGCTTATTATCTTAAGTCGATAATTTCTGCATCAGGGTATTTGCTTTTGTCAAAGATAAATTGAGTGTCGTTTAGGTTAAGTTTACTATTGTAAGAGGTAACTTTGAAACTACTCTCTCTACCATTTTTCTCTTTTATATTTATCATCAAGGGTTGATTATCGGTAGCTATGAAAATTGTAATATTCATAATATTACTTTTTTGTAATGGTGTTAGTAAAACTGAGTCTACTTTTTTCCCGTTTATGGTTTTCTGACCGATAAATTTATAACTGAATCCACTTTTATATGATGATAGCAGATAATATGGATTAATGCTTTGAAGTTCTTCTACAGATGGAGTTGTAACATTCACCTCGTCATTGGCTGCAACATAACTCCACTGATTCTTTCCATTAAACCATGTCTTTATACCATTAGAACTTAGATAAAACTTGTTCTTCTTCATAAGAAGTTCACCACTATATGAACCTTTGAATGTCAACTTTATTCCGTTGGATGAGTTGATAGCCGAAAAAGTTCTATCAAGTATCTGCTTTGCTTGGTTATCGTTTTGCGAAAAAAGAGATAATGAAAAAGCAAAAAGTGATATGAGTAAAAAAACTCTTCTCATAATATATTTTATTGCTGTAAGTTACTTAGTCTCATTTGCAAATCATTTTCATCTACGCAAAGCACTTCTCTTGCTTTACTTCCTTGAGTAGGGCCAACAATGCCGGCTTTTTCAAGCTGATCCATAATTCTACCTGCACGATTATATCCGATAGAGAATTTTCTTTGGATAAGAGATGTAGAACCTTGTTGATGTATAACTATCAATCGAGCAGCCTCCTCAAACATTGGGTCAAGACGATTCATGTCAATATCACCAAGTGAACTCTCACTCTCTTCGCTTACATACTCAGGAAGCATGAAAGCAGAGGTGTATCCTTGCTGATGACTTATATAATTTGATATATTTTCTACTTCAGGTGTGTCAACAAAAGCACACTGTACACGTTCAGGATCATTACCCTGTAGGTATAACATGTCACCTTTACCAACAAGTTGCTGAGCTCCCGAGCGGTCAAGGATTGTACGTGAGTCCATCATTGCAGCTACACGGAATGCTATACGAGCAGGGAAGTTGGCTTTTATGGTACCTGTGATAATATTTGTTGTTGGACGCTGAGTTGCAATAATTGCATGTATACCAATAGCACGTGCAAGTTGTGCTATACGACATATAGGCAACTCAACCTCTTTACCGGCAGTCATAATAAGGTCACCAAATTCGTCGATTATTACAACAATATATGGCATAAAGCGGTGTCCCTTTTCAGGATTAAGCTTTCTGTTTATAAACTTAGCATTATACTCCTTGATATTACGACAACCGGCTTTACGAAGCAAGTCGTAACGTGTATCCATCTCAATACATAGCGAATTGAGTGTTTGTACCACTTTGGTTACATCAGTAATGATAGCATCATCACCATCAGGCAACTTAGCAAGGAAATGTCTCTCTATAGGAGCATATACAGAAAACTCAACCTTTTTAGGGTCTATAATCACAAACTTAAGTTCAGCCGGATGTTTCTTGTATAATAGCGATGTAACGATAGCATTCAAACCTACAGATTTACCTTGTCCGGTAGCACCGGCAACTAGCATGTGAGGAGCTTTGGCAAGGTCGACCATGAATACCTCATTTGTAATAGTCTTGCCAAGTGCAACAGGGAGTTCGAATGTTGTCTCCTGGAATTTCTTGCTGCTAATGATTGAACGCATTGGTACTATCTTAGGATTTGCATTTGGTACCTCAATACCTATAGTTCCTTTACCAGGGATAGGAGCGATGATTCGAATACCCAAAGCTGAAAGGCTAAGAGCTATATCATCCTCAAGATTTCTAATTTTAGAAATACGCACACCCTCAGCAGGAGTTATCTCATAAAGAGTAATTGTAGGACCAACACTTGCTTTAATAGAACTTATCTCAATGCCAAAACTTCTCAGAACATTAATGATTCTGTCTTTATTGGCATTTTGCTCCTCCATGTCAATATTAGGACCCTTATCTTCATAGTTTTTAAGAAGGTCGATAGTAGGGTATTTATAATTCTCTAAATCCAATTTTGGGTTATAAGGTTCACGGGCAGGGCCTGCGTACTCTTTGTCTTCATCCTTCTCTTTGTTTTCAATAGTAAATGAAGGTTCATCCTCTTGCAAATCTTCATCACTTTCGATAACATCTTCTTCCTTCTCTTCAAATTTTGTTGGATGAGGATTGTTCATTTTAAACGAGTTGTTATCATCCAATTCCAAAGGGGTTGGCTTAAACTCGATATCATCCTCTGATTTGGGTAAGGTAATATCTTTTTTATTATCTTCTTCTTTATTAAGTTCGAAGTTTAAAAAGGTTGGCTGTGGATCTTCTACTTCAATTTCAGATGTT
>JAEZKJ010000054.1 GCA_023415545.1 Bacteroidota bacterium
CCGCAATCGAGAAACAACGATAGCAAAAAGGAAAGGGTTCCTTGGATGAGTGGCTTAGTCAGCGGTCTGCAAAACCGTGTACGGCGGTTCGAATCCGCCAGGAACCTCAACAAAAAGGATTAGAAGTTTACATCTAATCCTTTTTTATTTTATAGACATAGCTTATAAAGAACTATTATAGGAGCATATGATATATATATAATTTATGAAATCAATTTTATCTTTGGTAACTACGCAATAATTCATTACATATGAATTGTTTTATAAACTGAACTTTGGTTTATATAGATTAAACTATGGTTTATATAGATTAGACTATGGTTTATATAAATTAAAGTATGGTTTGATGTTTACTAGAAAGTGTTTACATTTTGTTTGATGTGTACTAGAAAGAGTTTACAGTTTGTTTCTTTAATCCTAACCTATTTTACTCGATAAAGTTTTAATCCTATATTAGTTTACCACATTTTTATGATAAACTAAATCATTCTAAAAACATTCCAGATAATATCTTCTATCATCTTCTGAAAAACAACATATAGTTATCTCTCCATCAAATCCATTACGAATGCATGCGTATAATGAATCCAGTGCTATTCGTGCAGCTCTATCTTTAGGGAAACCGTACACGCCGGTACTGATACATGGAAAGGCTATGCTTTTAATATTGTTTTCTTTTGCCAACTCTATGGATGTTTTGTAACAAGAGGCTAGCAACTCATCTTCTCCAAAATTTCCACCTTTCCATATAGGTCCAACAGTATGAATGATTTTTTTAGATGGAAGATTGTAAGCGTCAGTAATTTTACTCTGACCTGTTTCACAACCTCCTAACTTATAACATTCTTTGAGTAATCCTGGTCCAGCAGCTCTGTGAATTGCTCCATCAACACCTCCTCCACCAAGAAGAGAACGATTAGCAGCATTAACTATAGCATCAACTTTAAGAGTTGTAATGTCACCAACAATTATTTGTATACGATTACTATCAGTTTTCATTTTATATTCAGGTAATTATAGGTAAAACTTATCTAGATTACTTAAAGATATTCAACTAATTAAATAAATACAAGTTTATAGAGATAATAATGGCTATAATTATTCAATTATGCCCACTAGCGTCAAAAAACGTTTTGTAGTTGTTTTTAGTGCAGTATCTATGTAACAAGGCAAATATGTAGCCGCTGTTATCATTAAAGGGATTAGGAATCCATTTTAATATCGTGATAAAGGGAGTATGATAATGATTGAAGAACTTGTAAAAGGTAAAATACTTATAAAATAAAAAAGGATTAGAAGTTTACTTCTAATCCTTTTTTGTTGAGGTTCCTGGCGGATTCGAACCGCCGTACACGGTTTTGCAGACCGCTGACTAAGCCACTCATCCAAGGAACCCTTTCCTTTTTGCTATCGTTATTTCCCGATTGCGGTGCAAAGGTACTACTTTTTTAAAAATCTGCAATACTTTTGGCAATAATATTTGCTCTAATGGCAACATTTTCCTTGTTTGGAACTCTTCTTTTTCTTCACATCTCGCAGTGCACAATCGGACGTACAGCCATCACAAGGGTTTTTATTGTTGTTTATGTCCTTGAAATATTGGACTATACGATATATCGCATATAGTATGCAACCTATAGCGATAATAAAAACTATGATATGCTGTACTTCCATAATAAAATCTTCTTTTTTGAATGAATTATTACATCACATTAATAATTTCCCGACATTGAACACCACAAATGAGACTATCCAAGCCAATGCCGTGGTGTAGGTGGCGGCAAATAATGCCCATTTCCAACTACCGGACTCTTGTTTTATAGCAGCCAGAGTGGCTATACATGGGAAATAAATCAGCACAAAAAGCATATACGATAATCCGGCAATAGGAGTTATATCTATCCTTTGTGAAAGATTTACATTCTCTATATCTTCTTCATTAACATAAAGAACGCCGAGTGTACTTACAACAAGCTCTTTAGCACCAACGCCTGAAAGAAGGCCGATTCCTAACTTCCAGTCAAATCCTAATGGCTCGATAACAGGTTCCATGCTCTTACCAATTTTACCTATATAGGAGTTCTCCTGCTGCTCAGCAACAGTGCTGTAGCTGTTGTGATTAGGATAATAACCTAAAAACCATATAATAATAGAAGCTATCATTATGATACCTCCCATTTTACGAAGGTATTGTTCTCCCTTTTCCCAAGTGTGTCGAATCATACTTTTCATGGTAGGCATTCGATATGGAGGAAGTTCCATGACAAATGGTGCATCATCACCTTTTACAATGAATTTGCTGAAAAGTCGTGCCATAAGTACGGCTAAAATAATGCCGGTAGCATAGATACTCAACAATACTATACTTGCCGAATTAGGGAACAGAGCTCCAACGAGTACCAAATATATAGGAAGACGTGCACTACATGACATCAATGGGTTTACAAGCATCGTGATAAGTCTTGACTTTCGATCCTCGATTGTTCGTGATGCCATGATAGCAGGAACATTACATCCAAATCCCATAATCAACGGAATGAATGATTTACCATGAAGCCCCATCTTATGCATTATCTTATCCATGATAAAGGCCGCACGTGCCATGTAACCTGAATCTTCCATCATCGAAATAAAGAAATAGAGTAGGAGTATATTGGGCAAGAACACTATCACACCACCAACTCCTCCAATAATTCCATCGACTATCATATCCTTTAGCGGACCCTCGCTCATATTGTTTTGAACAAGATTGCTCAACTGGTCAACCAACCACTCAATACCTTGCATAGGGTAATCGCCCAGAACAAATGTTCCCTCAAACATCAAATAAAGCAAAATGAAGAATATAGGATAACCCCAAATCTTATTTGTCACAATGCTGTCGATAACCTTTGTGATTTGCTCTTTTTGAAGATGATTATCAGTAAAAGTCTCTTTCAATGCTCCGGCAATAAATCCATATTTAGCATCGGTAATAGCCTGTTCGCTGTCCTCCTTTGTCTCGAGTTTGATATGAGCAGCCTCCTTATCACGAACAGCAAAAATCTCTTGGCTATTTGGTAATGTCTCTATCTCTTTTTGAATATCCTTATCGTTTTCCAGAAGTTTTATAGATAGGAAACGAGTAGAGTATTTGTGACGTATCTCTTCATTTTTACAGATAACCTTTTTCAAATTCTCAATGCTCTCCTCAATCTCAGGACCATGATTTATATGAATATGGCGATAAATATTATTTGGTCTCTCATCCTCTTCCTCCTCGTGTGAGCCAAATTCATGATCGTTAGCATACTTTTTATGCCAATCAAGGAATTCCTCGATGACCTCATTCTTTAAATCTTTCTTAATCTTCTTAGATACAAAGTCACTACCCTCATAAAGACCGATTATAACGTGGAAAAGCTTATCAATACCTTCTCCTCGCTTACTTACGGTAGGTATGATAGGCACACCAAGAAGCTGACCAAGTTTTACATGATCAAGATCATTGCCACTCGACTTAAATTCATCGTACATGTTAAGTGCAACAACCATTCGCACATTCATGTCGATAAGCTGAGTAGTGAGGTATAAATTACGCTCCAAGTTGGAAGCATCTACCACGTTGATGATAATATCGGGAGTCTCCTCGATTATATGCTTACGAACATAAATCTCTTCGGGAGTGTATGCCGAGAGTGAATAGGTACCGGGAAGGTCTACTATACGGAATGTATAACCTTGAAAGTTGAAAAATCCCTCTTTTGCATCCACAGTCACACCACTATAGTTACCTACATGCTCGTGTGCTCCTGAAGCAATATTGAAAAGTGAAGTCTTTCCACAGTTTGGATTACCTACTAAGGCCACGTTTATTGTCCTACGCTTACCTTTTGCAATAGTAAGCATGTCCGATTCAGGAATGACAATATCCTCCTGCAACGAACCATGGTATGGAGATGTAGTATTTCGTGCCTCCTCTTCACTGACAACCTCAATCATGTCGGCCTCATTACGCCTCAATGAGATTTCGTACCCTAATATTTTATATTTTATTGGATCTTTAAGTGGTGCGTTGAGAACTACCTCTACAGTTTTACCTTTGATGAATCCCATCTCTATTATTCTTTTACGGAATCCACCATGGCCTAAAACTTTTACTATTACGCCCTTTTCTCCACTTTTAAGTTCTGATAAACGCATTCTATTTAATTTTTTGCAAATATATGATTTACAGCATTAGAAAACAAATTGTTTAGAATGTTTTTAAATAAGGAAGATGGCTAAATAGCTTTATTAAACATTTATTTTGTCTGCTAAATATAAAAGGATATTTTTGTGATATGTTTAAGCATGATGTTTATAAATTTATTGACTCCAACTCTCTTTTCAACGAAAAAGATAAGGTTTTGGTAGCTCTTAGTGGGGGTGCAGACTCTGTATGCCTGCTTCGTGTATTGCTTGCATTGGGATATCAATGTGAGGCGGCTCATTGTAATTTCCATCTTCGTGGTGAAGAGTCAATGCGAGATGAACGGTTTGTTGATGAGCTTTGCAAGAAATTAGATGTTAAACTTCACAAAATAGATTTTGACACAACTGCTTATGCATCCCAGAAACGTCTATCGATAGAGATGGCTGCTCGCGAATTGAGATATGATTGGTTCGATAAAATACGATGTGAGAGTGGTGCTGCAGTTATTGCTGTGGCACATAATGAGAATGATTGTGTCGAAACTTTTATTCTTAATTTAGTACGTGGTACCGGAATTAACGGACTTAAAGGGATTAAACCTAAAAATGGATTTGTTGTTCGACCTTTGCTTGAAAAAAGGAGAGAGGAGATTATTGATTATCTGACTTTCCTCAAACAGGATTTTGTTACTGATAGCACAAATTTGCATGATGAATATACTCGAAATAAGATTCGTCTAAATATTTTGCCAATGTTAGAGCAGATAAATCCTCAAGCTTCTCAAAAGATTGCCGATACATCAAGAAGATTAATTGATGTTGCGAAAATCTACAATGATGAGATAGCTATAGCAAAAGAGAGGGTGATGGTTGATGGTAATATATCTATAAAAGCTTTGCAGAAGGAGAGTGTTCCCAAATCGTTGCTTTTTGAAATATTATATCCTTTAGGATTTAACTCGAGCCAGATTGATGATATATATGAATCTGTTAAGTTAGAGCAGTCGGGAAAGATTTTTCGTAGTGATAGTTATGAACTGCTTCGTGACCGTGAAATGCTTATTTTACGTGATATAAACAGATGTGAAAGTTTACCCAATCTGCATATCGAGAAATTTGAAGTTGACTCAACATTTAAAGTTCCCCGTGATAAAAACGTTTGTTATGTCGATGCCCACAAGTTGAGTGGTGAACTTTATCTTAGAAAATGGGAGAGAGGAGATAAGTTTGTTCCTTTCGGAATGAAGGGGAAGAAAAATGTAAGCGATTATATGACTGACAGAAAATTTTCTCTTTTCGATAAAGAGCAACAGTTGGTAGTATGCTGTGGAGATAAAATAGTGTGGCTTGTAAACGAGCGTAGCGACGACCGTTTTAAAGTTACAAAAGATACTATTCGTGTCGCTAAAATTGTTTTGGAATAAAAAGAGAGAGAAAAAATAAGCTTTTTCCAATCAAAATTTTCTGTTCCATTAAACCTTATGGTCAATAAAGCATCTAATAGTCGTGCTTATTATATTTTTAAAACAAAAACTTAAATAAAGATTTAACGAGGTATAGGACCTACATCCGCTTTCATTAAGAAATGATATCCTCTTTTTTATGCTATTAAGCTTATAGTTTTTATAGTATAATAAAATAACCTTAATAACATTACTAATCTATTTGAATATGAAAAACTTACTCAAAACCTCTATTTGTGCTATGGCTTTGCTTATGGGCACAGGAATTGTATCTGCAAAAGGAGAAAAAGGTCTAAAAGATGCTTACAAAAAGTATTTTAAAATTGGAGTAGCTGTAAATATGCGAAATGTTTCAAATCCGGAACATATTGATCTTATTAAGAAAAACTTCAATAGTATCACAGCCGAGAATGATATGAAACCCCAATCTACTCAACCAAAAGAGGGTGAATATAATTGGACAAATGCTGATAAAATCGCTGATTTTGCTCGCCAGAATGGAATTAAACTTCGTGGTCACTGTCTTATTTGGCATAATCAGATTGGTAGATGGATGTTTTATGATGAGAATAAGAATCTTGTAACTAAAGAGGTTCTTTTCGAAAGGATGAAAAAACATATTCATACTGTAGTTAATCGTTATAAAGATGTAATTTATTGTTGGGATGTAGTAAACGAGGCTATGACTGATGATGATAAAGCTGAAAATCCATACCGTGAGTCACTTCTTTATAAAATTGCAGGCGATGAGTTTATTGCTAAAGCTTTTGAATATGCTCATGAGGCCGATCCTAAAGCAATTCTTTACTATAATGACTACAATGCTGCTAACCCTGGCAAATGTGATAGAATATACAACATGGTTAAAAAGATGCAAGATGCCGGTGTGCCTATCACAGGTATTGGCATGCAGGGACATTACAACATTTATGAGCCAAGTAATGAAAATATAGATGCTGCAATAAAGAAGTATGCTAAACTTGTTAAGTATGTTCAGTTCACTGAATTAGATATCCGTGTAAACAAAGAGATGGGTGGCCAACTTAATTTCAGCCGTGAAGGTGTTGAAGTTAGCGATTCAATTAAGGCTATGCATGAGAAAAAGTACACAGACTTATTCAAAATATTACGCGATAATAAAAAGGTGATCGATTGTGTTACTTTCTGGAATCTTAGCGATAGAGACTCATGGTTAGGTGCTCGTAACTATCCACTTCCTTTTGATGTTAACTACAAACCAAAGGATGTATATTATATGATTAGAGATTTCAAGAAATAATATAAGTATTGATAAGTTAATAAATTATTTTTAGGCAATTTACATCATTTGGAAAAACAGGTATAGTTTATAACTAATCATTTAATATTATAACCGAAGAAATAAGCTTAAGATTGATATTTTCAAAAAAGAGTGACTAAAAGCATCCTTTTAAAAACGAAAAATCCCCGTTAGAATATAATCTAACGGGGATTTTTCGTTGTATAATTTTTTTGAGTATCCTAATTTATCCTTTCAAAAGTGTGCTTTTTGAATCTACTTTTAAAGTGATAAATAGTTTATAAACTGTAATGGCTATTCATGAGTAGTCATTACAGTTCTTATCTAATTATTTGAAAACCAATTGTGCAAATTGGTAAAGACTACGTCTCCATGTATGCCATTCATGTGCTGTAAGAGGTGAAACATAGAAATGAGCATTAATGCCCGAATTCTTCAACTCCTCAGTTACTGCTTTAGGATCTGCTCCACCACGTGGGTTTTCAAGTTCGCGACTACCATAGCTTATAAATACAAGCTTATTGTTCTCCTTGAATCCATCGGAACCATTCACATCCTCTACAGAGATAGGTCCTCCACTGAAAACACCTACATACGAAAATGTTTTAGGATTAGTAAGTGTGATAGTTCTTGTTTGCATACCTCCCATAGATAGACCTGCCATAGCACGGTGTTGGCTATCAGCAATAGTACGATAATTTGAATCGACCATTGGAATTAAATCGTTGATAAGAATCTTTTCGAAACCATTAGCAAAACCACGGCCGAATCCACCAGGGCGTTGTCCGGGCGCTCCCTGTCCAGACATACCTTGTGGGCGTTGACCAGGTGCACCTTGTCCCGGCATACCTTGTGGGCGTGGTCCTTGTGGACGCATCTGATAACTATTTCCTTTTCCAACATTCAGTCCGTTTTCAATTACCACAATAAATGGAACAGCTTTTCCCTCTGCAATAAGGTTATCCAATATTGCAGCAGTCTTTCCTTGATTAGGCCAGCCATACTCATTCTCGCCCATACCATGTTGAAGGTATAACACAGGATAACGTTTGTTCTGATCTTTGTCATAACCTGGAGGGGTATATATAAAGCAGTGACGAACAGCCTCTGTAGTATTTGAGTAGTAGTAAACCTCTCTCATCTCTCCATGCTCAACATTCTTTATTTGGAAGAAATCGCTATCGTCAGCAGGAATCTCTATTCCACTTCCCCAACGACTAGCTCCGTAGTAATAAAGACTGTTTGGATCGGGAACAGATGCTCCATCGATATTTAACTGATAGTAGTGAAAACCTTGGTCCTGTGGAGCTGATTCACCGGTCCACACTCCGTTTTCATCTTTTTTGAGTTCATACTTTACACCACCGATGTCAAGTTTTACACTTTTAGCGTCAGGAGCAAGGATTTGCTCACGTACGCAACCTTGCGAATTTACCATGGGGTATTGTTTACCCTCTTGGTTTGTTGTTGCAGGTTTGAAGTCCTCTGTAACTTGAGCAAACGAGCTCATAGAGAAAAAACTTGCAGCAAACAGTGTTAATAATGAACAGTAAGTCTGTCTTTTCATAAAATTAGTTTTTGTATGTTACAAAAGAGAGACTGATAAATAATGCAACATTTAAAAATATGATTATTATATTCTTAGTTGTTTAATTTTATTAATCAGTCTCTCTTTTAATCAATGAATTTTATTTAAAAAGCATTGGAGCCATTTGATAAAGGCTGCGTCTCCAAGTTAAAAATTCGTGTGCAGTATCTGGTGAGATATATCCTACAACGTTGAAACCGGCATTTTTCATATCTTCAGTAGCTTTTTTGATACCTTCAGGGTTCTCTTTGCTACCACAGCTCATGAATATTCCTTTAACTTGATTCTTATCTTTAATGTCATTTGGTGAGTAAACGCCACCGCTTAACAAACCATAATAACCAAATGTTTCAGGACGTGAAAGAGTAATATTTTTTGTCTCCATACCACCCATAGATAGACCTGCCATAGCACGGTGATCTTTATCTGCTATAGTGTTGAAGTTTGCGTCTATATAAGGTATAAGTTCGTCAACCAATACTGTTTCAAAATTTTTGAAGTTGAAGTTTCTAAATCCACTGCCGAATTTTATATCATTGGTCATGCCATATGTCATAACAATTATAAATGGTTTGATTTTTCCTTCTGCTATAAGGTTATCCATTATCAAGTTGGCATGTCCTTGTGAAGACCACGCTGTTTCATCCTCACCCCATCCATGTTGAAGATAAAGGACAGGATATTTTGTGTCACTCTTTCCATAGAAAGGAGGAGTGTAGACGAATGCACGACGTTCAGAGTTAGTAGAATTTGAGTGGAAAAGAACTTGTTGTACATTTCCATGAGGTACATTCTTTAGTGCATAGAAATCTTGATCTTTTGCAGGAATCTCAATACCACTTTCCCAACGAGTTGAGCCATAGTAATTATTTGCTCCCGGATCATTGAACACTCCACCATCGATAGTAAGATGATAGTAGTGGAAACCTTCGTCCATAGGACCTTCAGTTGTACCGGTCCAAACTCCATCTTCACCTTTAACAAGTTTGGTACCACCTTTGCCACCAAGACCTAAACTAACAACAACTGACTCTGCTTGAGGAGCATTTACACGGAAACGTGCATAACCTTGTGAGTTAACCATAGGGTACTGCTGACCAGGTTGATTTTTTGTTGAGGGTACAAAATCCTCATTAATTTGAGCAAATGCATTGATATTAAATAATGCAAATGTTGCTACTAATAGTAATGAACTGATTGATGTTCTTTTCATAGTACTTTTTTTAAAAATGTATATTGTATTAATTCTAATTTAAGGTGTTTTTATGTATAACAAAAGTACATTTAAAATGCATTAAAAACAAAATAATATTATAAAACTATTTGTAGATTTTACAATAAGTTAAAAACTTATTTATTGATTTATTTTCAAGAGTATAAGATGACAAAAAAAGAGTGATAGAAGAATAGTTTTATATAATAATGTATAACTTTGTTTGGTTAATTAACAAACAAAAAACTATGAAGACTTTACTATTACTATTGGCTGCCTTTCCATTTATGGCATACGGCCAGCAAAGTCCTATTCTCGACATCGAGGGTGGGAAAGTTCAAGGAGTTAATGCAGAGAGAGAAGGTGTAACGGTTTATCGTGGCATACCTTATGCAGCTGCTCCAATCAAAGATTTACGTTGGAAAGCTCCACAACCTGTAAAAGCATGGGATGGAGTTTATAAAGCTGATGAGTTTGGAAATCCATCTTATCAGTCAGTACATTACCCTGGTGGATATACTACAGAGTGGGGATATGGTGAAGAATCTCCTTATAGTGAGGATTGCCTTTACCTTAATGTATGGACAAAAGCTCCTGGCGATGTAAATAAAAAACTTCCTGTCGCTCTATGGATTCATGGAGGAGGTTATCGTGAAGGATGGGGCTCGGAACCAGAATTTGATGGACAAGAGTGGGCTAATAAAGATGTTGTCCTTGTATCAATTAATTATCGTCTTGGCGTTTTTGGATTCTTGACTCACCCTGAACTTATTCAAGAAAGTCCTAATAAAGTAGCTGGTAATTATGGTATTCTTGACCAAATAGAGTCATTGAAATGGATAAAAAAGAATATTGCAAAATTTGGTGGTGACCCAAATAATGTGACAATTTTTGGACAGAGTGCCGGTGCAGGTAGTGTAAAAACTCTTTGCGAATCTCCACTAACAAAAGGTCTGTTCAATAAAGTTATCATAATGAGTGGAGGTGGTATAACTACTCCAAAAGCTGCTGCTGAAGCTGCTAAAAATGCTCCTGCTATGAATAACTCGATGATGCGTGCTTTTGCGCCTATCTCTCTTGAGGAGTCTGCAAATCAGACTAAGGAGATAATGGATTGGGCAGGATTGACAGATTTGAACAAGATGAGAGCTGCTTCAACAGAAACTCTTCATACTATAGGTAATCTTTATAATTCGGTTACAAAGAATTATAAAAGAATTGCAGGTTCACCAATCATCGATAATTATGTATCTATGCAGAGTTTTGATCAAGCTGCTTTAGATAACAAATTACCTAATGTTCCTTATATGATAGGGTACACTTTGAATGATATGGGTAACATGGCTCCTGGTATAGCAGATTTTTGTCTTAACAGAGCAGAACTTGGTGATAAAGTTTATGCATATGAATTCGCTCGTCCTTTACCAACAGATGGTAGAGATAATGTATTGAAAGGTGCTTTCCACTCTTCCGATTTATGGTATGTATTCAAATCTTTGCAACATGGATGGAGACCTTGGACTAAAGGTGATTGGGATCTTTCGGAAGTGATGCTTACTGCATGGACTAATTTTGCTAAATATGGTGACCCAAATGGTCCTAAGGGTGGTAAATGGACTCCTTTTACTGAAAAGAATCCTAACTTTATGATCTTTAAGCTCGATGGTAATGATGTTGAATCATCGGAAATGGGAAAACCAATTTAATGAAATATCATTTCAATAAAGTATATATGTATCATCCTGACATACCATTACAGGACAGAACAATATCTTAAAATAAAAAGGAAGTTGACTACAAGTCAACTTCCTTTTTGTATCTAAATCCATGTCAACAAATAAGTTGAATAGGATACTATCTCTTTGTTTATAATAAGCTTTCTCTTATTTCATCTTCTCCAAAAGATCGCTTGCTACCTTATCACCAAGTTCTTTAGCTTTAGTCAAATTGGCAATACCATCTTTTTTGTTTTTAAGTTGGATTTGACAATATCCAATCATTCTATATACAGAACTATCATTTGGATCTAAAGTTTTTGCTTTTTCCAATGCCACTATAGCATCATTAAATTGGGCTACACGCATATGTATAGAACCCTTTTCGGCCCATAGAGCAAAATTATTTGGCTCAAGTTCTATAGCTTTGTTAATGTCATCAATAGCTTGTTGGAACATTTTGGATTGAACTTCAGCCTGTTCTCTTTGGTAGTAGAACTGGGCAGTTACATTACCTTTTACAATATCATAGAATGTATTATAGTCGGTTACAGCATCACGATACTTATTCATTCTAGCCTTTAAGTCAGCACGTTCGTAAAAGTATGGAGCTGCTTCGGAAGTATAAGGTTTTGTAAATCGAACGCAAGCACTATCAAGCAGAGCTAAAGCTTCATTCATGTCGGCTCCTTCAGTTAACTGTTTAGCTTTTGAAGCCGAAAAGAAAGTAGCAGGAGCTGCTATAGGTGATTGATTAACTACTTGATAATCGTTGAACGCATCAGCATATTTCTTCATTGCAAATAATATATCTCCTCTGAATTGTATATAAAGAGGATTTTGATTGGCTTTAATTGCACTGTTGATAATCTCAAGAGCCTTTTCCAAAGTCCATTCAGGATTTTGTTTTTTATCACCTAGTGTTGTAACATATGAATAAATAAGCTTGCTGATATTGAATTCAGTTTCCACTTTATTTTTTGATACAGAGCTAGCTTTCTTCAAATCTTCAGCTGCAAGTTTCCAACTATTCTCATCGTTTAAGTCCATATAATATGTAGCTCTTCTAATGTAGCCTTCTGTACTATTTGGGAATTTAGCAACGAAATCATTAAGCAACTCAAGACGTTTCTCTGAAGTTAAATTAGCTAACGACATCATCATGTATACCAAAGCCTGATCTTCATTATCAGGAAGAGCCTTTTTAATGTTTATTCTCGATAGTTGAGAATCATTTGTAGAAAGAGCAGAAATATTCAATGCTTCTGCCAAACTAGCACCAATAGCATAAATCTCTTTTGCATCATCTGAAGCACTTCTTTGAATGAGTCCAATAACCTGGCCATTACCATTCATAACCGGACAGCTTATTGATTTTGGTGTAGATTTTACATCTAGAGTATAGTAAAAACCTTTATCACCTATACTATCTACTTTTAAAACTTTACCAACTTCACTTTCAGCATATTTCTGAGTAGCATATGGAAGAAGATATATAGTTTCACCAACAGCAGGAGCATTTTTCGCTATTTCAAGAGGCTGTGTTTTTTTATCATGAGAAACTTTGAACTTAATTATGTCGTACATTGAGTTTGCACCCATAATTGACTCAACAGGAATCTCTTTACCTTCAGCATTAACAATCACAGCTCGGTCGGCACCCTCGAAAAGAGAGTAGTCGGATACTACGATACCGTCTGAACTGATGAAAAATCCGTTTCCGCTATTTTTAATCTTATCTGATTTGTCGTATGTAATTACTGATACGACAGATTTTTTTGCTTTATCGGTCCATTTAGGTGAACTCTGAGCATTTACAGAGCCAAAACAAACCAGAAAACCGATCATAGTAAATAGATGTTTTCTCATGATATTAAGTGATAAATTATTCTTTATTATTTTCCATTTCTCGCTGTTTAAGTACTTCATAAACAAGTACTCCGGCAGCTACAGATACGTTAAGCGATTCTATTTTTCCAACAATAGGGATTCTCACCCATTCGTCGCAAAGAGCAAGATGCTCATAAGGTATACCGGTATCTTCAGCACCCATAATTATACAAACAGGTTTTTTATAATCTGCTTTTGTATAATCATAATCACCTTTTTCAGTTGCTCCAACAATGCTGAATCCACTTTCTTTCAAGAACTTTAGTGTCTGGGTAATACTCGATTCACGGCATACAGGAATGGTGTGAAGTGCACCGGCAGAAGTTTTTACAGCGTCGGCATTCACAGTAACGCTGTTTCGTGAAGGAATGATGATACCATCTACTCCTGCACATTCACAAGTTCTTGCAATAGCACCAAAGTTTCGAACATCGGTGATACCATCAAGAAGAACTAAAACAGGATTTTTTCCCTCTTCAAAGAGAAAAGGTACAAGTTGTTCAACTTTTTGGTATGTTATTGAAGAGATAAAAGCAACCACACCTTGGTGATTCTTTTTTGTTATGCGGTTGATTCTCTCAATAGGTACACGTTGAACAGGTATCGTTGTGCCCTTTAAAGCTGTAAAAAGCTCTTTTGAAAGGTCACTCTGTATATCTTTCTTTACTAAAATTTTATCAATCTCTTTTCCAGCTTCTATAGCTTCGATCACAGCACGCACACCGAAAATCATCTCATTTTTTTCAAACATAATCTCTTTTATTAATTTGTTATGCCTAATAGCGCTTTTGCATTATTTAGTGCAGCCTCTGTTAAAGTAGAACCACTAAGCATATTTGCAATCTCTTTTATTCTCTCTTGTTGGTCAAGCATTTTTATATGACTAATCGTTCTAGTCTCAGTATCCTCTTTGTAGACCTTGTAATGAGTTGTACCTCGTGCAGCAAT
>JAEZKJ010000058.1 GCA_023415545.1 Bacteroidota bacterium
GATATACTTATTATTTAGCGAAGCTTACAGCTCGAGTCTCACGGATAACAGTGATCTTAACCTGTCCTGGGTAAGTCATTTCATCCTGAATCTTCTTAGCTATTTCAGTTGATAGATTTTCAGTCTCTTTGTCATCAATCTTATCAGCGCCAACTATTACGCGAAGTTCACGACCAGCCTGAATAGCATAAGTTTTAGTTACTCCGGGATATGACATTGCAAGTTGTTCAAGGTCGTTAAGACGTTTGATATATGCCTCAACAATCTCTCTACGAGCACCTGGACGAGCACCTGAGATAGCATCACAAACCTGAACGATAGGAGCAAGCAAACTTGTCATCTCTGTCTCATCATGATGAGCACCGATAGCATTGCAAATATCCGGTTTCTCTTTGTATTTCTCAGCAAGTTTCATACCGAGTAATGCGTGTGGCAACTCTGGTTCCTCATCAGGTACTTTACCTATATCGTGAAGCAGACCGGCACGTTTAGCTTTTTTAGGATTCAAACCAAGTTCAGATGCCATAACAGCACAAAGATTAGCTGTTTCACGAGCATGTTGAAGTAGGTTTTGACCATATGAAGAACGGTATTTCATTTTACCGATTATACGAATTAATTCAGGATGTAAACCATGAATACCAAGGTCGATAGTTGTACGTTTACCTGTTTCGATAATCTCATCCTCCACCTGTTTACGTACTTTTGCAACAACCTCTTCGATACGAGCCGGATGGATACGACCGTCTGTTACAAGCTGATGAAGAGCAAGACGTGCAATTTCACGGCGTACAGGGTCGAATGCTGATAGAACGATAGCTTCAGGAGTATCGTCTACAACAATTTCAACACCAGTAGCAGCTTCAAGAGCGCGAATATTTCTACCTTCACGACCAATGATGCGTCCTTTAATTTCATCTGATTCAATATGGAATACAGTTACTGAATTTTCAATAGCAGTTTCTGTAGCCACTCTTTGTATAGATTGAATAACTATTCTTTTAGCCTCTTTATTAGCCGAAAGTTTAGCATCATCCATAATATCATTAATGTAAGAAGCAGCAGCTGTTTTAGCCTCTTCTTTCAATGATTCTATTAATCTCTCTTTAGCTTCGTGAGCCGAAAGTCCGGAAATCACTTCCAACTTTTCTCTCTCCTGCATCTGGAGTTTATCAAGTTCCTCTTTCTTTTTATCTACAATAACAATTTGAGCCTCAAGATTTTCACGAATAGCATCAGCCTCTTGACGTTTACGCTGAACCTCTTCATGTTTTTGATTAAGCATAAGCTCTCTCTGCTTTAGCTTGTTTTCAGCTTGTTGTATCTTCTGATTTCTAATAGAAACTTCTTTCTCTAAATCTGCTTTCTTATTAAGAAACTTCTCTTTGACTTCAAGGAGTTTATTCTTCTTAATAACTTCTGCTTCTGTTTCTGCTTCTTTAATGATTCTATCATATTTAGATTTCAGACCATATTTGAATAGCACATAAGATAGTCCTCCTCCTATAGCGAAACAAACGATTGCTGTTATTACTGTTGTTACCATATTATTGTTTTATATAAATAAAAAACGCACAACCTTCCTAACAAGCAAAACTTGTTTGTAAAGGTGTGCGTGAATATCATCTCTTTTAATTTTAAACTTAACTATTCTTTACCCTTTAAGATACTTTCTAATTCCTTAGTTATTTCTTCAATTTTCTCCTTGTATGGTTCAGTGTCATTTCTGTCTTTCAAAGATATTTTTTCGAAAGCTAACTCAAGTGCAACCATAGCCCAATATTTGTTTGGAGCAATATCCGAAAACATACTACGGTATTTGTTCAGTTTATTATCAATCTGTTTGGCAGCGTCTCTGTATATCTCTTCATCTTCTCTACGAATCCTCAATGGATAACGTTCGTTGTCAATCAGTAAATGTATTTTCATCATTTCGTCCATATCGTATCGATTTTAATCCTTTATTCATTTAATAAAGCGATACATTTATCGACTTCACGCACAAGGCTAGAGAGTCTCTTTTTAGTATCATTGATATCCTTGTCATAGATACTTAGAGTTCTGGCCATTTTTAGTTCAGAATAATCTCTTTCCAATTTTTTGCAGCTACTTTTTAACTCTTCTATCTCTTGGTCTTTTTCGGAGATGAGTGATAACAACTTAGAGTTCTCTAACTTTACTTGCTCGTATAAATAGAGAAATTGCCTAAATTTTGTATCGAAAGTATTTAATAGCTGTTTATCTTGTTCAGTCATTCTATACTAATTTCTACACAAATATAAATGATTAGTGTTAAACGAAAAAATATTTTTATTGTTATTTTTTCTACTTTCTTTAAAAATAAACTATCATTATGATATTTATTTTAATGTTTTGTATGAAAGTATGTGTGTTGAGATTACTATTGCTAAAATCAAAAATAGCAGCTTCATCCACAAGTATGGAGCTATAAATATTGCGCAATAGGATAATGTAATCCATATCATTGCTGTGGAAATTATTTTAGCATGTAGTGGAATTGCTCTTTTTTCACGGAAATTTCGGATATATGTGCCAAGATATTTCTGATTTATTAGCCAATCATATAGTCGCGGTGATGTGCGAAAGAATATCCATGCGGAAAGGAGCAAAAATGGTGTTGTTGGAAGAACTGGAAGAAATATTCCAACTATTCCTAAAATCAAAGATACTATACCTAAAATGGTCAATATAATTTTCATGTTACAAAGATAAAGCTAAAATAGAGAGAGGCTTATCAATTTTATAATTTTTCAAATTCTTTTGGTTGAATAAATGAAGTGATTTTTTCTCTTTCTTATGTAGTTTTTTTAAAATACTGGTGATTGAATAATAATTTTACAATGTGAAACATCCATTCCACAATGTGAACCATTCATTTCACAGTGTGAAACGGATGTTTAACTGTATGTTAACGATTTGGGTTGACTGTTGTTAGTCTTAATTGTAGTATAGGTTGACTGAGTTAAACCTTATTTTTAATAATTGTTGACTGTTTAATCTTTAGTCATAAATTAAGTTTACCTTTTTGTTTCGACAAGCAAGAGTAAAGATGGAAGTCCACTCTATTTCTTTCAGAAAGTATAAAGATATATAGGGAAAATATAAAAAAGAGTTGCAATCTATTGATCACAACTCTTTTTTAGCACGGGAGGAGAGGCTCGAACTCCCGACACCCGGTTTTGGAGACCGGTGCTCTACCA
>JAEZKJ010000063.1 GCA_023415545.1 Bacteroidota bacterium
CTTTAACCTTATCAAAAGGACAAAGATTGAAAGCATTGAATATAAGATTTCCTGGTGGATAGACTTTTGTTGTACGATACTCTTCTCTTACAAAATCTGTAAGTTTAATAAAATAATCTTTCTCAAATTCACTAGCAAGATGTCTCTTCCAACTTTCTTCTATCTTTACATCCATTTTAAAAATTATTTTAAAGAACCTGTTTTCCTATAGTTACAAATATATCTTTTTTTTATCTCTTTGCAATAAAAAAACTGCCTATGCTTTAAAAGCAAGGCAGTTATAATATTTTATTTATAAGTTTTTAAATTAGTGGCATTCCTATTTTATCGCACTCTTTACGCATCTCATCGGGCCATATGCTAGCTTGAATCTCTCCAATATGTCCTTTTCTTAAGAAAAGCATACATAATCTTGATTGACCAATACCTCCACCAATGCTTAAAGGAAGTGTACCGTCCAAAAGTTTTTTGTGGAAATATAACTCTTTTCTCTTCTCCTGTCCTGTAAGTTCAAGTTGTTTTATAAGAGCCTCTTTATCAACTCTTATACCCATAGAAGAAAGTTCAATAGCTCTTTCCAACACATCGTTCCAAACAAGAAGATCACCATTAAGACCTTGTAGACCTGTTTGTTCATCGATTGTTGTCCAATCATCATAATCAGGAGCACGTAAATCATGCTCTTTCCCGTCACTCAACTTATTACCTATACCAATAATAAATACAGCTCCATATTTTTTTGTTATTGCATCCTCACGCTCTTTAGGCGTTTTGTCAGGATACATTTCCAAAAGTTCCTGTGAATGTATGAATGTTATATCATGAGGAAGGAATGATTTTATCTGTGGATACATTTCACAAATCATATATTCAGTTCTACGCATAGCCGAATATATCCTTGTAACTATTTGTTTTAAAAACTCTATAGTACGCTGCTCTTTTGTTATCACTCTTTCCCAGTCCCATTGGTCCACATAAAGAGAGTGAAGGTTTCCTAACTCCTCATCAGCGCGAATAGCATTCATATCAGTATAAATACCATATCCCGGTTCTATATTGTATTCACTTAAAGTTAGTCGTTTCCATTTGGCAAGTGAGTGTACTACTTCAGCCTTTGCATCGCCTAAATCTTTTATAGGGAATGAAACTGCTCTCTCTGTACCACTTAAGTCATCATTAATTCCCATTCCTTTTAAAACAAACAGAGGAGCTGTAACTCTTCTTAACCTTAATTCAGATGAGATATTTTGCTGAAAAAACTCTTTAATCTGTTTTATTCCCAGCTCAGTCTGTTTTAAATCCAATATTGCTTTATACTCTTTAGGCTTTATAAGGTAACTCATTATATTAATTTTTTATTATCGTAATAATATATCTAGGCAAATATATAAATTAATTATTATAATGATAGATTTTAACGATAAAATATTATCAAAATGATGCATAAAAATTAATTGTAGTACACAAAATGACATATAGAAAGCAAAAACATGCTTATAATATAGTTAATTAGAGGAATTAGATTAGCAAATTTCTTTTCATAAATTCAAGATTATCCAAAGGTTAGGATGCTTAAATATATTTTATATCTTTGTGTTATGCTTTATAAGCGCCCGTAGTTCAATGGATAGAATATCGGATTCCGGTTCCGACGATATGAGTTCGATTCTCATCGGGCGTACCTCTTGATTTTTGGTAAATAATAGGATGTTATAATATATTATTATTTTTCTCCTTATATCAAATTCGTTTCACAGTGCTATTTATCTGTTTCACACTGTGAAACGGATAAATCACATCGTGAAACGAGTATCTTACACTAAAAAAACAATAAATGTTCGTGTTCTTTATTACAATTTATCATGGCAATTTAAAGTTTATCCCTTAAAACTTTGAGATTAGGTAGGGAGAGTTTTAAAAAAATAATATTAAATCATTAAATTCATAAATTAAATATATTCTAATTTCTACATCACGTGAAAAAAAAATATATTTACCTTCCTAATAATGAATTGATAATCTATTATGAAACTATTGAAAATTCTGTTTTTCACTCTATTTGTATCTCTGTTAAATAATATCATGGCAGAACCTTTAAAAACGCTCAATTTAGGTAATTGCAAATGGGAATTCAAACAAGTTGGTAAAAATGAATGGCTGTCGGCTACAGTGCCTGGAACTGTTCATCAAGATCTTATAAACCATAATCTGATACCCGATCCATTTTATGGGTTGAATGAAGCGAAGGTACAATGGGTAGAAAATGAGGATTGGATTTATCGTACCTCTTTCAATGTTACTCAAGATGATTTAAATTATCAGGGCGCTATATTGAACTTTGAGGGATTGGATACATATGCTGATATATATCTTAATGGTGCTTTGGTGAAACGTACTGATAACATGTTTGTTAGTTATGAAATTCCAATTAAAAAGTTTTTAAAAATAGGTGACAATTCTCTTCAAATTCTTTTCCATTCGCCAATAAAAATGACTCTTCCTCAATTGGAGACTCAAGGATTCCAATATCCGGCTGATAATGATCACAGCCCAAATAAAGTAAGTGTTTATTCACGGAAAGCTCCATATAGCTATGGATGGGACTGGGGAATTCGACTTGTAACTAGTGGTGTTTGGCGACCTGTGACTCTTTCTTTTTACAATAATGCATTAATTGACAATATATATGTTCGTCAACTCAGTGTGAATAAGGAGTTAGCTAAAGTTGATAACATTTTTACAATAAACAGCCTTGTCGATGATACAGCAGTGATAACTATGAATTGTTCATATAAAAATGAACCTGCTATATCTGTTCAAAAAGAGATAAAACTTAACAAAGGTGAGAACACTGTCTCTATCCCTTTAGAAATTAAAAATCCACATCTTTGGATGCCAAATGGATGGGGAGAGGCTGCTCTTTATGATTTTGTTTCAACTCTTCGTGTAAATGGTAAAAAGGTTGCTGTTAAAAAGGAGAGAATCGGCCTGCGTACTATTGAGGTTGTTATGGAGGATGATAAAGATGGTAAATCATTCTTTTTCTGTGTAAATGGCCATCCAATGTTTGCTAAAGGTGCAAACTATATTCCTGACGATGCCCTTCTCCCAAATATCACTGAAGAGAGAATCAAAAGAATGTTTGCTGATGTGAAGGATGCTAATATGAATATGCTTCGCGTTTGGGGAGGCGGTGTTTATGAAAGCGATTTGTTTTACAAATATGCAGATGAAAATGGTATCGTGATATGGCAGGATTTCATTTTTGGTTGTACATCATACCCTTCCGACCCTTCATTTATCAAAAGAGTAGAGGAGGAGGCCGATTACAATATTCGCCGTTTACGTAACCATGCAAGTCTTGCAATGTGGTGTGGTAACAATGAAATTTATGAAGGTTTGAGATTCTGGGGATGGGATAAAAAGTATAATGACCCATCAATTATGAAGGGTATGTTCGAGGGATATGATAAATTGTTCCACCAACTACTTCCTGCTAAAGTGAAAGAGTTAGATCCGGACAGATTTTATATGCATGGCTCACCTTATGAGGCAAACTGGGGGCGCCCTGAGTCTTGGAAAATTGCTGATAGCCATAACTGGGGTGTATGGTATGGACGTAAACTTTTTGAGTCGTTCGATAATGATTATGGGCGTTTCATGAGTGAGTATGGATTCCAGTCTTTCCCTGAGATGAAAACAATATCATCTTTTGCAACCGAAAAGGATTATCAAATTGAATCGGATGTCATGAATGGGCACCAGAAGGCTTCAATAGGTAATGAACTTATTGATAAAACAATGAGAATATACTATAATGTGCCTGCCGACTTCAAGGATTTTGTTTATGTTGGCCAGGTGTTGCAAGGAAAAGGAATGCGTAGAGGTTTTGAAGCTCATCGCCGTAATATGCCATATTGTATGGGTACTCTTTATTGGCAGTTGAATGATAGCTGGCCTGTAGTGTCATGGTCAAGTATTGACTATTTTGAAAACTGGAAAGCTATGCATTATGAAGCAAAACGAGCTTTTGCTCCGATAATAATTAATGCCATTAAAGAGGGTGAGAACTTGAACTTCTATGCTATATCAGATAAATTGGAGGATTACAACAATGTAACTCTTGAACTGAAAACAATCGATTTCAATGGTAAGGTTTTATCAAAAGAGATTGTTAAAGGTGATATCAAGGCAAATTGTTCTGCTCTTTTCCATAAAGCAGATTTTAATAAAATCGCAAAGAGCCCACGAAATAGTTTGCTTGTTATTACTTTGAAAGATAAGAATGGAAAATTAATAAACAAAGATCAATATTTTTTCAACTATCCAAAAGATCTTGATCTGCCAAAAGCAAAAATTGTGTCGTCACTAAAGAAAAAAGATGGTGAATATGTGTTGACACTTAAGAGCAACTCATTGGCAAAAGATCTGTTTATTGAAATTCCTGTTCAAGGTGCACGATTTAGTGATAACTTCTTCGACCTTTTACCTGGTGAAACAAAAGTTGTAACTATAAAGTCGGATAAATTGAAAAAAGATAGTAGTGTTGATATTAAGTTACATCAATTGAGTGATACTATAACAAAATAAGCACATATCTATATGAAATTAAATTTACTCTTTTCGGGGCTGTTAGTTTCAGCCCTTACATTAACTTCTTTTGGTAAAGTCCGTGCCGGTAATGTTGATTACAGAGTAATTCCTATGCCTCAAAAAATAGAGGTTTTGAGGAGTCAAAAACCATTCCTATTAAATAATAATAGCATAATACGCTATACAAAGGGTAATAATAACCTTAAAAAAAATGCCGATTTTCTATCATCTTACATCAATGAAATTGTTGGAATTAAGCTACCTGTTAAAGCCGGAAATAGCTCAACAGGTATCAATTTAATTGTAGATAAGAACATAGATAATAAAGAGGGATATAAAATAGATATCAACTCAAAATCTATTACTATAAAGGGAGGTTCGGAAGCAGGAGTTTTTTATGCTATACAGACTTTACGTAAAGCTATAACTCCGGGAAAGAGTAAGTTAGTTGAAATGCCGGCTGTAAGTATTGAGGACTCTCCTCGATTTGAATACCGTGGTGCTATGCTTGATGTATCGCGACATTTCTTTCCGGTAGATTCCGTGAAGAAGTTTATTGATATGTTGGTTCTTCATAATATCAATCGTTTTCACTGGCATCTTTCCGATGATCAAGGGTGGAGAATTGAGATTAAAAGTCGTCCTGAACTTATAACAAAAGGGTCTACACGAAAAGAGACTGTAATAGGTCACAACTCAGGAATATATGATGGGAAACCATACGGAGGTTTCTATACTCAGCAGCAGGCTAAAGAGATTGTAAAATATGCCGCCGACAGACAAATTACTGTAATTCCGGAAATTGATATGCCGGGACATATGCAGGCTGCACTTGCTGCTTATCCTGAACTTGGTTGTACCGGTGGACCATACGATATTTGGACTATGTGGGGCATTTCAGATAATGTGTTATGTGCCGGAAATGATGCAACACTTAAATTTATAGAGGATGTTTTAGGGGAGATTGTACAGATTTTTCCTTCTAAGTATATTCATGTTGGGGGTGATGAGTGTCCAAAGGAACAATGGAAGATATGTAAAAAATGTCAAGCTCGAATCGACGAGTTGGGTATAGAAGCCGATGAAAAACATACAACAGAGGAAAAATTGCAGAGCTATATTATTAATCATGCCGAGAAATTCCTCAATTCAAAAGGAAGAGATATAATAGGATGGGATGAGATTCTAGAAGGTGGTCTTGCTCCTAATGCTACTGTAATGTCATGGAGAGGAGAAAAAGGGGGTATTGAGGCTGCTAAGATGGGGCATGATGTAATTATGTCGCCAAATACATATCTATACTTCGACTATTATCAAACTAAGGATATTGAAAATGAACCCGAAGCAATAGGAGGATATATTCCAATTGAAACGGTTTATAATTATGAGCCAATGCCAAAAGCGTTGAGCACAGAACAACAAAAACATATCAAGGGTGTACAGGCAAATCTTTGGACTGAGTATATTCCTACATATTCACAAGTTGAGTATATGGAACTACCACGTTTGGCTGCACTATCCGAAATACAGTGGTCGAATCCATCGAACAAGGATTATAATAAATTCCTTTCACGTTTAGTTCGTCTTATTGACCATTATAAGGTTAAGGGATACAATTATGCAAATCATATATTTGATGTTTATGCCGACTTCACTCCAAACCATGAGAGTAGAAAACTTGATATCACCCTTTCAACAGTTGATAATAGTCCGATATTCTATACTTTGGATGGCAGTGAACCTACCGAGAACTCAACCAAATATGAGTCGGTAATTAATATTGATAAAGATTGTACATTCAAAGCTGTCGCAATTCGTAATGGAGTTAAAAGTCGTACTGTAAGTGAAAAAATAGGCATTAACAAGGCAAGTATGAAACCTATTACTATGCTCCAACCTATTAACAAACGTTATGAGTACAAAGGGGCAGTTACATTGGTTGATGGATTGAAAGGTAATGGCAACTACAAAACCGGTCGATGGATAGCTTTCTATGGGAATGATATGGAGGCAATAATCGATCTTCAAAAAGAGGAGCAGGTGTCACAACTATCTTTCACTACCTGTGTAGAGAAAGGTGACTGGGTTTTTGATGCTCGTTCTGTTGAAATTTTACTATCGGATGATGGAAAGGTGTTTAATACCGTTGCCTTGAAGAATTATCAGGAGATGTTGGATAGTGATAGAAACGGACTTTATAATCATACTGTAACATTTCCTACTGATAAAGCCAGATATGTTAAGGTGAAAATAGGTACAGAACATAATATACCTGATTGGCATGGTGGAAAGGGCAAGAATGGATTCATATTTGTAGATGAAATAGAGATTTATTAAAAACTTAACATTAGTATGAAAAAATCTATCTTTTTTACTTTTCTCTTTTTATTTACACTTGCTTATGGGAAAAACAGTACCAAATCGGTTATTCCCATAGTTAAAGAGGTGCAAGAGGGTAGAGGTAAATTTGATATCTCTTCTTTAAAAGGTGTATTTATAAAAGCAGATTTTAACGATGAAACTTTACTATATGATTATTTAAAATCTTCACCACTTAAACTTAATAAAAGTGTTGCTTGTGAAGGAGTTCTTACACTAAAAGTAGTAGATAAATTAAAAGGTGTAGAGTCACCCGAAGGTTATAGATTAAAAGTTGGAAAACGTGGAGTTGAGATTGAGGCTACATCTGCTGCCGGCCTTTTTTATGGAGTTCAGACACTCATTCAAATGAGTTACGATAATAGTAAAATTAATTGTGTTGAGATAATTGATGAACCTCGATTTGCGTATCGTGGGTTTATGCTAGATGTGTCGCGTCATTTCTTTGGAAAGGAGTTTGTGAAAAAGCAAATCGATGCGATGGCTTATTATAAACTCAATCGACTTCATTTGCATCTTACCGATGCTGCCGGATGGAGAATAGAGATTAAAAGATATCCTCGTTTGACAAATTTTGCTGCTTGGCGTGATAAACCTACTTGGAAAGAGTGGTGGAACAGTGGTCGACTTTATAAAAATGAGGGTGAAAAGGGAGCTTTTGGAGGATATTATACTCAGGAAGATATAAAGGAGTTGGTGGCATATGCCAAGAAACATTTTATAACTATTATTCCTGAAATAGAGATGCCTGCTCACTCCGAGGAGGTGTTGACTGCATACCCTGAGCTATCGTGTACTCATGAACCTTACAAACAGGCTGACTTTTGCGTGGGTAATGAGATGACTTTTGAGTTTTTAGAAAATGTTCTGACAGAGGTTATGGAACTTTTCCCTTCCGAATATATTCACGTAGGAGGTGATGAGGCCGGTAAACTTTCATGGGGTGAGTGTAAACTTTGCCAAAAAAGAATGGCTGATGAGAAGTTGAAAGATAAAAATGAACTTCAAAGTTATCTTATTCACCGAGTAGAACGTTTTCTTAATTCGCATGGGCGAAAACTCCTGGGATGGGATGAGATTTTGGACGGTGGACTTGCTCCTAATGCAACTGTTATGTCATGGAGAGGTGTAGATGGTGGATTAAAAGCTATTGAGTCGGGACATAAAGCCATTATGTCACCCGGTGAGTTTTGCTATATTGACGCTTATCAAGATGCTCCCGATACACAACCTGAAGCTATAGGTGGATATTTGCCGTTGGAAAAAGTTTATTCATATAATCCACTACCTGCAAATATAACTAAAGAGAAAGCGAAACTTCTTTATGGTGTTCAAGCAAATTTGTGGACTGAGTATATTCCTACCGAAAAAGCGGTGGAGAGAATGATATATCCTCGATTGTTGGCTCTTGCTGAGGTGGGATGGAGTGAACCATCACGAAAGGATTACAAAGAGTTTCGTAAAAGAGCTATTAATGCTGTTGAGTTTTTGAAAAGATGTGGATACTATCCTTTTGACCTTAAAAATGAGGTAGGTAACAGAGTTGAAGCTCGAAAGAATATAAATCATCTTGCCAAGGGGAAAGAAGTACACTACTTGCCTCAAGGAAAATATTATCTCGGCTACAGTGCCGGAGGTGATAGTGCTCTTGTCGATGGAGTTAGAGGTGGATGGTCATATAGTGATCATAAATGGCAAGGTTTCATCGACCGCAATGGACTTGATGTTGTTATTGACTTAGGCAAAATAGAAAGAGTAAAATATATTGGGGCAGATTTTATGCAGATATGTGCTCCTGAGGTTTTTATGCCTATAAATGTTAAAATATCTCTTTCTTCTGATGGTAAGGAGTATAAATTGGTAAAGGAGATAAACCATGATGTAGTGAAAGATGATAAGGTCACTTTTAAAAACTTCTTCTGGGAAGGGAAAGAGAGAGCCAGATATGTGCGATATCAGGCTCAGCGTGGTAAGTTTGGTGGATTTATATTCACAGATGAAGTTGTAATAAAATAGAATGATTAATATATGATAAGAAGATTTACTTTAACAGTAAGTGCTTGTTTGCTTGCTGCTTTTTCAGCATTTGCTCAAAAGAGTCCTGCTGATTATGTCAATCCTTTTGTTGGAACAACTAATTATGGTACTACAAACCCTGGTGCTATTACACCTAATGGATTGATGTCGGTTACTCCATTTAATGTTATGGGATCCGAGATAAATAAGATAGATAAAGATAAAACATGGTGGTCGACACCTTATGAGTTCAACAATAAATACCTTACAGGTTTTGCTCATGTAAATCTTAGTGGAGTGGGATGTCCTGAACTAGGCTCGCTGCTTCTTATGCCTACAACTGGTAAACTGGATGTTGATTATCACAATTATGGTAGTCTGTATAGGGATGAAGTTGCTACCCCCGGTTTCTATGAAACTATTCTTGAAAAATATAATATAAAGTGTCAACTTACAGCTACTCCACGTACAAGTATGGCGCGATTTACTTTCCCTGCAGGCGAAGATAATATCCTTTTAAACTTAGGTGAGGGGCTTACTAACGAGAGTGGTGCTACAGTAAAATTTGTAAATGAAAGAGAGATTGAAGGAAGCAAACTTTTAGGTACTTTTTGCTATAACTCGAATGCTGTATTCCCTATCTATTTTGTGATGCGAATAAATAAGTTCCCTGCAAAGAGTGGATATTGGAAGAAGATGCGTCCCATGGATGTGGAGGCCGAATGGGATGAAACAGCCGGAAAATATAAAATCTATTCAACTTACAGAAAAGAAATCAGTGGTGATGATATAGGTGTTTGGTTCTCTTTCAACTCCGATAAGGAGGAGGTGATAGAGGTTAGTATGGGGGTATCTTTTGTAAGCGTAGAGAATGCACGTATGAATCTTGATAAAGAGCAACCTTTTGGAACTACTTTCGAAAAACTTCGTCAAAATGCACGAGATAGATGGAATGAAGATCTGTCGAAAATAGCTGTCGAAGGTGGTAGTGAGGAGCAAAAAGGTGTTTTTTATACGGCACTTTATCACTCTTTAATCCATCCGAATATAATTCAGGACGTAAGTGGACAGTATCCACAGATGGAGGGTAATGAGATACTTACTACTACTCGTGATCGTTATACAGTTTTCTCTCTATGGGATACTTATAGAAATGTTCATCAGCTGATGACTTTAGTATATCCAAAACGTCAAATGGATATGGTACATACTATGATGGGTATGTATCGCGAACATGGTTGGTTCCCTAAATGGGAACTATTTGGTCGTGAGACTTTAACTATGGAGGGTGACCCTGCTATTCCTGTTTTGGTTGATACTTGGATGAAGGGATTGAAAGATTTCAATATTAATGAGGCTTACAAAGGTATGTACAAATCGGCGACTACTCCGGGTAAAGATAATTTGATGCGTCCGGATAACGACGATTATATGAAGAGAGGATATGTGCCTATGGAGAGTCAATATGATAATTCGGTATCACATGCTCTTGAGTATTATGTTGCTGATAATGCTTTATCAACTCTTGCTGATGCATTGGGCAAAAAGGATGATGCTAAACTTTTCCGTAAACGTGCTTTAGGTTATAAAAACTATTTTTGCAAAGAGTATGGTACTTTACGACCTATCACAAAAGATGGTAAGTTTTATTCTCCTTTCGATCCTAAAGAGGGAGCAAACTTTGCGCCAAGTCCAGGATTCCATGAAGGCAATGCGTGGAACTACACATTTTACGTTCCTCATGATATCGATGGATTAATTAAACTTATGGGTGGAGAAAAGAAGTTCATTGATAAATTACAGAGTGTATTCGACAATGGAAACTATGATCCGGCTAACGAACCGGATATAGCATATCCATATCTTTTTAGCCGTGTGAAAGGTGAGGAGTGGAGAACTCAAAAGATTGTCAAAGAGCTTTTAGCTAAATATTTTACAACAAAACCTGATGGTATTCCTGGAAATGATGATACAGGTACAATGTCAACTTGGGCTATATTCAGTATGATGGGACTATATCCCGACTGTCCGGGTGTACCTGAATATACACTCACTACTCCAACTTTCGATAAGATAACAATTACTCTTGATTCTAAATATTGGGGTAAGGATAAACTTGTTATTGAAAAAGAGGGAGAAGGTGATTATATCCAATCAATTAAAATAGATGGAAAAAGGTTTGATAAATATAGAATCAGCCATGATGATTTGATTAAGGCTAATGTTATTACCTTTGTAACTACAGACCAAATTAAAAAGTAATTTATGAAAAACATTAAATGTTTACTTTCTGGAATATTTGCTTTTTCAATGATATTATCATTGCATGCCCAAGTAAGAACGGAGGAAACTCTTGAGAAAAATTGGAAATTCACACGTCAGGATCAGAGCATATTTTCTAATCCTGACTACAATGATTCAAAGTGGCAAACAGTGACCATTCCACATGATTGGGCTATTTATGGCCCTTTTAGCATTCATAATGATAAGCAGGAGGTTGCTATTACTCAGGATGGACAGAAAGAGGCTATGGAACATGCCGGACGTACCGGTGGTTTGCCTTTTGTTGGCACTGGATGGTATAGAGTGACATTTGATGTTCCAAACTATAATGAAGGAGATAATGTACAGCTCCTTTTTGATGGAGCCATGAGCAATGCTAAGGTTTATGTCAATGGTAAAGAAGCAGGATTTTGGCCTTATGGATACAACTCATTCGTAGTCGATGCAACTCCATTTATTAATAGTGCCAAAAATAATAAATTAGCTGTTCGTTTAGAGAATAAACCGGAATCATCACGTTGGTATCCCGGTGCCGGATTGTACCGTAATGTACATCTTATTGTTACCGGTAAATCATATGTACCTGTTTGGGGAACACAACTTATTACCGATATAGTAAATGAAAAATTTGCTCGAGTAAACCTAAAGACAAAATGGAATGCTGCTAAAGGAAGCAACTTATCTGACTTTTCGATTAATACAGAGATTAAGGATGCTGAAGGTAATATTGTAGCATCTTCAAAAGATAAGTTGAGTCAATACGATCAATCTTTTTTTGAACAGAATATGGCAGTTCCCCAACCTAAACTATGGTCTACTGAATCTCCTTATCTATATAGTGCAAACTCAACAATATATCAAGGTGACAAAGTTGTAGATTCCTATTCTACACGTTTTGGAATACGTAAAATAGAGATTATTCCAAACAAAGGATTTTTCCTTAACGGCAAAATGGTTAAGTTTAAAGGAGTATGTAATCATCATGACCTTGGCCCATTGGGAGCTGCTGTGAACAGGGCTGCTATTCGTCGTCAAATAAAGATAATGAAAGATATGGGAGTAAATGCTATTCGTACTTCCCATAATATGCCGGCTCCAGAACTTGTTGAGGCTTGCGATGAGATGGGTATGATGGTTATGGCTGAATCGTTCGATGAGTGGAAAAGTGCAAAGTGTAAAAATGGATATAATAATATCTTTGATGAATGGGTAGAGAAGGATCTTGTAAACTTAATTCATAACTACCGAAACAACCCAAGTATTGTAATGTGGTGTATAGGTAATGAGGTTCCTGATCAGCATAATGTGGCAAATGGTCCTAAACTTGCTCGAAAGTTGCAGGATATTTGTCATCGTGAAGACCCTACTCGTCCTGTTACTCAAGGTATGGATGCTCCTGATGCTGTTGTTAATAATAATGTGGCTGCAGTGATGGATGTTCCGGGATTTAACTACCGTCCATTTAAGTATGCTGAAAACTATAAAAAACTTCCTCAACAGATAATTTTAGGTAGCGAAACAGCATCTACAGTAAGTTCTAGAGGTGTATACAAATTTCCTGTTAAACGTGGGTCAATGAAGAAGTATGACGATCATCAATCATCTTCGTATGATGTTGAGCATTGTGATTGGTCAAACCTTCCCGAAGATGACTGGATTTGGCATGAAGATTATCCTTGGGCAATAGGGGAGTTTGTGTGGACAGGTTTCGATTACCTTGGTGAACCTACTCCTTACTATACCGATTGGCCTAGTCACTCTTCACTTTTTGGTATAGTTGACCTTGCCGGTCTTCCTAAAGATAGGTTCTATCTTTATAGAAGTCATTGGAACAAAGATGAAGAGACTCTACATATACTTCCACACTGGACATGGCCTGGACGTGAAGGTGAGGTGACACCTGTTTTTGTATATACAAACTATCCTTCGGCTGAACTTTTTATTAATGGTAAAAGCCAAGGACGACGTACAAAAGATTTATCTGTAACTTACGAAAACAGTAAGGATTCAGTCTCTATCGCTGATTTCAAAAGACAGCAGAGATATCGCCTTATGTGGATGGACACAAAGTATGAGCCGGGAACTGTAAAGGTAGTTGCTTACAATGAGAAGGGCGAGGCTGTTGCCGAGAAAGAGATTCATACTGCATCAAAACCTGATCATATAGAACTTGTAGCTGATAGAACAATAATTGATGCTGATGGTAAAGATTTATCCTTCATAACTGTAAAAGTTGTTGATAAAGATGGTAATCTTTGTCCTAATGCTCAGAATTTGATAAAGTTTGATGTTAAGGGTAATGGTAGCTACCGAGCAGGAGCAAATGGTAATAGTATATCTTTGGAACAGTTCCACCTACCACAAATGAAGGTGTTCAACGGGATGATGACTGCTATAGTTCAAAGTTCGGATGAGGCCGGAAATATTACTCTTAAAGCAACTTCTAAAGGATTAAAACCAGCAGTGATAAATTTAATAGCCAAATAATTGTAATATAGGAGTTTAAAATCAATTTTACTATCGATTATTACAATTGAACTTTTTCAAGATTACATACTGAATATATTATGGATTTAAGTAAAAAAGATATAGATAAGTTCTTAGTTGAATACGCACATAAATATCACACAGACGCATTTATAAAAGATGATCCGGTGCAGTTTCCTCATAGATATACAAAGAAACAGGATATTGAGATAAGTGGATTTATAACCTCTTTCATAAGTTTTGGTGCCCGTCCTCAGATTCTAAAAGCTGCTAACAGGATAGATGATATTATGAATCATTCACCTTATGAATATGTATGTAGCGATAAATGGAAACATGATTTTGTTGGTAACGACTCATTTTATCGTACTGTTTCTAAAGATAAGATGCGTGAAATATTTCAGTGGCTTAATAATATCTATTCTAACTATGAGAGTATGGAGGATGCTCTAAAAGAGCAGAAAGGTACTCCTATGGAGAGATTATGTGCTTTGTGGGGAGTAACAAGTAAGTCACCTCAGAAGAAGGTCAATATGTTTCTACGATGGATGATTAGAAAAAATTCACCTGTAGATTTTGGAATATGGGACTCATTCTCTCCATCAGAACTTATAATTCCACTTGATGTGCATGTTAGTAATATCTCTTTCCGTTTGGGATTGACAACAAGTAAATCGTACACACTTAATAACGCTAAAAAGATAACTCAAGCACTTGGAGCACTATTCCCTAACGATCCATGTTTAGGTGATTTTGCACTATTTGGTTTTGGAGTAAATGAGGAACAATGATAGATGTTATCAATAAGAAAAGAGGGTAATCCAATTTATTTTGGAATACCCTCTTGCTTTATTATAGAAATATTAATTTAAATCGGATTTAGAAAGAACTTAAATATTCTATAAAGAGATTTTTTATAAAGGTACATACTCAACAAAAGCTTCCATAGCTTCATAACAAGCAAGACCTAATTTATCGTATAGCTCGGCAGTGCCTCTGTTACGTTCTTCACTACGTTGCCAGAATAAACGTTCATCGTTTCCTAAGAATGGAGCACTTTCCATCTGAGACTGATGTTTCAAGATAGAGTTACGTTTTGCTCTCAACTCTTCAGGGCTAAGAGGAACAGCCATCTCTATATTTTCAATTTCCCATTCTGCCCATGCACCACGATACATCCAAATACGGCAATCTTCAAGCCACTTAGCTTTAGCCTCTTTTTCAACATCTATAGCTGCGAAAACAGCATCAGTACATACTCGGTGAGTTCCATGAGGATCGGCCAAGTCACCTGCTACATAAATCTGATGAGGTTTAACTTCACGAATAAGGTTAAGTACAACATCAACATCTGCTTCACCGATAGGCATCTTCTCAATTTTACCTGTTTCATAGAATGGCAAATCAAGGAAGTGACAGCGATTTAATGGAATTTGATTGTATGTACACGAGATACGAGCTTCGCCACGACGGATTAGTCCTTTAATAGTAAGAATATCGCGTGAATCCATGTCACCCTCTTTCTTCTCGGCTAAGAATTTCTTTATCTCGGAATACTTGTTTTTTATGCATTCATCTTCGTTATTATCGAATAACTGGTTGAAGCCATTGATAAAGTGCATAAATCTAAGTACCTCTTCATCACCTACTGCAATATTACCTGATGTTTGGTATGCAACATGTACTTCATGTCCTTGTTGAACAAGTCGACGTAATGTTCCACCCATAGATATAACATCATCATCAGGATGTGGAGAGAATACAATCACTCTTTTTGGGAATGGTTTTGCTCTTTCAGGACGATAAGTGTCATCGGCATTAGGTTTACCTCCCGGCCATCCTGTTATAGTATGTTGCAGATCATTGAAAATCTTTATGTTGGCATTGTAAGCTGAACCATAGAGTGCAAGTAACTCACTTAGACCATTCTCGTTGTAATCCTTGTTTGTAAGTTTCAATATTGGCTTATTCAGTTTAAGGCAAAGCCAAATAATAGCACTGCGTACAAGTTTATCATTCCATTCGCAATTAGTTACCAACCACGGACGTTGAATGCGTGTTAAGTGAGCTGCCGCTGGAAGGTCTATGCAAACAGAAGCATTATTGTGAAGTTGAATATACGATGCTGGTAAGGTATCAGTTATCTTGTCTTCTACAGCTTTCTTTATGATATCTGCTTTATCGTCGCCCCATGCAAGAAGATATACTCTTTTTGCTGCCATGATTGTAGCTACACCCATTGTTATAGAACATGGAGGAAGAGCTTCAAGACCTAGGTTATGAGCAGCTTCTGCCTTTGATGTTTCATCGGTAAGAATAAGTCGCGTAGTTGAACTTAGTTGTGAACCTGGTTCGTTCATGGCGATATTACCTTCACGGCCAATGCCCATGATGACTATATCCAAGCCACCCATTTGTTGAATGCGCTCCTCATAAAGGCGGCAATAGTCCATCACATTTTCTTGAGGTATAGTACCATCGGGAGTAAAGATGTTCTGTTTGTCAATATTTATATGATCAAGCAGAAGTTTCTTTAGTTGTGAAAAACTACTGTTTACATTCTCTTTAGCTAAAGGATAGTATTCATAAAGGTTAAATATTACCACATTATGGAAACTTAGCTTCTCTTCTTTATTTAATCTTACAAGCTCGGCATAAAGTGGACGAAGTGACTGTCCTGTTCCTGCGCCAATAACACAGAATTTTCCTTCACGCTGGCGTTGTTTGATCTTCTCGGCTATCTCATTTGCTATAGAAGATACTCCCTCTTCAATAGTTTCATATATATTGATGGGAGCCTTTTCAAATTTAGTAAGTACTGATCTCTCTACAGCATTTTCAGGTTTGTAATATTTGGGTGATACTCTGTTAAGAGAGATTTGTGAACTTAAATTTGTTCTCATGAAATATCTGATTTTTACAAATTATTCTTTTCTATATCTTTAAAATACTTGTATGTAGAAACTTTTAATTCGTCTGTAGCTGCTTCATCACATACAATAATACCGTGTTGATGCATTTGCAGTGCGCTGATAGTCCACATTTGAGTGATACCACCCTCAACAGCATGTTGTAAAGCGCGCGCTTTGTTGTGACCATTACAGATAATAAGAACTTCTTTTGCACTTAATACAGTTCCTACTCCAACTGTCAACGCTGTCTTTGGGACTTTGTTCACATCATTGTCAAAAAAGCGGGAGTTAGCTATAATAGTATCTGTTGTTAATGTCTTAATGCGAGTACGTGAACTTAGTGAAGAACCTGGTTCGTTGAAAGCGATGTGACCATCTGGTCCAATACCACCAATAAATAGATCGATGCCACCAACCTTTTCTATTCTTTTTTCATAATTGTTGCACTCCTCTTCAAGATCAGCAGCATTACCATTAAGAATGTTAATGTTATCTTTATTGATATCAATATGACTAAAGAAATTATTCCACATGAATGAATGATAACTTTCAGGATGATCTTCCGGAAGATTAACATACTCATCCATATTAAAGGTTATAACATGTTTGAATGAAACTTTACCCTCTTTGTTGAGTTTGATAAGTTCTTTGTACATGCCTATAGGTGAAGACCCTGTAGGTAAGCCTAACACAAATGGTTTTTCCTCAGTTGGGTTTGCTTTATTTATCTTTTCAGCTACATAGTTAGCTGCCCACTGAGATAACTTTTGGTAATCACTTTCGATAATAACTCGCATTTTGTACCTCCAATATTTTTGTTTATTATATGTATGCAAATATATAAACTATTTATTGTAATGCCCAATTAATGATAAATTTATTTATAAATTACAATACAAATATTAAACAAACATTTATAAAAATTAATTTTATATTAAAAAATAAATAAGAATGGCGATGTAAATAATAAATTAGTATTATCTCCACCCTTTTTGATTATTAATAATTAATAAATAATTTAGATGCAAATAATAAAAAAGCTTTATATTTGCATCTTATAAACAAAAAAATTTAATATGAGCAGCAAATTATCGAAGGAAATAGAAAAATGTACCAAAGGGGCGATTATGAGAAAAAAAATAATCACCTACTTCATCTATAATGGAAGTGCTACTATTACTGATTTGTCTAAAGAGATGGATTTAAGCGTGCCTACTGTAACTAAATTCATTGAAGAAATGTTGGAAGCGGGGTATGTTATAGAGTGTGGTAAACTTGAAACAAGTGGTGGCCGTCATCCTAATCTTTATTGTCTAAATTCAGACTCTGCTTACTTTATCGGTGTAGACGTAAGATCTTTTAATTTAAATATTGCTCTCATAAATTTTAAAGGTGAACTGGTAAAAAGTGAAACAAATATTCCTTTCAAACCTGTGAATGTTCCAGAAAACTTTGAGGAGCTTTGTAATATTATTAAAAATTTTATTGACCAACTTCCTGTTGATAAAGATAGAATTATGAATATTAATATTGATATGCCTGGAAGAATAAACTCTAAAACCGGGTATAGTCATATATTATATAACTTTAATGATACACCTATTAGTGAAGAATTTTCAAAGAGATTTTATGGAATGAGAGTCTCTGTTGATAATGATACTAGAGGTATGGCTTATGGAGAATATCTTAAAGGCCAATTAAAAGATGAGAAGAATATTATTTTCATCAACGTTAGTTGGGGTCTTGCTATGGGTATTATCATTGATGGCAAACTTTATAAAGGTAAATCTGGGTTCTCAGGAGAGTTTGGACATAATTTCGGCTATGAGAATGAAATAATGTGTCATTGTGGAAAGAAAGGTTGTGTTGAGACAGAAGTTTCAGGATCAGCTCTTCATAGAAAACTGCTTCAACGTATAAATGATGGACAAAGTTCTATAATTTCTACTATGAAATCAGATCTTTCGGATATTACACTCGATGATATTATAGAAGCTGTTTTGAAAGAAGATGTATTATGTATAGAACTTACCGAAGAACTTGGCAAAAAACTTGGTGCTCATATAGCAGGGCTTATCAATATATTCAATCCAGATCTTATTATTTTAGGGGGTGATCTCTCGAAAACAGGTGATTATCTGTTGCAACCGGTAATTAGTACAGTTCGCAAGTATACTCTTAATTTAATGAGTCGCGACTCTTTGATTATTGAATCAAAATTGAAAAATGAGGCAGGATTAATTGGCTCATGTATGCTATCTAGAAGTAAACTTTTTGAAGTATAATTTTGTAAATGTGCAATTATCTCTTTAAAAAATAGATGTAGAATAATAAGAATGCTAAGTGTACTCCTTTTATTAAAATAGAAATACACACTAAAATATGATTTGACCCCCAAAAGTTGGATAATAAACTTTTGGGGGTCAAATCATTTCTTGCGACTTCAATAATCAGAGTTCATCTATATCAAAGAAATAGATAGTCTTTGTTGAAAATTTAACTTTTAGGTCAACATTATTTACTCAAACTCTTCACTTAACTCTTTCCATGCTTGTGCAAATGCTGTCATAGATGGAAATAGAATGTTTGCTCCTTCATTAAGCAGTACACTATCATCTATTGGACCGGTATTTACGGCGATGGTAAATATCCCCGCTGCAACACCAGCCTGAACACCTAGAGGTGCATTCTCAATTACTATAGCTTCATTTGGTTTTAGCCCGGCTTTTTCGAGTGCCATAAGATAGGGCTCAGGATGAGGCTTACCATGTTTAACATCATAAGCTGTAACCATCAATTCCTGTTTAAAAATATCAGGAAAATTATTATTTAACCTCTCAAGAAGAGATTTCTGTCCGGAGCCGGTAACAACCATAGGGATAAGTCCTTGGCTTTTTATCTCTTTAAGGACCTCTAAAGCACCTTCCATTCTTTCTGCTTTAGGAAAGCTATTGAATGCATTAGTTTTTGCTTTATATATTGCTTCAATCTCTTCCTGAGTAGCATCGTGTCCTCTTTCTCGTTGACTGACAATATTAATAGTAGATGCTCCGGTTCTTCCCTCATGCATATATGCTTCTTCTTCACTTAATGTAAAGCCAAACTCTTTCATTACTTTATGCCATGATTTAGCATGACTAGGCATAGAGTTAAATAATACTCCATCCATATCAAAGAGTACAGCCTTTAGGTTGATTGAATCATATCCCTTTAAGGAAAGATATTTTTTTATTGCTTCTTTGTACATTTATTATTTTTAAAATGTCATCCCTTCATAACCGGTATATATATAACCTGTTAAGAAGAGATGACATTATTATTTATTTAGATGCCACTTAGAGCATCACAATTTTTCATTAATATTGGTAACTATGGTTACCTGTTTTATTTATAGTCTAGCTTGAATAGCTTTAGACTCCTCTTCGTAACCAGGCTTATTGAGAAGAGCAAACATGTTTTTCTTGTAAGCTTCCACACCTGGTTGGTCAAATGGATTAATTCCTAAAATGTAACCACTTATACCACAAGCTTTTTCGAAGAAATAGATAAGCTGACCAAGATAGAACTCATTAAGTTCAGGAACAGAGATACGCATATTTGGTACACCACCATCAACATGAGCAATCTGTGTGCCAAGTTCAGCCATCTTGTTTACCTCATCTACACGTTTTCCAGCAAGGAAGTTCAATCCATCAAGGTTTGCTTCGTCTGAAGGAACAACAAGTTTATGGTTAGTATTTTCAATTGAGATAACAGTTTCATATATTGTTCTCTCTCCCTCTTGAATCCATTGACCCATTGAGTGAAGATCGGTTGAGAAATCAACAGAAGCAGGGAAAATACCTTTGTTCTCTTTACCCTCTGATTCACCATAAAGCTGTTTCCACCACTCCATGAAGAAGTGAAGCTTTGGATTGTAGTTAACTAATATTTCTATCTTCTTACCATCTTTGTAAAGAGCATTACGTGTAGCAGCATAAATAGCAGCAGGATTTTCTTCAAATGGAACATCTGTGCCACAAGCTTTTTCCATTGTTACTGCACCTTCAACAAGCTTCTCGATATCAAAACCGGCAACAGCTATAGGGAGAAGACCTACAGGAGTTAAAACAGAAAAACGTCCACCAACATTATCAGGAATAATGAAAGATGTGTATCCTTCGTTGTTTGCTGTAACACGAGCAGCTCCTTTCTTAGCATCTGTAACAGCAACGATAACTTTTTTAGCTACCTCTTTACCTCTTTGAGCTTCACACTGTTTTTTCAACAGACGGAAGGCTAAAGCAGTCTCTGTTGTAGTACCTGATTTAGAGATATTGATTACACCAAATTTCTTATCTTTAAGATATTCTGTAAGCTCAAAAAGATAATCCTCACCAATGTTATGACCGGCATAAATCATCACAGGAGCATCTTTTTCTTTTTTAAGCCATTGGAAACTATTTGATAAAGCTTCAATAACAGCACGAGCACCAAGGTAGCTACCACCGATACCGGCAACAATGACAACTTCACAGTTTTCACGAAGAGTTTTAGCACACTCTTTAAGTTTTGCCAAATCATCTTTTGTGATAGAAGATGGAAGATGAAGCCATCCTAAAAAATCATTACCCTTACCAGTACCTTTTTCAAGTGTCTCCATGCAACTTTTTGTCAAAGAAGCGTACGAATTAATAGTATCTTTAGATACAAAAGATGAGACCTTGTTAATATCTAAACTAATATTTTTCATTGTATATGAATTTTACCTAAATGAATCGGTTAATAATTTTATCTCAATCATTGGAGAAATGCGCTCGTATAAAATGTTGTAAACAGCATCAACGATAGGCATATTTACATGCAGATGTTTATTAATCTCTTTTATACATTTTGTTCCATAATAGCCTTCTGCTATCATCTCCATTTCAATCTGTGCACTTTTCACCGAGTAACCTTTTCCGATCATTGTCCCGAAAACCCTGTTTCTACTGAACTTAGAATATGAAGTTACAAGAAGATCTCCAAGATATACAGAATCCTGTATGTTGCGCTTACAAGGACTAACAACATTAAGGAACCTGTTCATCTCCTCAATAGCATTTGATATTAGCACAGCTTGGAAGTTATCTCCATATTTCAATCCGCTGCATATACCGGCAGCTATAGCATACACATTCTTTAATACAGAAGCATACTCAATACCAGCAACGTCATGACTAACAGAAGTTTTGATAAAGTTTCCCGAAAGCTGTTTTGCTAGAGTTTTAGCTTTATCGATATCCTTACACCCTATAGTGAGGTAGGAGAGTCTCTCCAAAGCTACCTCTTCAGCATGACAAGGTCCACCAAGAACAGCCAAGTTCTCTTCGGGTACATCATAAACTTTATTGAAATAGTCAGAAACTATTAAATTCTCGTCGGGTACTATACCTTTAATGGCTGTTACAATAAACTTATCTTTAAGCTTTGTCTTCAGCTTTTTGAGGTGAATCTTCAAGTATGGAGATGGGGTTACAAATATCAGCGTATCCGATTCCTTGACAATACTATTGATATCAGAAGAGAATTTAATTCTCTTCATATCAAAGCGTACACTTGTCAGATAAGCCGGATTATGGCCTAAACGCTTGAATTCTTCAATTCTATCGTCTCGGCGCATATACCAGTTTATTGAATCTTCACATTGGGACAATACTATTTTTGCAATAGCAGTAGCCCAACTTCCGCCACCCATTATCGCTATTTTACCGGGCAATTTCATTATATCATATTAGATTTTACTAATCCACTCTGTTACTTGTTCAACAGTAGGATTGGTCAATTCCAATTTATATTTTTTATTTATACCACAAATGTCCATGTGAACTTTCTGTGGGTTAACATCTTTCATATCGCTAACAAGATTGTAACCTGCTTTTTGAATCACAGGAACCCAATCTTCAGCTATTCCAAGCTCCATAAATTTTGCAGGAGAATCCTTTGGTATAACTTTCTCTGGACGCATTTGTGGGAAGAACAGCACCTCTTGAATAGTTGTTTGACCTGTCATAAGCATAACAAGTCGGTCCATACCAATACCCATACCTGATGTAGGAGGCATACCATATTCAAGTGATCTAACAAAGTCACGGTCGATAATCATCGCTTCGTCATCTCCCTTTTCGCTAAGTTTCATTTGATCAACAAAACGTTCATATTGATCTATTGGGTCGTTAAGCTCTGAATAAGCATTACATAACTCTTTACCATTAACCATAAGCTCGAAACGTTCTGTTAGCTCAGGGTTTGTACGGTGACGTTTTGTTAAAGGAGACATCTCGATAGGGTAGTCAGTGATGAAAGTAGGTTGGATATAGTTACCTTCACAGAACTCACCGAATATCTCATCGATAAGTTTACCTTTACCCATAGTATCGTCGATCTCCATATTTAGTTTCTTACAGATTTCACGAATTTCGTCTTCGTTCTTACCTGAAAGATCATAACCAGTAAATTCTTTTATAGAATCAAGCATGGTTACACGCTTGAAAGGGGCTTTAAAGTTGATTACATTATCACCTACTTTAACCTCAGTAGTACCATTTACATCCATACAAATCTTCTCGATCATGTTTTCAGTAAATGTCATCATCCAGTTGTAGTCTTTGTATGCAACGTAAATCTCCATACAAGTAAACTCCGGATTATGAGTACGGTCCATACCCTCGTTACGGAAGTTCTTTCCAATTTCGTATACACCTTCGAAACCACCAACGATAAGACGTTTTAGGTAAAGCTCGCTGGCAATACGCATGTAAAGAGGCATATCAAGAGCATTATGATGAGTGATGAAAGGACGAGCTGAAGCACCACCGGCAATAGCTTGTAGGATAGGAGTTTCAACTTCCATGTAACCTTTCGAGTTGAAATATTCACGCATAGAACTGTAAACTTTGCTACGCTTAGTAAAGATATCCTTTACCTCATCGTTTACTACCAAGTCTACATATCTTTGGCGGTATCTTAATTCAGGATCTTCAAATTTATCGTATGCAACGCCATCTTTATACTTAACGATAGGTAATGGCTTGATTGATTTAGATAAGACAGTAAGTTTTTCAGCATGGATACTAATTTCACCCATTTGCGTTCTAAATACAAATCCCTCTATACCAATGAAATCTCCAAGGTCAAGCAGACGTTTAAAAACTACATTGTACAAATCTTTGTTCTCATCTTTGCAGATGTCATCACGAGTGATGTATACTTGAATACGTCCTTTTGAATCTTGCAATTCAACAAAAGATGCTTTTCCCATGATACGGCGGCCCATGATACGACCTGCAACCGAAACTTTACGTGGTTCTGCATCATCTTTGAATTCCTCTTTTATATCTGTTGAAAACGCATTCGTTATGTACTCTGCAGCTGGGTATGGGTCAATGCCCAAAGCACGCATTTCGTTCAGACTATTGCGTCTGATTATTTCTTGCTCACTTAGTTCTAATACGTTCATCCTGTTAAAACATTATGTCAATTTGATGACAAAAGTACGAAAGATTTTGTAATATTCCTCAAATGTATACGCTTTTATTTACAATACTCCTCTGCTACAGGCTTTTATCTATACTTTTTACACATATTAAATATTCTTTATATTTTATCTCAATTTTTACTATAATAAGTTTAATATGGTTGGTTTACTCTTAATAAAAAGATATCTTTGTTTTGTAATTTTTATTTGAAACATATGAAAAAATATTCTGTTTTTTTATTCTTAACAATGATGATGTTCTTCTGCATTTCGGCAAAAGCACAACAAGTTACACCTGATGCAGTGGGATACATAGTGAAAGTAGGGCAGATGGCACCTGATTTCGAGATGCAACTTACCGATGGAAAGATAGTTAAACTATCATCATTAAGAGGAAAAGTTGTTATGCTACAGTTTACAGCTAGTTGGTGCGGGGTATGTAGAAAAGAGATGCCATTTATTGAGAAAGATATTTGGTTAAAGCACAAGGGTAATAATAATTTTGCTTTATACGGAATAGATAGAGATGAGCCATTGGCAACTGTTGAGAAATTTATAGCTCAAACAAAGATAACCTATCCTATGGCTTTAGATAAAGGTGCTGATATTTTTGCACTTTTTGCGGAACGTAAAGCCGGTATAACGAGAAATGTACTTATTGATAAAGATGGTAAGATTGTAATGTTAACACGTCTTTTCAATCAAGAAGAGTTTGACAGTTTGTGTAAAAAGATAGATGAACTTTTGAAGTAGTATATCAGATAACTAAGATTGAATAATTAATATTATGAAAAACAAAATTGTATTTATTACCGGAGCTTCAAGTGGAATAGGTGAAGGTTGTGCAAAAAGGTTCGCCCGTGAAGGAGCCAGATTAATTCTTAACGGACGTAATTTAGAAAAGTTGTCGATTGTAAATGATCAAATAAAAAGTGAATATGGAGTAGATACACTTTTGTTACCTTTCGATGTACGCGATCGTAATGCTGCTAAGAGTGCTATTGATAATCTTCCTGAAGAGTGGAAAGCTATAGATATTTTAGTTAATAATGCCGGTTTGGTTATTGGCGTTGATAAGGAACATGAAGGTAGTCTTGATGAGTGGGACATAGTTATCGATACAAACATTAAATCACTTCTTGCAATGACAAGGTTTATTGTTCCAGGAATGGTTGAAAGGGGTAGAGGACAAATTATAAATATCGGTTCTATTGCAGGTGATGCTGCTTATCCCGGTGGTAGTGTATATTGCGCCACTAAAGCTGCTGTTAAGTCATTGACTGATGGACTTCGCATGGATTTGGTTGATACACCTTTGCGAGTTACTTTAATTAAACCGGGACTTGTTGAGACAAACTTCTCGGTAATTCGTTTCCGTGGTGATAAAGAGATGGCTGACAATGTTTATAAAGGAATTCGTCCATTAAATGGAGATGATATAGCTGAAACAGTATATT
>JAEZKJ010000110.1 GCA_023415545.1 Bacteroidota bacterium
GAATTACTCATCGCCAAAAAGTGATGAATAAATATCTTAATATAGTGGACCTTCCTCCAGTCGATGGATATGATATCATTCCCACTATTGATGTTGGTATGCAGGATATTGCAGAGAAAGCGCTTATTGATGAGTTAAAAGAGATAAATGCTACTGTTGGCGTTGCTATTCTTATGGAGGTTAAAACAGGAGAAGTCAAGGCTATTGTCAACATGACTAAGGGCAGCGACGGCGTATATCGAGAAGTAAAAAATAATGCTGTATCGGATATGATGGAACCTGGTTCTACATTTAAAACAGCATCTATTATGGTTGCTCTTGAAGATGGGAAAACTACACCTGATCAAACTATTGATACTGGAAACGGTATATACAATATGCATGGTCGTCCAATGAAGGACCACAACTGGCATAAAGGTGGCTATGGAGTTCTTACAACCACGCAGTCGCTTATGGTATCATCAAATATTGGAGTATCAAGGATAATTGATGAACACTATCATAATAACCCTTCAAAATTTGTTCAGGGCCTCTATAAATTAGGAATAGCTACTCCTTTGAATCTTGATATTCCAGGAGCAGGAAATCCTATAATCAGAATGCCAAGTAAGAAAAACTGGTCAAAAACAGCTCTTGCTTGGATGTCTATTGGTTACGAAACACAAATACCTCCTATTAATACACTTGCCTTTTATAATGCCATAGCTAATGATGGAGTAATGGTAAAACCTAAATTTGTTAAAGCTATTACTCGAGGAGATGAAATAATTTCGGAGATACCAACTGAAGTCCTCAATCCTGCTATTGCATCCAAACGAACTATTTCACAAATAAAAATGATTCTTGAAAAAGTGGTTAGTGAAGGATTGGGAAAGAGAGCAGGTTCAAAACAGTTTCATGTTTCGGGAAAGACAGGAACAGCTCAGGTATCGCAGGGTAAAATGGGGTATATAACAGGTGAAAGAAATTATCTTGTTAGTTTTTGTGGATATTTCCCTTCAGAAGATCCAAAATATAGTTGCATTGTAGCTATTCAAAAGCCTGGACTTCCTGCATCGGGTGGTCTTATGGCTGGTAAGGTATTTAGTGAAATCGCAGAAAGAGTTTTTGCTAAACATCTTGCAAAAAATATCTCCGAGGCAAAGGATTCTACAAGTGTCCTTATACCTAATGTAAAATATGGAGATATAACAGCAGCACATTATGTACTGAACAACATAAACATTACTACTTCAGGGATACCTAATAATTCAACTATTAAGGGGCCTATTTGGGGAGTAACATCTTCACATAAAGACAAAGTTGTTCTTTTAAAATATGAGAAAGAGATAAAAAAAGTTCCTAACGTTATTGGAATGGGAGCTAAAGATGCAGTTTACCTTTTAGAGAGTGTAGGTCTTAATGCTATTATTGATGGAGTGGGTAAAGTCGAATCCCAAAGTCTAACGGCAGGTAAAGTCCTTAATAAAGGGGAAACAATACGATTAATACTAAAATAACGTTTTACAACATGAAACTAGAGGATATAATTAAAGGCATTAAGCTAATTGAAGTTAAAGGAAACTTAAACAGCGAAATTACAGGAGTCAACATTGACTCACGATTAATTCAAGAGGGACACATCTTCGTCGCTCTAAAAGGTACACAAGCAGATGGACATGAATACATTGAAAAAGCTATTGAAAAAGGTGCTAAAGTAGTTATATGCCAAGAGTTACCATCTGTTCTAAAAGATGATGTTTGTTATATTAAGGTAGCTAACACCGAAGATATTGTTGGACAAGTTGCCACAAACTTCTATGACGACCCAACAAGCAAACTTGAACTTGTTGGAGTTACCGGTACCAATGGTAAGACTACTATTGCTACTTTATTATATGATATGTTCCGTAAATTCGGATACAAAGTTGGCCTTATATCAACTGTATGCAATTATATTGACGATAAAGCGATACCAACCGAACATACAACTCCTGATCCGATCACATTAAACAAACTTCTCGCTCAGATGGCTGAAGAGGGTTGTAAATATGTTTTTATGGAGGTAAGTTCACACTCAATAGATCAGAAAAGAATCGGTGGTCTTAAATATGCAGGAGGAATATTCACTAATATAACTCGTGATCACCTTGACTACCATAAAACGTTTGAGAATTATCTGAAAGCTAAAAAAAGATTCTTTGATAATCTTCCAAAAACAGCTTTTGCTTTAACAAACTTGGATGACAAAAATGGTCTTATAATGACTCAAAACTGTAAGGCTAAAGTCTCGGACTACTCAATTCGTAGCATTAGTGACTTCAAAGGTAAAGTTTTGGAAGACACTTTCGAAGGAATGAGCATGGATATTAATAACATTGAAGTAAATGTACAATTTATTGGACGTTTCAATGCCTCAAACCTTCTTGCTGTATATGGAGCCGCTTGTCTTCTTGGTAAAAAGCCTGAAGATGTTCTACTAATATTAAGTACTCTACGTCCTGTTGCCGGACGATTCGATTCTATGCGCTCATCAAAAGGATATACTGCTATTGTTGACTATGCTCATACACCCGATGCTATAGAAAACGTACTTAAAGCTATCCATGAAGTATTGCAAGGTAAAGGAAATGTTATCACTGTAGTAGGAGCTGGAGGAAATAGAGATAAAGGCAAACGACCTTTAATGGCACAAGAAGCAGTAAAACAGAGCGACAAAGTAATAATAACATCCGATAATCCACGCTTTGAAGAACCACAAGATATCATTAACGATATGCTTGAAGGACTGAATAAAGAGCAGAAAAATAAAGTTATATGCATAGTTGATCGAAAAGAGGCTATACGTACAGCTTGTATGCTTGCCGGCAACAAAGATGTTATATTAGTCGCAGGAAAAGGGCATGAAAACTACCAAGATATTAAGGGGGTTAAATACCATTTTGACGACAAAGAGATTATAAAAGAAATTTTTGACAACGAATAAAAATAAGTAATATGCTATATTATCTATTTCAATACTTAGAGCAATACCATTTCCCTGGAGCTAGAATGTTCGGATACGTATCTTTCCGAGCATTGATGGCTATCATTTTATCACTACTTATTTCCGCTATATTCGGTGAGTACTTTATTAATCTACTTAAAAGACGTCAAATAACGGAAACTCAAAGAGATGCATCTATCGACCCTTTTAATGTAGGTAAAGTTGGAGTACCTACCATGGGAGGTATCATTATTATAGTTGCTATTCTCATCCCTTCTCTTCTTCTTGGTAAGTTGGGGAATGTTTATATGATATTAATGATAATAACTACTATATGGCTAGGTACTTTGGGATTCCTTGATGATTATATTAAAGTATTCCGTAAAGATAAAGAGGGCTTGCATGGTAAGTTCAAGATTATCGGACAAGTAGGATTAGGTTTGATTGTTGGCTTAACACTTTATTTAAGTCCATCCGTTGTTATAAACGAAAATGTTGAGGTTAAAAAAGGCGAAAGCATTGAAATTGTCCATAAAGCAGAGAATGAAAAATCAACAAAGACCACAATACCATTTTTCAAAAACAATAACTTTGATTATGCTGATCTCGTTGGTTTTCTTGGCGAAAACTCACAAAAAGTTGGTTGGATTATATTTGTATTGGTAACTATATTCGTTGTTACAGCAGTATCTAATGGTGCAAACCTTAATGATGGTATGGATGGTATGGCTGCCGGTAACTCTGCTATCATAGGTCTCACCCTGGGTATATTAGCATATGTATCAAGTCACATTGAATATGCAGGATACCTTAATATAATGTATATTCCCGGAAGTGAAGAACTTGTAATTTTTATATGTGCATTTATTGGAGCACTTATTGGTTTCCTATGGTACAATGCATTTCCAGCTCAAGTATTTATGGGCGATACAGGTAGTTTAACAATTGGTGGTATTATTGCTGTATTCGCAATAATCATTCATAAAGAACTCCTTATTCCTATATTATGTGGTGTATTCCTTGTTGAGAATCTATCTGTTATACTTCAAGTGAGATATTTTAAAAAGGGAAAGAAAAAAGGACATATACAAAGAGTATTTAAAAGAGCACCTATACACGATCATTTTAGAACAACAATGGCACAATTGGACCCAAACTGTTCATACATATTTACTGGTCCAAAAAGTGTATTCCATGAATCAAAAATTACTGTAAGATTTTGGATTATCACAATAGTACTTGCAGCTATTACTATAATAACATTAAAGATAAGATAAGAAAAACATATCATTATGAGTAAAAGAATTGTCATACTAGGAGCAGGCGAAAGTGGTGTTGGAGCTGCTGTATTAGCAAAGAAAAAAGGGTTCGACACCTTTGTCTCCGACATGTCACTTATAACAGATAAATACAAAGCTATTCTTAACGAAAAAGAGATAGAGTGGGAAGAGGGGAAACATACAAAAGAACTTATCATCAATGCTGATGAGGTTATTAAAAGCCCAGGAATACCAAACACTGCTCCTATGGTTAAGGAAATTATTGAAAGAGGTATTCCCATAATATCTGAGATTGAATTTGCTGGGCGATATACTAATGCAAAGATGGTTTGTATTACCGGTAGTAATGGTAAAACTACTACAACATCTTTAATATATCATATATTCAAAAAGGCAGGACTCAACGTTGGGCTTGCCGGAAATATTGGCCAGAGCTTGGCTATGCAAGTAGCTGAAAAAGATCATGATTATTATATCATCGAATTAAGTAGTTTCCAACTTGATAACATGTATAATTTTCATGCAAACATTGCTGTATTGATGAACATTACTCCTGACCATCTTGATAGATATGATTTCAAGATGCAAAACTATATTGACTCTAAATTCCGAATTATTCAGAATCAGACTCCCGAGGATTCATTTATCTTCTGGAATGATGACCCAATAATTAAAGCAGAACTTAGCAAATATGGTATAAATGGTCAATGTTATCCATTCGCTGAAAACAAACAGAATGGAGTAGTAGCATACACCGAACAAGATAAATTATATATTATGGAACCTGTTCCATTTAATATGGAACAAGAGGAATTGGCTCTCACAGGTACACATAACCTCTTCAATTCAATGGCGGCCGGCATCTCTGCCGACATTGCCGGTATTCGAAAAGAGTGTATTCGCGAAGCGTTGAGCGATTTCAAAGGTGTTGAACATAGATTGGAGAAGGTATGCACAGTAAAAGGTGTTGAATATATAAATGACTCAAAAGCTACAAATGTAAACTCATGTTGGTATGCTTTAAAGAGTATGACAACAAAAACTGTTCTCATAATCGGAGGTAAAGATAAAGGCAATGATTATAATGAAATTGCTGATCTTGTTAAAGAGAAGTGTAGCGGGCTTATATATTTGGGGCTTCATAATGAAAAGTTACATGAATTCTTCGATGGGTTTGGAATACCTGTGGCCGATGTGAGCAGCATGAAAGATGCTGTTGAAGCAGCATACAATATGGCTAAAGAAGGTGAAACAGTTTTACTTAGCCCATGTTGTGCCAGCTTTGATCTTTTCAAGAGTTATGAAGACAGAGGAGAACAATTCAAAGAGTGTGTAAGAAATTTATAAATTCAATATAAAATGGATTTAATAAAAGATCTGTTTAAAGGGGATAAAGTGATATGGATTATATTCCTGTTTCTTTGTCTTATTTCTATTACAGAAGTCTTCAGTGCTGCCAGCACTCTTACTTACAAGAGTGGTGATCATTGGGGACCTATCACCCAGCATAGCGTCATTTTGCTTGTGGGGGTGTTTATTGTCGTATTAGTTCACAACATTCCATGTAAATGGTTTCGTGTAATTCCATTCTTTCTATATCCATTATCAACAATACTTTTAGCTTTTGTTATGATGATGGGACTCGTTACCGGCGATAGAGTTAATGGAGCAGCACGATGGATGACCTTTTTCGGAATACAGTTCCAACCATCCGAATTGGCTAAAATGGCAGTAATAGTATCTACAGCTTTTATTCTTTCCAAAATGCAGGACGAAAATGGTGCAAATCCCAAAGCATTTAAATATATAATGATTCTGCTGGGTATTGCCTTTGTTCTTATTGCTCCTGAAAATGGTTCTACTGCAGCACTGCTTTTTGGAGTAGTATACCTTATGATGATTATTGGAAGAGTTCCTTGGAAACAGATTTTAAAACTAACATCCGCTCTGCTGTTAGCGATAACTCTTTTCGTATCCATAGTTATGGTTCTTCCAACAAAGAAGTTGAATAAAGTACCATTAATGCATAGAGTTGAAACATGGCAAGCACGTATAAAAGGCTTTTTTGAAGATAAGGAAGATTTACCTGCGGCTAAATATGACATTGATAAAGATGCTCAAATTGCTCATGCGAATATAGCTATAGCATCAAGTAATGTTGTTGGTAAAATGCCCGGCAATAGTGTTCAAAGAGACTTTTTATCACAAGCGTTCTCCGACTTTATCTTTGCCATAATAATTGAAGAGTTGGGATTGTTTGGAGGTGCTTTTATTGTAATGCTCTACTTATGGCTCCTAATTCGAGCGGGGAAAATAGCGAAAAAATGCGATAAAACTTTTCCGGCGTTCCTTGTCATGGGAATAGCTCTTTTGTTAGTCTCACAAGCATTATTAAATATGATGGTTGCTGTTGGGTTATTCCCCGTAACAGGACAACCTTTACCTCTTATTAGTAAAGGAGGAACGTCTACATTGATTAATTGTGCATATATTGGGATGATTTTAAGTGTTAGCAGATTAGTAGCCGAACAGGAGGCAGAAAAAGAGAAAGAGGAAGAGGCTGCTAAAAATTTAGAGCTCGAAGCGGCTACTCAAACTCTTTTAAATAGAGCTAAAGATATAGTTGAAAATGAGCGTTCACTATCTACCGAGAATTTATATTTAGAGCAAAAGAGTGAGGAGTAAATTTAACTATTATAGTAGTTAATAAATAATTATATTTTTAAACATAAAATGGCTGTTTATTAATAACTTTGTCATATAATTATTGAAAAAATGGAAGGAGAATTAAGAGTTATTATTAGTGGTGGAGGAACAGGTGGACATATATTCCCTGCTGTATCTATTGCAAACGCAATTAAGACAAAACATCCTGATGCGAAAATTTTATTCGTCGGTGCTTTAGGGAGAATGGAAATGCAACGTGTACCTGCTGCAGGATACGACATAAAAGGACTACCTATTGCTGGTTTTAACCGAAAAAATCTCTTAAAAAATATTCCTGTACTGATTAAACTGATTAAAAGCCAATATATGGCTAAAAAAATAATCAAAGATTTCAAACCTCAGGTAGCTGTAGGCGTTGGAGGATATGCTAGTGGCCCTACTCTTAAAATGGCTGGGATGATGGGAATTCCAACTCTAATTCAAGAACAAAATTCGTATGCCGGAGTAACAAATAAGTTGCTTGCTAAAAAGGCATGCAAAATTTGTGTTGCTTATGAAGGTATGGAGAGATTCTTTGATAAAAATAAAATTATAATTACCGGTAATCCTGTTCGTCAAGGGCTATTCGACAATAGTATTACACGAGAAGATGCCATCAAATCATTTAACCTTGATCCAAATAAAAAGACAATTTTAGTAATTGGTGGAAGTCTTGGTGCACGAACATTAAATAATTGCATGATTGATGGAATAGAAAAAATCAATAAGTGCGATGTTCAATTTATATGGCAAACAGGAAAAATATATTACGAGGAAGCTAAAAAAGCTGTTGAGTCATTCGGTAAGTTACCTATGGTATATGTAACCGATTTTATAAGCGATATGACGAAAGCTTATACTGCTGCCGATTTGGTTATAAGTAGAGCAGGTGCCGGATCTATTTCTGAATTCTGCCTATTGCAAAAAGCAGTAATACTTGTTCCTTCTCCTAATGTAGCCGAAGATCATCAAACTAAAAATGCTCTCGCTCTTGTAACAAAAGAGGCTGCAATATATATTAAAGATGGCGAAGCGAACTTATCACTTATTGATAAAGCTATTCAGAGTGTTAAGGATGATGAGTTATTGAAAAAATTAAGTATGAACATTGAGAAGCTTGCTTACAATAATTCAGCGAACATCATTGCTGATGAAGTGTGCAAACTTGCTGAAAAATATAGAAATGAACATGGATGTTAATAGTTTCAAATCACTCTATTTTATAGGTGCAGGTGGTATTGGGATGAGTGCTTTGGTAAGATATTTCTTATCAAAGAATAAAAAAGTTGGTGGATACGACAAAACACCGAGTGAGTTGACAGATAAACTGATTGAAGAGGGGGCAGAAATTCATTATCAAGATAATATAGAGATTGTTTCGGATGATTTTAAAGATCCGGAAACTACTCTTGTAATTTATACTCCGGCAATACCGGCCGATCATAGTGAGTTGTGCTATTTTAAAGAAAACAGCTTTCAAATTATGAAACGTTCCCAACTTTTGGGATTGATTACAAAAACATCAAAAGGTCTTTGTGTTGCAGGAACTCATGGAAAGACAACAACTTCTACAATGGCAGCCCACCTGCTACATAATTCTAAAGTTGAGTGTAATGCTTTTTTGGGAGGCATATCAAAAAATTACGGAACCAATTTACTACTCTCGGATAAAAGTGATTATGTAGTTATTGAAGCTGATGAGTTTGATCGTTCATTCCACTGGCTAACACCATACATCTCTGTCATTACATCTACCGATGCTGATCACTTAGATATTTATGGAACTAAAGAGGAGTATCTTGAAAGTTTCCGTCACTATACATCATTAATTTCTAATGATGGTGCATTAATTATTCACGAAGGACTCGAGATGAAGCCAGATGTACAAGCTGGTACACGAATATATAGCTACAGCCGTGAAAAAGGCGATTTCCATGCCGAAAATGTACGTATAGGTAATGGCGATATATTCTTTGATTTCGTATCTCCATTTGGGAATATAAAAGATGTTCAACTAGGCGTTCCTATAGCAATAAATATTGATAATGGTATCGCTGCAATGGCAATAGCGCAGATGAGTGGTGCTTCAAATGAAGAGATAAAAGCTGCTATGGCTACATTTAAAGGTGTGGATAGACGTTTTGATTTTAAAATAAAAAATGATAACATTGTCTTTTTAAGTGACTATGCTCATCACCCTGCTGAAATCAAACAGAGCATTCTATCAATGAAAGCTTTATATAAAGATAAGAAGATATCTGCTGTATTCCAGCCTCATCTTTATACACGTACTCGTGATTTCTACCAAGAGTTTGCCGATAGTTTGTCTTTACTTGATGAAGTTATTATAATTGATATATATCCAGCTCGCGAAAAACCTATAGAGGGAGTTACTAGTGAACTTATCTATAACAATCTTCGAAATGGAATGGAAAAATACATATGTAAAAAGGATGAATTATTAGATTTACTAAAAAATAAAGAGTTTCAAGTTTTGATGACCCTTGGTGCTGGTGACATTGATAATTTTGTTCCTGAAATTTGTGATATTTTAAAAAATAGATGATTAAAAGAATTTTCATACTGCTGTTTCTTCTTATGATAACAAGCTACCTCGTGGTTGCTGTTACCATACTAAACGCTCGTCCCGTGGGTCAAAGATGTAACGGTGTGGAAGTATATATTGCCGATAGCATTGATTATGGGTTTATCACTAAAAAAAGTATTACTGATCATTTAAAGTCTAAAGGTCTTTTACCTTTAGGAATAGATATGAACAGTATTAATAGTAAGATTATAGAAAAAGAGTTGGCTCAATTGCCACTTGTCGATAACGTAGAATGTTACAAGACTATCAATCATAAGATAGCTATCGATATAAATCAAAGACTCCCTATAATGAGGGTTATGAGTAATAATGGTGAAAGATATTATGTAGATAGTAAGGCTAAAATAATGCCAATAGTTAAAACCCCTATTCATGTGCCTATCGTTACAGGATTCGTTGATAGGAATATGGCAAAAAATCAAATTTTTAAACTTGCTCAGTATATCAATAATAACCCTTTTTGGAGGTCACAGGTAGAGCAAATTAATATTACTCCAACTAAAGAGGTTGAAATAGTACCAATGGTTGGCGATCATATAATATTTCTTGGGCGAGCCGAGGAATATGCTGATAAGTTTAAAAGGTTAAAAATTTTTTATGAGAAAGCTCTAAATGTTGTAGGATGGAATAAATATGACAGAATAAGTTTAGAGTTCAGTAATCAAATAATTTGTACTAAAAAAGAGTTATAATATATGGTATCAACTGATTTTATCGCAGCAATAGAACTGGGTTCATCAAAAGCGACAGGTATTGTAGGGAAGAAACATCCTGACGGCAGCATACAAATTATTGCAGTTGCCAGCGAGAAATCTTCCGAATTCATTAGAAAAGGAGTCATATACAATCTTGATAAAACATCTCAATGTATTAATTCATTAATAAAAAAACTTGAGAAATCTATCAATGATTCTATTGGAAGAGTCTATGTGGGTATAAGCGGGCAGTCGCTTAGAACAATACGTAATACAGAAATGCGTCATTTCGATGAAGAGACTAAAATTTCTCAGGAGTTGATTGATGCGATGATGGATAGCAATAGAGAGGTACCAATTATTGACCAAGAGATACTTGAGGTTGCCCCTCAAGAGTATAAAGTTGGTATCAATTATCTACCTGACCCTGTTGGTGTTCCTACTGATCATATAGAAGGTCGTTTCTTGAATATAATTGCTAGGAACTCCTTAAAGATGAATATTGATAATTGCTTTGATCAATCAAATATTGAAATTGTCGATTATATTACTCAACCTATTGCTGTTGCCAATGCTGTTCTTACTAATAGTGAGAAGAGATCGGGATGTATGCTGGTAGACTTTGGAGCCGATACTACTACTGTTTCTCTTTTCAAGAATAATATTCTCCGACATCTGGCTGTTATACCATTAGGAGGTAATAACATTACAAAAGATATATGTAGTCAATTTATTGAGGAGGAAGAGGCAGAAGAATTAAAGGTAAAATATGGATATGCATATTATGAACCTTCCGAGAAAGATGCTGACAAAGTTTATAAAATAGAGAATAAATGTTCTATTGAAGCTTCTCTACTTCAAGATATTATTGAGGCTCGATTGAATGAAATTCTTGCTAATGTTTGGAATCAAGTATATCTCTCTGGATATTCTGATAAACTTTTGGCTGGAGCTGTTCTTACAGGTGGTGGAGCAAACATGAAGAATATTGAAGAAGCATTCACTAAATTCACCAAGATAGATAAAGTTCGTGTGGCAAAAGATACTCAGTTCGCTTTAAACGGAGCTGTTGAGATGAAGAGAGATGGTACACATATAGGTATTGCATCTATTCTTGCTGCAGGAAAAGAGGGATGTATTAAGGAGAAAGCATCTCAACCAAACATAAATAATGATGTGGTATCCGACCTGTTTAGTGATAGTGATGAAAGAAAAGCTAAACCATTAACTGACTCTGTTGAGAAAAGAGCAGCCGAAAGAAGAGCAGCCGAGGAAGAGAAAAGAAGAAAAGATGAGGAATTGAAGAGAAAGAATGCAGATTTCAATGCTCTTATAATTAAGATTGAAGAACTGAAAGGTAAACAAGAATACAAAGAGGCTCTTTCACTTTTGAAAAAAGCCGAAGCAATTAATCTACCGGAGAGGAAAGAGCAGATAAAAAATCTTTATCAAGAGATCAAAAAACTTAAATCAGGTCCAAGTTTTATAACTAGGATTACTAATAAGATTTCTGCTATTTCTGAAGAGATTCTTAAAGAGGAAAAATAAAAAAACATCAACTTATATATAATTATTAAGATTATGTCTGATGAAATTATAATGCCATTCGACTTCCAAGCAGATTCACCAAGTATTATTAAAGTAATTGGTGTTGGTGGAGGAGGTGGCAACGCCGTAAACCATATGTATAAAGAAGGTATCCACGATGTTACTTTCGTTGTGTGCAATACCGATAATCAAGCTTTGGCCGAGTCACCTGTACCTGTCAAACTTCAACTAGGTAGCGAGGGACTAGGTGCCGGTAACCGTCCTGAACGTGCTAGAGAAGCAGCACAGGAGAGCATTGAAGATGTTAAAAACATGCTTAACGACGGATGCAAAATGGTATTCATTACTGCTGGTATGGGTGGTGGTACAGGAACAGGTGCTGCTCCTATTATTGCCAGTACGGCTAAAGATATGGATATTCTTACTGTTGGAATTGTTACTATACCTTTCCTTTTCGAAGGAAATAAAAAAATTGACCAGGCTCTCGATGGTGTAGAACAGATGAGTAAACATGTTGACGCTCTTCTTGTTATTAACAATGAGCGCTTGAGAGATATCTATTCCGACGTAAGTGTGCTAAATGCATTTGGAAAAGCTGATGATACTTTATCTATTGCTGCAAAAAGTATTGCAGAAATAATAACTATCAGAGGAAAAATTAACCTTGACTTCAACGACGTAAAAACTGTTCTTAAAAATGGTGGAGTAGCCATCATGAGTACCGGTTACGGAGCTGGTGAAAACCGCGTAAGTCAAGCTATAAATGATGCTTTACACTCGCCTTTACTAAACAATAACGATATATTCAATTCAAAGAAAATACTTTTCAATATATCGTATAGTACTAAGAGTGAACTTATGATGGAAGAGATGAACGAAGTTCATGACTTTATGAGTAAGTTTGGTAGAGATGTTGAAACTAAATGGGGCCTTTATATTGACGAATCTCTTGAGGATAAAGTGAAATTTACTGTTCTTGCTACCGGATTTGGCATTAAAGATATTCCAGGAATGGACAATATGCTCAATAAACGCACTATTGAAGAGCAAAAGAGAATAGAGGCTCTTGAAGAGGAGGAACAGCGTAAGGATGAGAGACGTGAGGGATATTATGGTGAGAGTACAAGTTCGGCCGGTAAAAAAAGAAGACGTTACAATGTATATATTTTCTCACTTGAAGATCTTGATAATGATGATATCATCAGTATGGTTGAAACAACTCCTACGTATCAACGTTCGAAAACTGTACTCGAAAGTATACATTCAAAAGCTGTTTCCGATATAGAGGTGTTCGAGGATAAAGAGATTGATAACGAAATGAATACAATAACATTTAATGTACAATAAGATGGATTTATTTGATGTAATAAGCAATGATATAAAAGAGGCTATGAAGGCTAAAGATAAAGTGGCCTTGGAAGCATTAAGAAACATAAAAAAATATTTTTTAGAAGCTAAAACTGCTCCTGGAGCTAATGATACTCTATCGGATGATGCTGCACTTAAAATAATGCAGAAGTTGGTTAAGCAGGGAAAAGACTCGGCTGCTTTATATAAAGAACAGGGCCGAGAAGAGTTAGCTAATGAAGAGCTTGCTCAAGTAGCTGTTATTGAAAAATATCTTCCTAAACAGATGAGCAATGAAGAACTTGAAGCTGCTCTTAAAGAGATTATTGCTAATGTTGGTGCTGTGGGACCTCAAGATATGGGTAAGGTTATGGGCGTAGCAACAAAAACTCTTGCAGGTAAAGCTGAAGGTAGAGCTATTTCAGCAAAAGTTAAGGAACTATTAAGCTAATAGCATAGTAAACAAGCATATTTATAAAATAGCAAAACCATCTTTCTCTAATATTTTTAGCGAAAGATGGTTTTTTTATTAAGAGAAAACTTCTTTAAGAACATCAACAGATTTCAGAATTGGGAAATCGGGAAGATGAAACCTATAATAATCATTTATTATTGTCAAGCAGCTAATTCTTTGTGCCCTATTCATTTTAAAAAGATGCATAGTTTCATAATTCATCCTTAGTAGCATACGGATATGAGCTGCATATTCCGGGTCGAGATAGGCGCCACTTAAAGGCTGACCCTTAGTAAAGCAACTATTAACCATATCAAAATAGCAACCATCCTCATAATCATCCACATTTGGATAAAAGCCTAAAAATTTTGTCAATTTAAAAAGAAAGACTAGATGGAAATTTGAGAAATTGTCTCTACACTCGTCAAACCACTTTATAGAGTTTTCTATATATGAGTATAAAAAAGTATCATGTGACTCTTCACGTAGAGCATGATTGAGAAAATCGGATATAAATAGGGCAATTGCTACTTTATAGGGGTCATAAGGAATTGAAACAAAAGGAATATACGATTTTGCATTCTTTATGGTGTAAATATGTTTTGTATCACGGAAATCAGCCTCTAGCTCTATCATTGAGAGTGGTTGAAAAAGATTATTTTTAACTCCTGTTTTTTTGCTCTTTGGAATGCGAACAAGAAAAGAGCATCTGCCTCGCTCACGAGTAAAAATATTAGCTATATTGAAATTATCATTGTACTTTATAACATGTATAACGATACCATTGATTTTCTGTAGCATAAATAAATAGTATTGTTTTGAATAAGTGAGTAATGCAAATATAGGCTAAATATCCTTTTTTTTAGATGAAAAAGAGATTTTTTCTTGCTAAATATTTGCCATTTATAAAATAGTTTATACCTTTGCATCCGCTAATGAGAAATAATTTCTTCAACCATTTATAAGGGTGAATCTGAAGAGGTTATAAATTGGTCCGTTCGTATATCGGTTAGTACTCAAGATTTTCATTCTTGCAAGGGGGGTTCGATTCCCCCACGGACTACAAAAAAAATAAACAATAACAATAAAATTAAAGATTAGTCGAAATGGCAAATCATAAATCATCAATTAAGAGAATTAGACAGGAAGAGAAGAGAAGACTTCATAACAGATATTATGCAAAAACAATGCGTAACGCTGTTAAAAAACTTCGTGCAACTACTGACAAGGCAGAAGCTGTTGCTATGTATCCTAGCGTTCAAAAAATGTTGGATAAACTTGCTAAGAGAAACATTATCCACAAGAACAAAGCTGCTAATTTGAAATCTAAATTGGCTGTTTACATTGGCAAACTAGCTTAAGTTCCGTCTTAAACTAAAAAAGATAAAACAGGTTGAATTTTTTAATTCAGCCTTTTGTCTTTGTATAGTATTGAGTTTCTTTTTATATCCCTTTATCCCCTACTCATTCCCCCCCTATTATTTAATTTAAAAAGATCAAGAATTATTCATGTAATAAGTTTAAGAAATATTACATTTTCATAAACTAATCTTCAAATTATAGTTTAGTTTATATAGATTAATGTTTGGTTTATATAAATTAATGTTTGGTTTATATAAACCAAAAGTCAATTTAAAGAACATGTCAAATTTTAATGAATTTGACATACTACAATTATCACTAAATCAAGATATTGACTAAAAAAAAGAGTTACACTATTTATAATTTTCAATAATAAAAACTTGATATTTTTTTATTAAAAAAGTGAGTTAATTTAAAAGCATTTAATGTTTATTCATTGAACATTTTTTTGTATCTTTGAATTCAAATAATAGTAATTTTTAAATAGCATGACTCAAGAAGAAATGACAGTTGGTGAGAACAATTACTCAGCCAGTAACATTCAAGTCCTGGAAGGTTTAGAAGCTGTACGTAAGCGTCCGGCTATGTATATCGGTGACATTGGCGAAAAGGGTCTTCATCATCTAGTATACGAAGTTGTAGACAACTCAATAGATGAGGCTTTAGCTGGATTTTGTGACAGAATCGATGTAACTATAAACAAAGACAACTCAATAACAGTACAAGATAACGGACGTGGTATTCCAACTGATATGCATCCTAAAGAGAAAGTTTCTGCTCTTCAAGTTGTAATGACAATACTTCATGCCGGTGGTAAATTCGATAAAGGTTCATATAAAGTTTCCGGAGGTCTTCATGGTGTAGGTGTATCTTGTGTGAATGCTCTTTCTAAAGAGATGACTACTACTGTATATAGAGGAGGTAAGATATATACACAAACATATAGATATGGTAAACCTGTTGAGGCAGTAAAACAACTTAATGAGACTACAACTCTTCAAGGAACACGCCAAACATTTGCTCCTGATGACTCTATTTTTACATCAGTAGTTTACAAATATGATATCCTACAGGCTAGATTACGTGAACTTGCATACCTAAACAAAGGTATTACCATAACACTAACCGATCTTAGACATCAAAATGAAGAGGGAGAGTACATACACGAAACTTTCTACTCGGAAGAGGGTGTAAAAGAGTTTGTTCGTTTTATAAACAACACATCCACTCCACTTTTTGATGATATTATTTATCTCAATACTGAGAAAACGGGTATTCCTGTAGAATGTGCTTTTATGTACAATACAACATACCGCGAAACAATACATTCATATGTTAATAATATCAATACTATTGAAGGTGGTACCCACGAAGCTGGTTTCCGTACTGCTT
>JAEZKJ010000024.1 GCA_023415545.1 Bacteroidota bacterium
ACCTAATGCACTTACTGGGGTATGAGGAAGTTTCTGACAAATTGCATTGATTACTGAGATTAACTCTTTTTCTGCTTTTGTTGAGTCAGTTAATAAACTAAATAGTAATTTGTTATCAGCAATACAAAAAGCGAAATCACTTGTTGTATATCTTAATGACTGAAGTACATTTAAAGGATATTCGATCTTAAACTCAGGGAAATCGTCATCTCTAAGTACGTTATTTTTAATCCATTCAGGAGTAAAAATAGCAATATTCCATGCTCCTACAATAACTATCGTATTGATGTTCTGATGCAGATTTCTCATTGCAATAAAATTATTATAATTTACTTATTACTGATTTTAAAACGAAAGTACGGAATTATTTTTAATCAAAGTGAATTCACATAATAAAAGTATGCAAAAATAGTTATGTTCTCAAAAAAACTTAATATTTAATTTTTGGCTTAATCAGAATAATTACATAAACATCTATATGTATTATTAATTTTTACTTCAGATAATTTAATAAAGACTCGGCTTCTTATACATAAAAACAAGTTATAATATCAGTTAGGTTTAATTGGGGATCATACCGAATTTATCATTTTAAGCACAAAAAAAAGCACCTACAGAAATTCTGTAAGTGCTTTTTTTTCGTGGACCAGCCTGGGCTTGAACCAGGGACCTCCAGATTATGAGTCTGTTGCTCTAACCAACTGAGCTACAAGTCCGGTGAAAGAGTATTTCTTTCTCTTAGCGATGCAAAGGTAATAGTAAACTTCGAATTTTGCAAGAGCAATTTCGATTTTTTTGCATCAAGAATTAGAAAAAATATCGTTTTATAGCAATTATAAATGTGTTTATAAAGCTATCTAAAACGGCTAATATACTTATTATAACTGCTTTATCTTATAAAAGAATACAGTCAAAACTTCTTTTTATAAGGTTAAAAAGAAATATACAACACATGCTATAAGTGCACTTACAGGAATTGTCAATACCCAAGCAATAAGCAGATTCTTAGCTACACCCCATCGTACAATAGAGATACGTTTTATAACTCCTGTTCCTATAATTGCACCGGTAATAGTATGGGTTGTACTTACCGGAATATGTAACCACTCTGTCAAATATAGAGTAAATGCTCCAGCAGTCTCTGCAACCACACCTTCAAAAGGGGTAACTTTTGTAATCTTTCCTCCCATTGTTTTGACAATTTTCCAACCTCCCGACATGGTTCCTACTGATATTGCAGTGAAACAAGCAAACGCTACCCAGTTAGGAAGATTATCAATGCTATGTACACCACCACATAAATTCAAAAGCCAATCGTGTAAAGTATCAGGCAACCAATTTCCCATCTGCAAATCGCCAAAGTGACCTGCATTATAAGCTATCATAGCTGCTGCAATAATACCCATTACCTTTTGTGAGTCATTCAATCCATGACCTACACTAAAGAGAGCTGATGAAACAAGTTGTAATTTTCTAAACCAGACTTCAGCTTTGTGAGGGTTTGCTCGTTTGCATATATGCAAAACAATAATTCCAAAAATGATTGCAATTATCATACCTATAATAGGTGCTAGAAAGATAAATGCTGCAATCTTTAAAATGATAGCTCCTTCAACCGACTCTAATCCACTTGACATAATTGCAGCTCCTGCAAAACCTCCAATAAGTGTGTGTGAAGATGAGGAAGGAATTCCTTTCCACCAGGTAAAAAGATTCCATATTATTGCCGCTATGACACCGGCAAGTATTATTGGTAATGTTATATACTGCTCTATAACTGTTTTGGATACTGTATTGGCAATACCAAAGCCTCCTATTATATATTTTGCAATAAAGAAAGCTACGAAATTAAAAAACGCTGCCCATAATACTGCTAGAAAAGGTGAAAGAACGCGTGTAGAAACAATTGTAGCTATTGAATTGGCTGCATCATGAAACCCATTGATAAAGTCGAAGAGCAACGCCAGTAAAATAATGATTAGTAGAATTTCCATCTTTTATTTAGATATATTTTACTACCATACTTTTTAATACCTTTCCTACAAAATCTGCTCCATCAGTTGCCTTTTCAAGACCTTGCATAATCTCTTTACTCTTTATAAGCTCAGCAAAATCTGTCTCGTTAACAAATAGATTTTGAACAAATTTTTCGTATATGTCATCAGCTTGATTTTCTAAATTATGTAATGTTCGGCAGCTAGTGCGTATCTCTTTAGCATTACCATGAATATTTTCTAACTTCGAAACAGCATCAACTATATACTGAGCACTTTCTTTGATAATTTTTGTCAGCTCCACTCCTGCAGCACCTATAGGTTGTGGATTATAAAGATAGATACGTTTTGCTGTACCATTTATTCTATCGATTACATCATCAATACTAGCTGACAATCTGTTAATATCCTCTCGATCAAATGGGGTGATAAATGTTGTTGCAAGTTCATCATTTATAGAATGGTTAAACGTATCACCTTGACGCTCTAACTCTTTAATACGTTTATAATATTCCTCTCTCTCTTGTGCAGTGTGGTGTGAAATACTCTCTTCAAGAAGCGTCGCTGTTTCTAAAAGAGTGTCAGATAAATTATTTAATAGTGGTAAAAACTTTGGTTCCTTAGGAGTCAGTTTACCGAATAAAGAGTTTTTCATAAGTGTATTATCGTATTTTTATATTATATTATTTCTCAGATGTAATC
>JAEZKJ010000132.1 GCA_023415545.1 Bacteroidota bacterium
GAGGTAGAACCTGGATTAATAACAAATATCTTCATAATCATTTTTTAACCGGTAGCACATGCTAAAATTAAACTGTAATATTTAGAGTTTCCTGAATCGGCTCGTGAAGGTACAACTACAGGTACTGTTGTTCCGGTTAACATACCGGCAACATTTGCATCACCAAAAAGTGAAATAGCTTTATAGAATGTATTCCCCGATTCAATATTTGGGAAAATCAAAAGATCGGAATGGCCTACTACAGGAGAACTGAGACCTTTTACCTCTGCGCTATGTGAATCACATGCAGTTTTTACATCCATTGGGCCATCAATATAAACAGAACCATACTCACCATTTTTAGCTCTCTCCTTGATAGTAACATAATCAAGAGTATGTGGGAATTTTGGATTAACTTTCTCACTACTATTAATCAACGCTATTCTTGGTTCATTAATGCCAAGCTTATGACATATTTCTATATCATATCTTATCATTGAATCTAACTGTTCAAGAGTTGGTTTTGGAATAACAGCAGCATCCGAGAAGAGTAAAAATTTATTATATAATGGAATCTGAGAAAGTGTAACATGACTAAGTACATTTCCTTTTGGAAGAATCCCATTCTCCTTATCCAAAACAGCACGAAGAAGCTCGTCTGTATTTATAAGACCTTTCATAAGGATATCAGCCGAACCATGTTTTACTATAGAAACAGCTTCACGTGCTGCATCTTCAGCATTTGGCACTTTTACCACATTAACATTCTCGGGAAAAACATCTTGAATATATAAAGAGTTTTGTATATGTTTTGCATCCGACACTAACAAGAAGTCTGCAATACCTTCTTGCAATGCTCGTGAAATAACATATTCTGTATGAGGATCATTAGGAGATACTACAACAACCCTCTTGCGTATGTTTTGAGTACGTAGTTTTCTTGTTAATCCTGAGAAATCTCTTAAAGGTTCCATGCACACTATATTTTTAACAAATATGAAAAATAAATTTGAAATAATACATATCTTTGTTATGATTCTACGAATAATTTAACTTATGAAGAGATTTAATACATTTGACATTTCTAAGGTTTATGATGATATTCATAAAGCTTCTCTCGCTAACAAAAAAAGTCCAATAATTGGATTGACAGGTAACTATAAAAATGGTGAGTGTACCTTAGCCGAGGGATATTTCACCTCTATATTAAATGCAGGAGGTACTCCATTTATCATCCCCCCTTTTGAAGATGTTGACTGTATAATTAATGTTTTAAACACAATTGATGGTTTGTTATTGACAGGTGGTGGCGACATTAATCCTCTTTTTCTTAATGAAGAACCGGTAAAAGAGTTACACAGCATTAACCATAAAAGGGATAAAAGTGAACTTATCATAGCTAAATTGGCTGCCGAACGACAAATTCCTATACTTGGAATATGCCGCGGTATTCAAATAATGAATGCAGCTTTTGGAGGATCACTTTATCAGGATATCCACACACAAAAAGAGGGAACTTGCATAAAACATGACCAAGATCTTGATAGAGGTTATGCCTCCCACTATGTAACATTGAAAGAGGGTTCTACTATATCCCAAATATTCAAAACTGATAAACTTCCTGTAAATTCATTTCACCATCAAGCTATTAAGGAACCGGCTAAAGGTTTTCAGGTTTCAGCAACATCTGTAGATGGAGTCATTGAGGCGATGGAGTCGACTGAATATAAATCGATGATAGGTGTACAGTGGCATCCTGAGTGTTTCATCATGGAGGGAGATGAATCGATGATGCCTCTTTTTACTTGGTTAATATATGAAAGTAAATCATATAAGGAAGCACGTGAATTGCACAAACGAGTAGTTACATTGGATTCACATTGTGACACTCCTATGTTTTTTGATAAAGATATAAACTTTTCTTGTCGAGACCCAAAGATTCTTGTTGACCTACATAAAATGGATGAAGGAGGTCTTGATGCATCTATTATGGTTGCCTATCTTCAACAGAAGGGATGCGACGATGAATCACTACTCGCTGCCACATCTAAAGCAAATAAGATTCTTACAGAAATTGAGGATATGATATCTCAAAATAGTTCATTCATAAATATAGCATACACTCCCGATGACCTTTACAGATTAAAAGCAGAGGGTAAAAAAGCTATTATGCTTGGAATAGAAAATGGGTATGCTATTGGAAAGGATATATCCAACATTGAACACTTTCGCAAACGTGGAGTTGTTTACATGACTCTATGTCACAATGGTAATAACCTTATATGTGGTTCAGCTAAAGGCAATGATGAAAACATTGGAGTTACATCTTTTGGAGAAAAGGTTATAAAAGAGATGAACCGAGTGGGTATGATGGTTGATATATCACATGCAGGTGAGAAAACTTTTTATGATGCTTTAAATATTAGCAGCATGCCTATTGTTGCTTCTCACTCATCTTCGCGAAATTTGTGTAATCATCCTCGTAACCTTTATGACGATCAATTACGTGAATTAGCAAAAAAAGGAGGAGTTGCTCAAGTAACTCTTTATAATGATTTTTTAAAAGAAAATGGCACAGCTACCATTATTGATTCAATAGAGCATATTAACCATATGGTAGATATAATGGGAATAGATCATGTTGGCATAGGCACTGATTTCGATGGGGATGGTGGCATCATTGGATGTGCTTCTGCTAGCGAATTAATAAATTTTACTCGCCAACTTCTTCTTCACAGATACTCAAAAGAGGATATAGCTAAGATTTGGGGTGGAAACTTCCTAAGGGTGATGAAACAAGTTCAAAACATATAATTAACCAAAGTTGCGTTTCACTATCCGAAATAATCTTTATTTAAGATATAACAAACAGAAAATGAGAATGTTGAATAAAATTACTATAGTTTAAATGTTTTTTTAATTTTTGTTTCGACAAACAAAATAATACACAAACATTTGACTATGTCAAATCAAACATTCGCAAGCAAGTATTATCACAATAATAGATATTTGAGGGTCGTAAACCCTGACTACGAACAGGTCCCTACTTGGTGGGAGCATAAGCTCTTTCCAAGCAGGGACTTTTTATTTTCCTGTTTAGAACAATTAAATAATAGTAAATCAAATACCTTTTAAAAAGATGAAAAGTAAAGAGCTACAAGTAATGGAGGCTTATGAAGTGCCAAAAGTGGAATTAATTGAAGTGGAAGTCGAAAAGGGCTTTGCCGTTAGCGATGGTACTACACTAAGTGATTATGAATATGATGGAGTTCCATTTTATTAATTAACCTATCAAAAACAACAGAAAGATGAATCTATACATGAAATATTTGCTCGGTGGAATGCTTGTTATGGCAGCCTCGGCATGTAGCGAAGAGGAATTGATGTCGTCTAATGACCAGGTTGCAACCCAAGAAGAGAGAGTGACCGTAATGGCATATGTGCCAAACGACAATGCGCCAATTTCCCGTATAACACTAACCTAGGAAGAGAGTAACGAAACACCCACTATATCTGTAGCTTGGGCAGATGAGGATGAGTTTTCGGTTATCCGAGGTAACGAGAACCAAACCTTCAACAAAGCCAATGGTGAGAACACCTTTACAGGTACACTACCCGATGTTGATGGAAGTGGGAACTATTATGCTTTTTATCCTAAAAATCCAAGTTTAGACATAACAGACGTGACTATTGACTTATGGCAAGGTCAAAATGGCGAGTTGAACCCGAAAAATACCTATATGTACGCCGTATCGGAGGATGGAAAGACATTTAAGTTCAAGCACCTGACGGCTCTATTGAAGCCAACCTTCAAGGGTATTCCTGAAGGACATACTGTGAAAAGCGTAAACATCTTGTCGGATGTAGCGACTCGCTGGTATCATGACCTTACTACTGGTGATATAGAAATGAGAAATGATTATAACATCAAAACGTTCTCCAAACTTCCCAACTACATTTACTTACCCCCAATGGCTGTAGGGAAGAAACTGGAGTTTGTAGTAACGACAAATGAGGGAGGTGCCTATGTTGCCATACTGACTACCAAAAAAGCCATCGAAGCAGGCAAGTTATATAGTAGCACTATCCAATTAGGCGAACCTACACGCACAGAATGGCAGCCGGGCATTGCCAGCGTACAGCCTTCCGGCGAGGGTACAGAAGAGAGTCCTTACCTTGTAGCTAATGCCTACAACTTGCAATGGTTGGTAGACAACGACTATAAAAGCGAAGGTAAATTCTATCAACTGACAACCGATATTACCATCAACGGTAAATTCATACCGATAGGCGGTGATGCTTATAATAGCTTCAAGGGCACATTTGATGGCAACAGCAAAACCATCGGAGGTACGATGGAGTTCGACAGTAGCTATAGCTACCATTGTGGGTTGTTCTGTTATAATGCCGGCACCATTAAGAACCTGACAATGAACGTGTCTGTTAACGGGAAAACTACATACAGCGAAGGAAGTATAGGTTCTGTGGCTGGATATAACAAAAAAGAAGGCATCATAACTAACTGCACCAACAATGGCACGATGACTGGTGAGCGTAGTACAAGTTCCTCAAAAACATCCTATGTTGGTGGCATTGTGGGATATAACTTAGGCACTGTGAAAGGATGCATCAACGAGGGTGAGATAACTGGTGTGTTACAGGGCGTTACTTCGTCGGGAACAAAAAGCTATGCCGGTGGCATCGTGGGCTATCAGGTCAATGGCATCATAAGTAGCTGTTACAATTACGCTATAGTTAAGGGTAATAATGCAAATGCTTTAAGCGCTGCAGGTGGTATTACGGGAACAATTGCTAATGGTATTCTTGAAGGTTGTACCAATAGAGGAGCAGTGATAGGCTATACTGATAATGATGATCAAAATCCGTTGTACAATCACGTAGGTGGTATCATAGGCTGTGACAATGGTGCAGATCTTCTTTCGTTGTATTAGGATGCGTCAATCATGGAGATGTGACAGGTGGTGCTGCAAGTGATCGTTCGAACTCGATGAGTCGAAACGGTGGTGTAATAGGCAATTATGAAAATAGTACTTCTCCTTTTGTGGCTTGTGCCAACACTGCTAAGGTTACTGTTGGTACTTCAAAAGATAGCACATGGGCTTATCCTTTTGGACAAATTAAAATCGTAAGTGTAGCCAATTGGGTAGCAGGTGATTCATACGCTTATGCAAAAGGTGTCTATACCTTGGTAAAGAGCACAGCGACTGACACAGATAGTTCAACTGCTATCTCTGCCATGAATACCGCTATCGAAAACTATAATAGCACTGCCGAGGAAGGCTATAGGTGCAACTACCGTTGGGAGTGGAATGGCGATGACTGGCCTAAGTTAGTGAATTTGAGTAGTGGGAATTAACCCTTCGGAACTTCCGATATAACTATCAGATATAACTAAGGGTTACAAAAATCTGCCCACAATTATTGGATAAGATATTCGTTAAGATAGTTTAAGGCTATCTTTATGGGATAGGCTTCCCTAATCAATATCTTTCCCATTTTGTTATCTGTATATTAAGAATAAATCACTACTTTTGTAGTAAACCTTAGAGTTTCGTAACATAATATTAATGTTATAGTTAACTAATATCAGGTTACAAAACTTAAAGTTTTAACATTATAATTATGTGATAATCTATACTTTATTAAGGTAAATATTTAAAATTGTCATATACTATAAATCAACTTTTAAAACTTGGATTTCTCTAAAAAATAATAGAATGAAAAACAAAGAAATAATAAAATTGATATTATTCATCTTTATTTCACTAAGCATAGTATCGTGTAAAGATAGTAATGAAGATATTGGGGCAGGAGTTTCAGGAGAGAGTTGGTTAAATAAAGACACTATTGAAATTGTTCAAAACTCCCCAGTAAAAATAATATTCAACGCAGCTAGTAGTTGGAGTGCATCAAGCAGTTCCAGCTGGTGTAAAATTGATAAATCATCAGGTGAAAGAGGTCAGAACATCATATATTTATCTACTTCAACAACATCACAAGTTGATAGAAGTAGTACAATAACTATTAATGTAAAAGGCTATTCTTCTTCCAGTTTCATTGTTAAACAAAAAGCCACAGATCCATTTATCTCAACAGAAAATAGTGAAGTCAATAGTGAGGTTAAGAAATACTTAAGTGAGATGTACCTGTGGAATGATGAATACAAGACATTAACTCTAGACATTACCAAAGATTATATTTCCTTTTTCGACGATGCTTTATTAAGCATGAAAACAAACACATTGGATAAAA
>JAEZKJ010000018.1 GCA_023415545.1 Bacteroidota bacterium
ATTGTGATCGTATTGTGGTTATCTGGGCAGCATCAACAGAAATTTATGTTCCGATTGATGAAGAAGTACATGGCTCACTAAAAGCGTTAGAGGAAGCTATGAAAGCTAATAATACACAAAAAATTGCTCCATCGATGTGTTATGCATATGCAGCTCTTTGTGAAAATGCTCCTTTCATTATGGGTGCACCAAATACTACTGTTGATATTCCTGCTATGTGGGAATTGGCTGAGAAAACAAAGATGCCTATTGCAGGTAAAGATTTTAAAACTGGACAGACTCTAGTAAAATCTGGTTTTGCTCCAATAATCGGTACACGTTGTCTTGGTCTTTCAGGATGGTTCTCTACAAATATTCTTGGTAATCGTGATGGATTAGTTCTTGATGAACCAGCAAATTTCCACACTAAAGAGGTTAGTAAACTCTCTACTCTTGAATCTATTCTTGTTCCTGAAAATCAACCTGATTTATACACTGACTACTATCACAAAGTAAGAATCAATTATTATCCTCCTCGCAATGACAATAAAGAGGGATGGGATAACATTGATATTTTCGGATGGATGGGATATCCTATGCAGATAAAGATCAATTTCTTATGCCGTGATTCTATTCTTGCTGCACCATTAATGCTTGACTTGGTATTGTTGAGTGACCTAGCAGCTAGAGCAGGAAGATTTGGTATACAAAGATTTTTAAGTTTCTTCCTAAAAAGCCCTATGCATGATTACACTGAAAATGAGGTGCCTATCAACCTCCTTTTCCAACAGTATGTGATTCTTAAAAATGCTCTTCGTGAAATGGGTGGATATGAAGCTGATGAGGAGATAGACTAATTATTTGATATATATATCTATGCGGCATACATCACAAAGAGGTATGCCGCATTTTTTTCTGACATAATTTCTTGTCTTATGGTTTCTATTTTGTAATTTTGTCATATAATGCGTACTATTTATGAGTAAAATTGATATTCAAAATATTAAGTTAAGATTTGGTATTATTGGGAACTTTGAAGGATTGAATAGAGCTATAGATATAGCACTTCAAGTTGCCCCTACTGATCTATCGGTACTCATTACTGGTGAAAGTGGAGTTGGTAAGGAGACATTCCCAAAAATTATACATAGTTTCAGTAAGAGAAAACATAATCAATATATAGCGGTAAACTGCGGTGCAATTCCTGAGGGTACAATCGATTCAGAACTTTTTGGACATGAAAAGGGTGCTTTTACCGGTGCTATAGGCGATAGAAACGGATATTTTGCTGAGGCTAATGGTGGAACCATATTTCTTGATGAAGTAGGGGAGTTACCTTTGGCAACGCAAGCGCGTTTGCTTCGTGTATTGGAAAGTGGAGAATATATAAAAGTTGGTTCATCAAAAGTTCAAAAGACTGATGTACGAATTGTTGCTGCTACAAATGTGAATCTCACGGATGCTATCGCTAAAGGTAGATTCCGTGAAGACTTATACTACAGACTAAATACTGTTCCTATTAAGGTGCCACCTTTAAGGGAAAGAGGTAATGATATAGCTCTTTTATTTAGAAAATTTTCTTCCGACTTTGCTGAAAAATATCACATGCCTGCTATACAGTTGACTCCTGAAGCTCGTGATGTTTTATCAACTTATCCTTGGCCCGGTAATGTGCGTCAACTTAAAAATATTACCGAGCAAATTTCTATTATTGAACCTAATAGAGATATATCTTTAGATATTTTAAATCATTATCTTCCTAAAGTTCCTAATAGTTCGGGAATGCCAATGATTTATGGTGATAAAGTTGATAGTAAACAGTTTCAAAATGAGAGAGAGATTTTATACCAGGTGCTTTTCGATATGAGACGCGATGTTACTGAGTTGAAAAAACTTGTAAATCATCTTATGAATGAAAAAAAGGAAGATGTAGCACTACAAAAGCCAACAACTGCGGTAGCATATTATCATGAACCGGAAAGAAACTTAGTTGCTACCCCTGTAGGGCAACTTTCTACTATTAATTTAACACCGGCAAAAGCTGTTGATGATTATATTCAAGATACAGATGATTATGTTGAAGAGGAACCACTATCTTTAGATGAGGTGGAAAAAGAGATGATAAAAAAAGCTCTTGATCGACACAATGGTCGTCGTAAACTTGCTGCGAAAGATTTAAATATTTCAGAAAGAACATTATATAGAAAAATAAAAGAATATGATCTTGAATAAAAATAATAAGATAAAACTTCTATTGGCAACTTTGGTATTGCTCATCTCATCATGCTCAATATCGTATAAATTCAATGGCTCTTCAATAGACTATACTAAGATAAAAACTATATCTTTTGAAGCTTTCCCAAACCGTTCAGTTGGGTTTGTTTATGGTCCAATGGCTGGAATTTTTAACACTGAGTTGCAGGATATTTATCTTCAGCAAACTCGTTTACAGCAGGTTAAACGTAATGGTGATTTACAATTATCGGGTGAAATTACCAATTATGATGCTATCAACAAGGGAATAGGTTCGGATGGTTATTCTAGTATGGCTGAGTTAAGAATGACTGTAAATGTACGTTTTGTAAATAATTCAAATCATACTGAAGATTTCGAAAAAACTTTCTCAGCTAGTCGTGAATATGATTCTAGCCAGCCTCTTTCAGCAGTGCAGGATCAATTAGTTAACGAGATGGTTAAAGAAATTGTTGAGCAAATATTCAATGCTACAGTCGCAAACTGGTGATATGACAGATACTATCTATAAATATATGGAACATCCTGAGCTCCTTAATAAAGAGAGCTTGTATGAGATTAGAAATTTGTTGTTGAGATATCCCTATTCTCAAACATTAAGATTGCTATTTCTTAATAATCTATATATATTAGGTGAGAAGGAGTTTGAAGATGAACTTCACAAATCGGCTATATATTTAAACGATAGGAAAAAACTTTTTTCTATTATTGAAGGCGATAGATATTGTGGGGAGACTAAAGATACTAACAATAGAAAGGAAAATTCTGTTACCGATAGAACAGAATCGCTTATTGATGCCTTTTTATCAACCAAAGAGGAGGAGATTGAGAAGATGAAATTGTCAATTGAAGTCTCTACCGATTATACCTCTCTGCTTCTTAAAGATTCCGATGTTAGTAATGTGGAGATGAGAGGGCAAAAACTTATTGATGATTTTGTCAAACAAGAGTTGAATTCCGAGAGTGAACAGAGTGAGACATCAGAGATAAATTACAATAATGATGTAAACGAAGTTGCTAGTGATGAGGATAAAGAGAATGATTTTAATGGCGCTCAAAATGAGTATGATGCTGACGAAGAGAGCTATTTTACTGAGACTTTAGCCAAGATATATGTAAAACAGGGAAAGTATTCAAAAGCTATTGAAATTATTAAAAAATTAAATTTGAAATATCCAAAAAAAAATGTTTACTTTGCTGACCAAATAA
>JAEZKJ010000022.1 GCA_023415545.1 Bacteroidota bacterium
GGGCTACCTGGATTCGAACCAAGAAAAACAGGACCAGAATCTGTTGTGTTACCATTACACCATAGCCCAATTGTCGATTATCAACAAATACCTTTTGGCTTTTTGACGCTGCAAAGATATCTAAAATTTCAAAACCAACAAAATATTATTATTTTTTTTCTTTAAAAAACACTCTTTGAAGTAGCTATAGAAACTATTTAAGTGTTAATCAAGAAGAATATAAATTTAGATTTACTAACTAAAAAATAGTAAAATGAAAATATATTTATACCCAAATTTTCGGTAGACAAATAAAACCAAGTATATTTGTGCATTGTTAATAAATAAGGTATGTCAGATAATTATTAATTCTATAATGAAGAAAAAGAACATTTTAGTTGAAAAGATAGTTGAGGGAATTCAAGAAAAAAAAGGTAAAGGAATTGTAGTTGCGGATTTAAGAGAAACAGATAGCACAATTTGTAGCTATTTTATTATCTGTCAAGGAAATTCTCCAACACAGGTAGCTTCAATAGCTGATTCTGTTAAAGATTATTTAAGAGAGGAGTTATCTGAAAAGCCTATAGCAGTATCCGGTATAGAGAATGCTGAGTGGATAGCTATGGATTATTGTGATGTAATAGTGCACATTTTCCTCCCTCATACACGCGAGTTTTATAATCTTGAAACTTTGTGGGCTGATGCTAAACTAACTTATATTCCAGATTTGGATTAATAATTAAAATAATAAAGATGGGCGATTCGAAGAATTCAAACAGACCAAAAATAAATATGCCTCGTTTTAACTTGACCTGGCTTTATATAATTATAGCTGCAACCCTAGGTATATTGTGGTTTTCGGGCCAAGAAGGAAGTTACAACAAACAGTTTACATATACTGAGTTTAAAGATATGGTAAACAATGGGTATGTTGATAAAATTGTATCTTACAATGACAATACTGTTGATATGTACATTAAACCTGAATATGTAAAAACAGTATTTAAAGATGACTATAAAAAAGTTGGACGTAACCCTGTAATAACCGTTGAAGTAGGCTCTCAAGAATCTTTAGAGAAGTTTCTTGATAAGGCTCAAGAAGAGGGACACTTTTCGGGTACTATAAATTTTGAGAAAAAACAGAACTACTTTGGTGATATATTTTGGAGTATATTCCCATTCCTTCTACTCTTAGCAATATGGATTTTTGCGATGAGAAAAATTGGAGGTGGCAGCTCATCGGGAGGTGCTAATCCTTTCAATGTCGGTAAAAGTCGTGCAACTGTATATGATAAAGGTAATGGTACCCGCGTAACTTTCAAAGATGTTGCCGGTCAAGCCGGTGCTAAACAAGAGGTTGAAGAGATAGTAGAGTTTTTGAAACAACCTCAAAAATATACTGAACTTGGTGGTAAAATTCCTAAAGGAGCACTACTTGTTGGCCCTCCGGGAACAGGTAAAACTCTTTTAGCTAAAGCTGTTGCTGGCGAAGCAGATGTGCCATTTTTCTCATTGTCAGGTTCGGACTTTGTTGAGATGTTTGTTGGTGTAGGTGCTTCACGTGTACGTGACCTTTTCCGTCAAGCAAAAGAAAAAGCTCCTTGTATCATATTTATCGATGAGATAGATGCCGTAGGACGTGCTCGTGGCAAAAATCCTAGCATGGGTGGTAATGATGAGAGGGAGAATACTCTTAATCAGCTTTTAACTGAAATGGATGGTTTTGGTACAAATAGTGGAGTGATTATTCTTGCTGCTACAAACCGTGTAGATATATTGGATAAGGCTCTTCTTCGTGCCGGACGATTCGATAGACAGATTCATGTTGATTTGCCTGATCTTAATGAGAGAATAGAGATTTTTGGAGTTCATCTACGTCCAATAAAACTTGATCCAAATGTTGATGTTGATCTTTTAGCTCGTCAAACGCCCGGATTTAGTGGTGCTGATATAGCAAACGTATGTAATGAGGCTGCTCTTATAGCCGCTCGTCATAGAAAGAAAACTGTGGAGAAACAAGATTTCCTCGATGCTGTTGATAGAATTATTGGTGGTCTTGAGAAGAAATCGAAAATCATGACACAAGGTGAAAAGCGTACTATTGCTCTTCACGAAGCCGGTCATGCTACTCTTTCATGGTTCCTTGAGCATGCAAATCCACTAATTAAAGTAACTATTGTTCCTCGTGGCGGCTCTTTGGGCGCTGCATGGTATCTTCCGGAAGAGCGTCAAATAACTACTAAAGAACAGATGCTTGATGAGATGTGTGCTACTTTAGGTGGACGTGCTGCCGAGGAATTATTCACAGGCAATATCTCTACAGGTGCGATGAACGACCTTGAAAGAGTAACAAAGCAAGCTTATGGTATGATAGCATATGCCGGTATGAGTGATAAGCTACCTAATTTATGTTACTACAATAATGAAGAGTACTCGTTCAATAAACCTTACAGTGATAAAACTGCTGAACTTATTGATGAAGAGGTAAAAAATATGATTCATCAACAGTATGAAAGAGCAAAACAAATTCTTTCAGAACATAAAGAGGGTCATAATAAACTTGCTCAAGTGCTAGTTGAAAAAGAGGTGATCTTTGCTGAAGATGTAGAACATATATTTGGTAAACGTCCTTGGACTTCACGTTCAGAAGAAATTATTGCTTCGGAAAATAAAAATAAAATAGAAGAACAGGCTATCGAATTGGAAGAAAACAGTGATGTTGATTCTAATGAAAATGCTCCTGAGGTAGACACTCAGGAAAATAGTGAAACTGTTCAAGCTTAATTATCTTATATTATCCATTCTATGCTATGATATAATTATAGAGTAGAATGGATTTAATGTTTATAAATTGTTGTAATTACTATGAAAAGTAATTTTATTAAGAGAACTATTACCGGTATTATATTTGTATCTGTACTAGTGGGATTTACTTTGTGGAATCCAATATCTTTTGGTGTACTCTTTGTTATCATAACTGCTCTAACAGTTAATGAGTTCTGTAATTTAATGAACAAGAGCGAGGATGTTAAAGTAAATAGTAGAATATGTATGCTTGCCGGCATGTATCTATTCTTCGCTTTTTTCTTGAATGGCATTGATACTACTCAAACAGGAGTGTTTATCCCTTATCTTTTATTTATTTTCTATCTGTTTATAAGTGAACTATATCTTAAGAGAAAAAATCCAATAAATAATTGGGCTTACTCTGTTCTTTCTCAAATGTATGTAGCTCTTCCTTTTGCTCTACTAAATGTACTTGCATTTCATAATACAGAGTCGACCGAACTTTCGGAATTTAATCCAATACTACCTCTTTCAATATTTATATTTAATTGGGTAAATGATTCAGGTGCTTATTGTGCGGGTACTCTTTTTGGTAAGCATAGGCTTTTTGAACGCATATCACCTAAGAAGTCATGGGAGGGCTCTATTGGTGGAGGAGTATTGTCTTTAATAGCAGCATTAGTACTATACTATTTCTTCCCATTTATCACCATTTTTGAATGGTTGGGGTTAGCTTTGACAGTGGTTGTTTTTGGTACTTTAGGTGATTTGTCCGAATCGCTAATGAAGAGACATTTAGGAATAAAAGATTCCGGAAATATCCTTCCCGGTCATGGAGGTTTGCTTGATAGATTCGATAGTGCACTATTTGCAATACCCGCAGCAGTAATATATCTTTATCTGATCAGCATTTTTTAATGCTGTTCAGATAATTTTTTTATAATAGCAGAGGCAGCTTTTGATGAGGCACTTTCAGTTCCAAGAATTTCTATTATTCTATCATACTCATTAAGCATATTATTTTTATACTCATTGTTATAAATTATAGCTTTTGCCTCCTTTTTAATATTCTCGATAGTCATACTATCAGCAACTAACTCTTTAACAACCTCTTTGTTTGCAATAAGATTGACAAGAGAAATATATTTAACTTTCAATATATGCCTTCTTAGGAAAGATACGAATTTCCCCAATGGAGTATAGTAACATACAATTTGTGGAACTCGGAAAAGAGAAGTTTCTAATGTTGCTGTACCCGAAGTCACTAGAGCCATCTTTGCAAATGAAAGTATTTGATAAGTTTTATCAAATAGTATCTTTATTTTGCCATCGGTATAGTTTGAGTAATACTCTTCATCAATACCTGGAGCTCCGGCTATTATTATCTGATATTCTTTCGAAAACTCTTTTGTCGCTTCAATCATCATAGGAAGATTATCTTTAATCTCTTGTCTACGACTTCCTGCAAGCAGAGCAATTATAGGTTTATCACTTAAACCGTTATCATTGCAAAACTCTTCGAACTTAAAAGAGTTTTTACCTTTGTAAGTCATAACAGCATCAACACAAGGATTGCCCACATACTCTATACTATATTGATGTTTTTTGTAAAACTCAATTTCAAAAGGTAGGATAGAGAGCATAAAATCAATGTTTTTCTTTATATCCTTAATTCTATACTCTTTCCATGCCCATATTTTTGGTGAAATATAGTAGTATATAGGTATGTTAGTATGGCTTTTTATATATGATGCAATTTTTAAATTAAAGCCTGGGTAGTCAACAAGTATAATAACATCGGGATTCCACGAAACGATATCTTTTTTGCATTGATCCATGTTTCGAAAAATAGTACGTAGATTCATTAAAACAGGAATAAATCCCATAAATGCCATCTCTTTATAGTGTTTAACGCAAATCCCTGCTACAGATTTCATTAAATCACCACCAAAAAATCTGAAATCAGCATCTTTGTCCTGTTTCTTGAGTTCACGCATCAAGTTCGATGCATGCATATCCCCTGAAGCCTCTCCAACGATAAGATAATATCTCATAGTTCAAAATCCCATTTCTTTAAATTGTCGATAAAGTGATATGCTGTCACATCAATTTGGGTTGGTGTGATAGCTATATATCCATTGTCCAATGCCCAATGGTCAGTTTTATTATTCTCCGTTTCTAAATTTTTGTAGTTTCCGGTAAGCCAAAAATATTCACCACCTCTGGGATGTACTGATGTCTTCCATTCATTCTCCCAAATACCTTTTGTTTGATGACATATCATTACACCTTTATATTCCGGAGTGTCAGGGAAATTTACATTAAGACATATTCCCATGGGTAATTTATGGGTAAGTACATTCTTTACAATTTTACGGATATATGGTAGTGATGGTTCAAAATTGGCATCATGACTATGGTCACAAATTGAGAAACCTATTGAAGGAATACCTTTTAAACATCCTTCAATGACAATTCCCATAGTCCCTGAATAGTGAACATTTATTGAGGAGTTATCGCCATGATTAATACCTCCCACAATAATATCGGGGTTGCGTGGAACAACAGCATGTAAAGCAAGTTTTATGCAATCAACAGGTGTACCATTGCACTTATATATAGTAAGATCTTTTTCTTTTTTTATTAGTGTAAACTTTATAGGTGTTTCCGAAGTAATTGAACCTGATGCACCTGAACGAGGACCATCGGGAGCCATTACAATTATTTCGGCTAATCCCTCTAAAGCTTTTATCAACTCATTTATCCCTTTTGCACTAACTCCATCATCGTTTGAAATCAGTATTAATGGTTTATTATTCATATAAATTTGTTCGTTATTCAAGAGTAAAGATACAACCTTATCTTCATTTTTAACCTTTTGTTATAGAAATTTATCTTAATGTTATTAAACCAACAATGGTATTGGTAAGATTTAATTATCTTTGTATCTGTTTAAGTTATTAACAAAAACTTTGAGTTATCAACAGATTTGCGAAAGGTTGTAGTTTTTAATACAAAAGATAATTTTTTATTAGTTATTTAGCAACCTGAAAAACTGATATATATGGGAAAGATTATTGCTTTAGCCAATCAAAAAGGCGGAGTGGGAAAAACTACAACCACTATTAATTTGGCTGCTTCTTTAGCTACTCTAGAGAAAAAAGTTTTAGTAATTGATGCTGATCCTCAGGCAAATGCTTCCTCCGGTTTAGGTGTCAATATTAAAGAGGTAGAATGCTCTATCTACGAGTGCCTAATTAATCAAGTTGATATTTTAGAAGCAATTTATACTACCGATATTGATGGACTTGATATCGTTTCGTCGCATATAGACCTTGTTGGTGCAGAGATTGAAATGCTGAATTTCGACAATAGAGAAAAAATCATGAAAAATCTTCTTTCAACAGTAAAGAATGATTATGATTATATTCTTATTGACTGCTCGCCTTCGTTAGGCTTGATAACAATAAATGCCCTTACTGCTGCTGATTCTGTTATGATTCCTGTGCAATGTGAATATTTTGCTCTCGAAGGTATCAGTAAGTTGCTTAATACTATAAAGATAATAAAGTCAAAGCTTAATCCTTCACTTGAAATAGAGGGTTTCTTATTGACAATGTTCGATTCGAGGTTAAGACTTGCTAATCAAATATATGATGAGGTGAAACGACACTTTCAAGAGCTTGTTTTCAAAACCGTGATCCAACGTAATGTAAAACTTAGTGAATCGCCTAGTCATGGTATCCCAGTTATACTTTATGATGCCGAATCAACAGGAGCAAAGAATTATCTTTCATTAGCAAAAGAAATAATAACACATAATAAATAAGTAGATAATGGCAGTACAAAAGAAATTTACTTTAGGACGTGGCCTTGATGCACTTATTTCTACTGAAGAGGTTAGAACTTCGGGGTCGTCTTCTATAAATGAAATAGAGATATCAAAGATCTCTGTAAATCCTAATCAACCAAGAAGAGAGTTTGATCCGGTTGCTCTTCAAGAACTAGCCGATTCAATTTCTGAAATAGGAATTATACAACCTATTACATTAAGAGAACTTGATAAAGATACTTATCAAATTATTGCTGGTGAAAGACGTTACAGAGCCTCAATTCAAGCTGGTCGTAAAACTATTCCTGCATATATTCGTACTGCTAATGACGAGAATGTAATGGAAATGGCTCTTATTGAGAATATCCAGCGTGAAGACCTTAATTCTTTGGAAATAGCTCTAGCTTATCAACATTTGATAGAGCAATATGAACTTACACAAGAGAGACTTAGTGAGAGAGTAGGAAAGAAAAGAACTACGATAGCAAACTATTTGCGTCTATTAAAACTACCTGCACAGATACAGGTAGCTCTGAAAAACAAGGAGATTGATATGGGGCATGCAAGGGCTCTTCTATCTCTTGATGACCCAAAAAGCCAGATAAAAATATTTAATGAGATATTATCGCAAGGTTATTCTGTTCGTAAAGTAGAGGAGATTGTTAAATCACTTACTCACGGAGAGATGGCTGATGTTGGTAATAAGAAGATAAAACCAAAAGATGCTGCTTTATCTGAAGAGTATATTCTTTTGAAAAAACATTTATCAAACTTTTTTGGTTCTAAAGTACAACTCTCGTGCACATCGAAAGGAAAAGGCAAAATAAGTATTCCTTTTAAAAATGAAGAGGATTTAGAGAGGATTATGGAGTTGTTCGACTCTCTTCGTTCAAATGATAATAAACAGTGATATTGAATTCAAATAGATATAGATTTATTGTGGGAATGCTCACCCTATTTCTAGGCTTGAGCTCTATAGACTGTTATGCTCAGAAGGCAAAACATAGAAGATTGCACTCAAAGAGTGATAGCACAACTATAGTAATATCCGACACAATAGCGTTGATGAATAAAGAGGCGCTTGATAAACTTAACTCACCTGTCGATACAGCTACATTGATAAGAGAGAGTGAGTTAGCACAAAAAAATGAGCCATTAGTTAAAACAAAATTTATCCCTGATTCAAGAAAATCAGTTTGGATGGCTTTGGTAATACCTGGTGGAGGACAAATTTATAATAGAAAATATTGGAAACTACCTATTTTTTACGGAGGTTTTATGGGGTGTGCATATGCTTTAAATTGGAATAACAATATGTATAAAGATTATTCACAAGCATATCTTGATATAATGGATGATGACCCTGAGACAAAAAGTTTTATGGATTTTCTCCCCCCTAATGCCTCTATAGCCGGACAAGAAGAGAGATTCAAAGATATTTTTAGAAGGAGAAAAGACCTTTATAGAAAGCAGAGAGACTTAAGTATCTTTGCCTTTATAGGTGTATATCTATTATCTGTCATCGATGCTTATGTAGATGCCGAATTATCTGATTTCGATATATCAAAAGATATAGGAATGAAAGTTTCTCCAACCTGCATTGATAACCAAAGAGGTAATAAAATGGGCGCTGTAGGGTTACAGTGTAGTATTAAATTTTAAATTTTATGAGAAAAATCATTTTATCATTATTGTTATTTACCTCATTGCAGATATTTGCGCAGGTTAACGATAATAACACAACAAACACAACTACAGAAGAGTACGATGCTGAAATACCTGAAAGCATGCGCTCAGATTTTCAGAGTCAATATAATATATGGCTAAAAAAGAATTTGGTAACAGATGAAAAAGACTGTGTTAGTACTGATAAGAGTCCAATAGTTGATGACTCTTTGATTATTGACCGTCTTTCACGTATCCCTTCTCTAATTGAGATGCCTTTTAATGAAGAGGTTAAAAAATACATCATTAGATATTCTAATAATTTAAGGAGTAAAGTTTCATTTATGCTTGGAGCTGGTAACTTCTATATTCCTACTTTTGAGAAAGCTTTAGACTTATATAATCTTCCAATTGAGTTGAAATATCTTCCTGTTATTGAGTCGGCTTTAGATCCTTTGGCTGTATCAAGACAAGGTGCAACAGGACTTTGGCAATTTATGTTGGCAACGGGAAAGAAATATGGATTGCAGCATAACAGCTTGATAGATGAAAGAAGAGATCCAATAAAATCAACATGGGCAGCTGTAAATTATTTGAAGGATTTATACGATATATATAATGATTGGAACTTAGTTTTAGCTGCTTATAATAGTGGTCCTGGAACTGTTAATAAGGCTATAAAAAGAGCCGGTGGGGATAAAGATTATTGGAAAATTTGTAAATTTCTTCCTAAAGAGACAAGAGGTTATGTACCTGCTTTTATCGCTGCAAATTATATAATGACATATTATTGTGAGCATGGAATATGTCCTATGAGTAATGAACTACCTAAAGCGACTGATACAATTCAAATTGCTAAAGATCTTCATTTAAACCAGGTGGCTGAGGTATGTAAAATTGATATTGAAGAGTTACGTATGCTAAATCCTCAATATAAAAAAGATATTATCCCTGGAAATAGTTTCGTTTGTTCTCTAAGATTACCTTCAGATAATATTGCTCTATTTTTAGAAAATGAGAAGAGTATATTTGAACATAAATCAGATGAACTTCTAACCAAACGAAAAGTGGTTGCCTTGGATGACAAGGTATCATCATCTTCGCATAACAAATCTAAACATGCTTCTGTAAGACATAAAGTCAGATCAGGTGATACTTTAGGATCTATAGCGCAAAAATATGGAGTCACTGTAAGTCAAATTAGAAGATTAAATGGTATTAAAGGTTCAAGAATTACTGCCGGAAAGACAATAAAAATTAAATAATAGTTGTTATATCTATTTCAGAGCAGATAAGGTGAGTAATCATTGTACATAAATTAATTTTACCTATTTTTGCAATACTAGTTTACAAAAGGATTATATATGGAGGATAGTAAGTTATTACAACAAACAGATGATGAAATGATAGACCAGGCTTTTAGAGAGCTCCTGGATGCTTATCTTGCAACAAAACATCGCAAAAAGGTTGAAATAATTACTAAGGCCTTTAATTTTGCCCGTGAAGCTCATAAGGGTGTGAAACGTAGATCGGGTGAACCATATATCATGCATCCTATTGCTGTGGCTAGGATAGTATGTGAAGAGATAGGATTAGGCTCTACATCTATTTGTGCTGCTCTATTACATGATGTAGTGGAGGATACAGATTACACTGTTGAAGATATCTCAAATCTATTCGGCCCAAAAATTGCTCAGATTGTAGATGGACTAACAAAAATATCAGGAGGTATATTTGGAGATAGAGCATCTGCTCAAGCTGAAAACTTTAAGAAATTACTTCTTACAATGAGTGATGACATTCGTGTCATCCTTATAAAGATTGCCGATAGACTTCACAATATGAGAACTCTTGGTTCTATGCTGCCAACAAAGCAGTATAAGATAGCAGGAGAAACTCTTTATATTTATGCTCCTTTAGCTAACAGATTAGGACTCAATAAAATAAAGACCGAACTTGAAGATTTAAGCTTCAAGTATGAACATCCTGAGGAGTATCTACAAATAGAGAAGAAATTAGAGAGTACTCAGATTGCTCGTGACGCAGTTTTTGAAGAGTTTACTGCACCTATTAAAGCACAGCTAGATAAAATGGGATTATCTTACCAAATTATTGCGCGTGTTAAATCTCCATATTCTATATGGAATAAGATGCAGACCAAACATATCTCTTTCGAGGAGGTGTATGATATACTTGCCGTAAGGATAATTTTTACTCCAAAATCACCTGATGAAGAGATAAATGAGTGCTTCAGTATTTATGCTGCACTTTCAAAGATATATAAACCACATCCTGAAAGATTAAGAGATTGGATTACTCATCCAAAGGCAAATGGATATCAAGCTCTTCATGTTACACTTATGAGTAATCGTGGACAGTGGATTGAGGTCCAAATAAGAAGTCAAAGGATGAATGATGTGGCCGAACAGGGTTTTGCTGCTCACTGGAAATATAAAGAGGGAGGTGGTAGTGAAGATGAAGGAGAACTTGAAAAATGGCTTCGTACCATTAAAGAGATTCTTGATGATCCTCAACCTGATGCCATAGACTTTCTGGATACAATAAAACTGAATCTTTTTGCTTCTGAGATTTTTGTCTTCACTCCAAAAGGGGAGATTAAGACCATGCCTCAGAACTGTACTGCGTTGGACTTCGCTTTCTCTATTCATACGTTCTTGGGAAGCCATTGTATTGGTGCTAAAGTTAATCATAAACTAGTTCCACTTAGTCACAAACTTCAAAGTGGTGATCAGGTTGAAATTTTAACATCTAAGTCACAATATGTACAACCTTCTTGGATAAATTTTGCTACAACAGCAAAAGCAAAAGCTAAAATATTGGCTATCCTAAAACGTGAGCAACGTACTATGCAACAAAGAGGTGAAGATGAGGTTGTTGATTTCTTTAAACGTGAAAATATTGAGTACTCTTCACAGAATATTAAGAAGTTATGTAGATATCATCTTTTTGATTCCCCTGAAAAATTATATTCTGCTGTAGCACGAAAAGATATTACTCTTGGTGAGAATGACAAAAATGTGATTCTTGAGAAAACTACTTCTCAAGGATGGAAAAAATATCTGCCTTTTGGATTCGGTGGTAATAAATCACAGAAAAAAGAGGTGGAAAAAACATCTATCCAATCGCCTCAAATTGATAGTAAGAAAGTTGTTCATCTTTCAGCTGATGATTTAGAGAAAAATTATATCGTAGCTGATTGCTGCAAGCCTATACCTGGGGATGATGTACTTGGATACATTGATGACAATAATCAAATTGTAATTCATAAACGTTCATGTCCTGTAGCTACTAAATTGAAAAGTAGCTTTGGTAATCGACTTCTTGCTGTAGAATGGGAAGCGGATGATTCTTACTATTTCCCTGTTAATATTTATCTGAAAGGAATCGACCATATTGGCCTTCTTAACAAAATTACACAAGTCATTTCACAACAACTAAATGTAAATATCCATAAACTTACCATAGAGAGTAAGGATGGTATATTTGAAGGAAGAGTTCAACTTTTAGTTCACAATGTGGATGATGTTAAAACATTGTCATCAAATCTTTATAAAATAAATGAGGTTAAAGTCGTTACTCGTATTGAGAAGTTTGACGATAAACCAGAAATTTAAGTTATATAATCTAGCGCTTTACGCATTCTTAATAACTCCTCTTTTATAGTTGTAAGCCTATCAATAATTTCGGTTTGGTTTACAACCGACTCTCTATTCTCTTTCAATCGTTGTCTAGCTCCTTGTAGAGTCATACCTCTCTCCTTTACAAGGTGGTATATCAATCTTATATTCTCAATATCCTCTTTTTTATATTGTCGTACGTTACCAGATATTTTTTTAGGAGAAATTATTGGAAATTCCTTCTCCCAATATCGCAAAAGTGATTCTGTGACATCAAACATATTTGCTACTTCTCGTATTGAGTAATATAATTTTAACTGTTTGTTGGGGTTATATGCCATAGTTTTAAACTCTTTATACAAAGATATGAACTTTTTTTTTCAATATATGTTTAACTATTGAATTAATAAAATTTTCTATAGTTACTTATTTTAAAAAATGTAAGATTTATGCATTTAACACCGAAAGAAATTGATAAGTTAACTCTCTTAACATTAGGTTTTATTGCTGAGAGACGTTTGGCTAAAGGATTAAAATTAAATTATCCTGAAGCAGTAGCTTACATTACCTCTTCGGCTCTTGAGGGAGCTCGCGAAGGAAAAACCGTGGAAGAGGTGATGAATGATGCATCTAACGTCCTAAAAAAGGACGACGTAATGGAAGGGGTTGCTGATATGATACAGCTTTTACAAGTTGAAGCTGTTTTCACTGATGGTTCTCGCCTTGTAAGTATTCACCATCCTATCAAATAATTAAATAAAAAAAATATTATGGATAAAAATAATGCTAATAAAGGGTGCTGTACCACAGATGGCTCTTGTCAATGTGGATCACCTATGGATTATCCATTTACTGAAGGTTATAAACCTGCAAATTATGTTCCAGTAGGAGGAGTTGTTCTTGAATCTGATCCTTTAGAGTATAATTGTAATAGACCTACTGTTACCCTTGTAGTCCGCAATACTGGTGATAGACCAATTCAAATTGGTTCTCATTTCCATTTCTTCGAGGTAAACAGATATATGGAGTTTGATCGTATTAAAGCTTTCGGATATCATCTAAATATCCCTGCTACTACTGCTGTTCGTTTTGAACCCGGTGAGGAGAAAGAGGTTGAATTAGTTGCATTTGGTGGTAAACGCAGAATAATTGGTTTTAATGGCTTGACTGAAGGCTATGCCGGACTAGAAGATACTCCAACATTCTATCCTAAAAGAATATCTGCTAAAAGACATATGTCAATTTATGGTTTTAAATCTATTGATGAGGGTGATGCTGAATCTGGATATACAGAAGATCAAATTACAAAAAAATAATAAAAAAGTATATGGCAACTATTTCAAGAAAAGAATACAATGACTTATTCGGCCCAACCGTGGGTGATAAGATTAGATTAGGTAATACGAATCTATATATAGAAATAGAAAAAGATCTTCGTGTTTATGGTGATGAAAATGTGTATGGAGGTGGCAAAACCATGAGAGATGGTATGGGACTTGCAAATACATTAACCTCTTCGGACGGATCTTTGGATTTAGTAATTACAAACGTGACAATAATTGACCCAATTTTAGGAGTTATTAAAGCCGATGTTGGTGTTAAAGATGGTAAGATTGCCGGTATAGGTAAATCAGGTAATCCGAATGTAATGGATGGTGTTACTCCTGAGTTGGTAACCGGTGCTTCAACAGATGCTATATCTGGTGAACATCTTATTCTTACTGCAGCAGGTATCGATGGACACGTGCATTTCATCTCTCCTGAACAAGCTTATCACAGCTTGAGTAATGGTATAACTACTCTTATTGGTGGTGGTGTTGGTCCTACAGATGGTACTAATGGAACAACTATTACTTCAGGTGTTTGGAACATGTACTCAATGCTTAAATCAATTGAGACTCTTCCTATAAATATTGGTTTATTAGGTAAAGGTAACTGTTCAGCAAGACCATCTTTGGTTGAACAAATTGAAGCTGGAGCTTGCGGATTGAAGATTCACGAAGACTGGGGTTCAACTACAGCTGCTATCCGTCACGCAATGAGTGTTGCTGATGATTATGATGTTCAAGTAGCTATACATACCGATACATTGAATGAAGGTGGTTATGTAGAAGATACTATCGCTGCAATCGATGGTAGAACAATTCATACATATCATACTGAAGGCGCCGGTGGTGGCCATGCTCCTGACTTACTAAAAATGGCATCAATGGCTAATGTTCTACCTTCATCAACTAATCCTACATTGCCTTTCGGTGTAAACTCACAAGCTGAACTATTCGATATGATTATGGTATGCCATAATCTTAATCCAAAAATACCTTCTGATGTAGCATTTGCAGAGAGTAGAGTTCGTCCGGAAACTCAGTCAGCAGAAAATGTTCTTCACGATCTTGGCGTTTTATCAATGGTAACTTCCGACTCTCAAGCTATGGGACGTGTAGGTGAATCATTTATGAGAACTTTCCAAATGGCATCATATATGAAGGATGTTAGAGGAAAACTTAAAGAAGATTGTGCTGAAAATGATAACTATCGTGTTCTAAGATATTTGGCTAAAATAACTCTAAATCCTGCAATTACCTTTGGTGTATCTGACGTATTAGGTTCAATTGAAAAAGGTAAAATGGCTGACTTAGTTTTATGGGAACCTCAATTCTTTGGAGCAAAACCTAAGATGGTTATCAAAGGTGGTATTATTAATTGGGCTAATATGGGTGATCCTAACTCTTCATTAGTAACTCCTCAACCAATGATGTATAGACCTATGTTTGGAGCATTTGGCAAAATTATGCCACAAACTTGTCTATCTTTTGTATCTAACGCTGCATTTGATTTAGGTATTAAAGAGAAATTGGGACTTGAGCGTATTGTATATCCGGTTAAACGTACTCGTCAGCTTACTAAAGGTGATTTACCTAGAAATTCAGCTATGCCTGCTATCGAGGTTAATCCTGAGACTTTTGAAGTTTATGTTGATGGTAAACATGCTTATGTTCCACCAGTTAAAGAGGCTTCATTAGGTCAATTGTACTGGTTTAGTTAATAAATATTTTAAGGGAGTTGTGTTTGCAACTCCCTATTATTCTGATAAACTAATTAACTATGGAAATTTATAGTGAAATATTGGGAAATATTTATCATGACCAAGAGTGGATGAGTAGAGCTGAAGAGTGCATGATTAAATATATTGACCTTGATCAATGGACGGCCCAGAAAAGCCGTTTTTTGGTTAAAGACGATACAGGTAAAGAGTATCCTATAGCATTGAAAAGAGGTGAGCATGTTAATAATGGAGATGTAATATATTATTCGCCAGAAAAAAAAGAGATTACAGTGCTTAGATTGAATTTAAGTTCTGTTCTTGTTATTAGCCTTGATGAACTGGCAAAAAAAAGTCCGGAAAATATAATTCATATTTCTGTTGAATTAGGTCATGCTATAGGTAATCAACACTGGCCGGCTGTTATAAAAGGCACAAAAGTTTTTGTACCTCTTACAGTAGACAAAAAGGTGATGATGAGCGTTATGGAGACACACCATATTGAGGATATATCTTATGAGTTCCAAAATGGACAAGATATTATCCCATATCTAGCCCCTCATGAAATTCGACGACTTTTTGGTGGATCAGGACATGAATCTCATTCACATGATGATAAAGGTCATATTCAACATTAATAAATAGTGCTATGAATAATAATAACAACCTTATGAGATTGCTTCAGTTTACTGACTCAGCTTTTCCAGTAGGTACTTTTTCCTTTTCAAATGGATTGGAAACAGCATCCTTTGAGGGGATAGTATACGATAAGGAGACGCTAAAACAGTATACAAGATCTATATCTTATCAGGCTGCCTTTAGTGATGGTGTTGCTGCTATTAATGCGTATAAAGCTGCTAAAATGGATGATTATTACTCTTTAGTAGATGTTGACAAAATGCTGATGATGGTAAAGATGAATGAGGAGTCAAGAGTAATGCTAACTAGAATGGGAAGAAAAATGGTTGAAATGGGAAAAACACTGTTCGATAATGCCCTTCTTTCTAAATGGCTAGAAGATATTCAAAGAAATAATACTCCCGGAACTTATCCGGTAGCACAGGGATTAATGTTCTCGATAGCCGAAGTCTCCGAGCATGATCTATTCATCTCGAGTCAATATGGAGTAATTAATATGATATTGAACGCAGCATTAAGGTGTGTGAAGGTATCTCATTATGATACACAGTCAATTCTCTTTGAATTATCAAATGAATTTGAACAGTTGTACGAAGAAGCAAAAGAGTTAACAATTTATGAGATGAATACATTCGTTCCTGAAATAGATATTTTAGCCTCTTTACATGAAAAAGGCACTATGCGTATGTTTATGAACTAAACTAGATATAAGATATAATATGAGTAATACATGTAGAATTGGAGTAGGTGGTCCGGTAGGATCAGGAAAAACAGCACTTATTGAAGCTATAACGCCCAAACTTCTAGAGAAAGGTTTGAAAGTGCTTATCATAACAAACGATATCGTTACAACTGAGGATGCTAAGCATGTAAGGAAGATGCTTAAAGGTATTTTAGTTGAAGATAGAATTATAGGTGTGGAGACAGGTGCTTGTCCACATACTGCTGTTCGTGAAGATCCTTCGATGAATATTGCAGCAGTTGAAGAGATGGAGAGTAAGTTCCCTGATACAGACATTGTTCTAATTGAATCGGGTGGGGATAACCTTACACTAACATTTTCACCGGCTCTTGTAGACTTCTTTATATATGTCATCGACGTTGCTGCCGGTGATAAGATACCTCGTAAGGATGGTCCCGGAATATCTCAATCGGATATTCTTGTAATTAACAAAACAGACCTTGCACCCTATGTAAATGCAAGCCTTGAAGTTATGAAACATGATTCCGAATTAATGAGACCTGGTAAACCTTTTGTCTTTACAAATTGTATGAAAGGTGAGGGTATCGATGAACTTGTTGATTTGATATTCAAAATGGCATTGTTTGACAAAGTAAAATAGTTTTTATGGTTGACTTCTCAACAGCAAAAGAGATGGCTCCCTATTTAGAGGAACCAAAAGCTATGAAAGTAGGCTCTCCCGGTAAATCCGGTTACCTTAAACTTGGTTTTGAACTAGATAAACAGGGAAAATCTATATTACGTGATCTGGATAGACGCGTCCCTTTAATAGTTCAACAAGAGCTCTATTTCGATGAAGAAATGCCTGGAATGCCTTGTGTATATATTCTCTCATCTGGAGGTCCGAATGTAGACGGTGATCGTTATAAGCAGGATTTCATAGTAAGAAAGGATGCTTATGCTTTTGTTTCTACCGGTGCTGCAACAAAATTAGCAGAGATGAGATATAACTATTCGGGCATGAAGCAGAGAATAGAACTTGAGGAGAATGCCTATTTAGAGTATATTCCTGAGCCAATTATTCCTTGTAAGCATACTCGCTATATATCGGATACACATATAGTAATTCATCCTACAGCAACACTCTTTTACTCAGAAATATATATGGGTGGAAGAAAATACTATGATAAAGGAGAACTTTTCGAGTATGATATGTTATCTATATTGACTCATGCTGAAAGGGATAATGGTGAAAAGCTATTCCGTGAGAAGTTTATTATCCAACCTTTGGTGAACTCGGTACGTAACATAGGAGTAATGCATAATTATGATGTTTTTGCAAATGTAATTGTTCTTACTCCAAAGGAGCATGCCGATAAAATATATGAGAATAGATCTGCTTTCATTGATAAGAAGAATGGAATAGCAGTTGGTATTACACATCTTCCTAACGGATGTGGTCTTCTTTTGAAAGTTCTAGGTATGGAGCCTGGTCCTGTTAAGAAAATCATTCGTGATTTTTGTTCATCTATTCGTCTTGAAGTTAAGGGAAAACCTCTTCCTAAAGAGTTCCCTTGGCGCTAAAAATAGTTATATGGAAATAATAAAAATTTTATTGCGTGGAGCCAGTCAAGTTATGTTTCAGAATAACATCTGGTGTGGATTACTTTTTATGATCGGAATCTTTTGGGGATCTTATGAAACAGGATATGGTATTGTTGGTTGGGGTGCCCTTTTAGGAGTTATAGTCTCTACAGCAACAGGTTTTCTTCTTGACTTGCCTGAGTCGGATGGAAAAGAAGGATTATGGGGATTTAATGGAATTTTAGTGGGATGTGCTTTCCCTACTTTTATGGGTAACACCATTTTTATGTGGTTATCATTAATATTATGTTCAATGCTATGTACATGGGTTCGTACAGGATTTAACAATATGTTAGCTCCATACAAAGTAAACTCTTTCACATTCCCATTTGTATTTACCACATGGATTTTCCTACTTTCGTCAAGAGCTATGGATGGATTTGGTCATCCCGGACTTCCTAATTTAGGAGTTGCAGATGTTTCGCCTTTTATGCAATATGATATAATTTCACTATTGGAGTATTGGCTGAAAGGTATATCACAAGTATTCTTAGTTAATTCCTGGATAACGGGTGCTCTCTTTTTGATAGGTCTATTTATTAGTAATAAATGGGCTGGAATTTGGGCTGCTGTAAGTTCAGCTATTGCTCTGTTTATTGCAATAATATTCCAAGCTTCTGGCTCAGACATTACCGGAGGATTATACGGATTTAGTGCAGTGCTTACAGGTATAGCCTTAGGTATGACTTTCTATACTGTTAATATTCGTTCGGCAATATGGGCAATATTGGGTGTTATAGTAACTGTATTTATTCAAGCAGCTATGAATGTATTTCTTGGTCCTGTAGGAATACCTACATTAACAGGTCCATTCTGTATCGCTACTTGGCTATTCTTATTGCCTCTATTTAAGTTTGATAAGGTAGACCTACCAAATCACTCTTCTTGGAAGGGAAAAATTGAAGAATTAATACATGATAAATAGTATAAGCAATATAACTATTTCTGATATGCCTCTCTCTTGGAGGCATATCAGAATATTATCAGTAGCATCTCTAGGTCAGTTTATAGGAACTGCTCTAGCTACATTGATAGGTATTGTTATTCCAATGATTCAATTAGTAATACATCCTGAGCTATCATCAATTGAGCAAGGTATATTGGCTTGTTGCAGTCTTGTCGGTATAATGGTTAGTTCACCTATAGTAGGAAAGCTAAGTGATGATTATGGTTATCTTTTCTTCTTTCGTCTATCTCCAACGATTATATTCATAGCTTCATTAATAGCTTTTTTCTTTGGCGATAATCGTATAATCTTAGCTGTCTCATTTTTCTTGATGGGGTGTGGTATAGGTGGTGATTATTGTTTGGATTCTGATTACATTTCAGAACTTATGCCTAAAAAGTGGAAACTTTTTATGGTAGGAGTAGCAAAATCTACTGCTGCCTTGGGAACTATTGTTATTTGTTTTGTCTGTTTCTTCCTTCTTAAAGATTGGAATGATCCTGAGATGTGGAATCGTTTGATGCTCCTCATGGCAATAATATCACTTATAATGATTTTAGTTCGTATACCTTTTAGTGAGAGCCCAAAATGGTTATTACTTAAAGGTGAGAAACAAAAAGCGCTTAAAGCTGTACATTATTTCCTTGGTGATAATGTACAACTAGATGATGATGATAAAGTTGAAAATGTTGATGTTGAACGTGTTTCATGGAAATACATGTTTAAAGGAGAAAATCTTAAAAAGGTAATATTCAGTGGAGTACCATGGGCTTGTGAAGGTTTTGGAGTGTATGGTATAGGAACTTTTATGCCAATACTTTTACTCTCCTTGGGAATACATCCTGAATCAGCTGGGAAGTACGAACAAATAATTTGGTCCGTAGAGCGATCAGGTTATGTAAATATATTCGTCCTTTTAGGATTTGTTATTGGACTATTATTAGTAAGAAAATTCAATCATGTTAAGACTCAAACTATGGGATTTATTTTCTCGGCATTGGGTATTTTAATAATGATTATAGCCTACAACAACCATCTTGCTGCTTGGATTGCACTTGGAGGTTTTATGATGTTTGAGTTGTTCTTAAATCTTGGCCCACATTTATTAACCTTTATATTACCTCCTCAGATTTATGAAATTAAAGATCGAAGTACTGGTACAGGTATTGCAGATGCATTTGGTAAACTAGGTGCAGTAATAGGTGTTCTCGCTGTTCCTATTTTACTTCATTATGGAGGTGCAGATACTGTATTAATCACTACAATGATAATTACACTTATAGGTGGAATAGTTACATACTACTATGGTAAGGATATTCTGCCTTGGGATAAAAAATAATGTATCATATAAAATAATAAAATTATGCATGTTTCCGATGCTTTGATATCTCCTCAAGTTGCAGGAGTTACTGCATTAATATCGTGTGCAGCACTTTTTGTTGCCGTAAGACAAATCAAAAAGGACAATGATGACAAAATAATTCCTATAATGGGTGTTACAGGAGCTTTTATTTTTGCTGCTCAGATGATAAACTTTTCTATTCCGGGAACCGGATCTAGTGGCCATATAGTTGGAGGAATTTTACTCTCTACATTACTTGGTCCATGGGCTGCATTGATAACATTAACCTCTGTATTAGTAATACAATGTTTAGTTTTTGCTGATGGTGGACTTATGGCATTAGGCAGTAATGTATTGAATATGGCTGTTATATCGTGTCTTATTTTTTATCCATTTGTATATAAACCTCTAATTAAGTATCCTGCTTCTTTTATTCATATTATGCTTGTATCAATTCTTGCATGTACTCTTTCACTTGAGGCAGGGGCTATTTTTGTAGTATTTGAAACTGAATTATCGGGAATTACAGCTCTTCCTTTTGATAAATTTCTTCTTTTTATGATGCCAATTCATATTCTTATTGGCGTATGTGAAGGTATAGCAACAGGAGCAGCAATATATTTTGTTCAAAAAAACAGGCCACAATTACTCATTGGAGTTCGTGAAAAGAGTAGTAAAAGTGATGGTTTAGGTTTAAAAATAACAGCTGTAATCTTTTCTCTTGCACTTTTAATCGGTGTACTTTTTAATTGGATAGCTTCTTCTGATCCTGATGGATTGGAGTGGTCAATATTGAAAGTCACTGGAGGCAGTGAGGTTGCTAATAGCTCAAATAAAGGAGCTTTATTTGATAAGATACAACAGTCAACAGCAGTTATTCCTGATTATGAAAACTATTTTTCAGGCATTATAGGAGTTGTTTTGGTTGTAGTTGTAGTATGGGTAATAGCTACTTTTTTGCAACGAAGAAATAAGAGTGTAACTAAAGAAAATGAATAAATTAGAAAAAGTTCTATATGAGTTGAATAGTATTGAGGGTGGGGTAAGTTCAAAATGTATTATCGACCTTCGTGCTCAACTAATATCCACGCTTTTTTTCCTTGTAGCAATGTTATCTTTGCCTATTTTAGATATAAATTCACTTATCTTATTTATTATATTCCCAATTATAGAGTGCTCATATAGCTCGATTTCATATGTAAAGATAATCAAGCGCTCAACAATAGTTATACCTTTTGTTTTTCTTATTGGAATATTCAATCCAATATTTGATCAAAAAGTAGTTCTTAAAATATTTGATATAAATATAACAGCCGGATGGATATCTTTTATCTCAATAATATTTAGAGCTATGCTATCTACGCAAGTGGTTTTGATATTGATATATAGATCAGGCTTTAATAATATTTGTCACTCCTTTCAACATTTGGGAGTACCCTCAATATTTACCAATCAGCTAATGTTCGCATATCATTATATCTTTATTATGGTTCAAGAAGCATTATCCATGCAGCGTGCAAGAAAAGCTAGAGGTTATGGTAATAATAACTACTCATTTAAAATGTGGGGTGTTATAGTAGGGCAACTGCTGCTAAGAACAATGGATAGAGCATCGATGATACATAAAGCAATGCTATCAAGAGGCTTTTCCGGACATATTGAGACGAAAAATATTATGAAATGGGGAATCAATGATAACATATACTTGACTTCATGGCTCTTTGTTTTTATAATACTGCGATTTGTAAATATACCATCACTTTTTTCGAATATTTAAATTAAACTATGAGTCATCATTTTATACAATTTAAAGATGTTCATTACAGATACCCTGGGGGACATGAAGCCTTACGTGGGGTGAATTTATATATAACTCATGGTGAAAAGGTAGCTATTGTTGGAGCTAATGGAGCCGGCAAGTCGACCTTAGCACTTCATTGTAATGGAATTTTAATCCCAACAAGTGGTGAAGTAAATATTGGTGGTGTAATAGTAAGTAAGCAAACTCTTCCAATGATTAGGATGAGTGTAGGTTATGTTTTTCAGAATCCTGACGATCAATTATTTATGCCAACTGTTGAAGAAGATGTCGCCTTTGGACCTAGGAACATGCATTTAAGTGAGCATGAGGTAGAGGAGAGGGTAAATAGTGCACTTGCTGCAGTGGGAGAATTAAAGAAGAAGAATATTTCTCCTACACGTCTTTCTGGGGGAGAAAAACAACGTGTTGCTATAGCTACAGTTTTATCGATGACTCCTAATATTTTGGTCCTAGATGAACCTACTTCTAATCTCGACCCAAAAGCCCGTAATCAACTTATTGAATTAATATCTAGCTTCGAACATACATCAGTTGTTATTACTCATGATTTGGATATGGCTTGGACTCTTTGCAAAAGGACAATAATTTTAAAAGATGGAGAAGTTTTTGCTGATGGCCCTACTCATGAATTATTTTTGAACAAAGAATTAATTGAACAAGCTGGACTCGTTCAACCTTACCAAGCATTATTTCGAGAGTTAAGAAACTTTTAATGAATTGAATACAATTTGAAGAGGTAGACAGCATTAATCAAGGCAAGTACAATTTAAATCGTCAAACACTAATAAAAGAGACACACATTATTTTAAGAGACAAACATAAATTAAACGGGTCAAGCACGATTTGAAGAGTTCAAATAATAGATTAATAATCAACATAATTAAAATGTTTTAATTATCCAAAAGTCAATATTTTAGGGATATTATATAACTTAAAATGATAAAACAGATTATCTTTGCACATTATTTGGAAAAATATAATCAAAAAATATATAAAAGCGACATGATGACAGCTAAAGAAATCAGGGATTCCTTCAAAAGCTTTTTTGAATCAAAAGGACATCAAATTGTTCCTTCCGCTCCCATGGTCATTAAAGATGACCCAACATTAATGTTTACAAATGCAGGTATGAACCAGTTTAAAGATATTATTCTTGGTAACCATCCTGCCAAATATAAAAGAGTTGCCGATTCACAGAAGTGTCTTCGTGTAAGTGGCAAACACAATGACCTTGAAGAAGTAGGTCACGACACATATCATCATACAATGTTCGAAATGCTTGGAAACTGGTCTTTCGGAGATTATTTTAAGAAAGAGGCTATCGAATGGGCTTGGGAATATCTAGTTGATGTTCTTAAACTAAACCCAGAGAACCTTTATGCAACAGTATTTGAGGGTAGCCAAGAAGAGGGCCTTGAACGTGATAATGAGGCTGCTGCAATTTGGGAAAAGTTCCTTCCTAAAGATCATATCATTAACGGAAATAAAAAAGATAACTTCTGGGAAATGGGTGATACAGGTCCTTGTGGCCCTTGCTCAGAGATTCATATTGACCTTCGTCCTGCCGAAGAACGTGCTAAAGTAAGTGGTCGTGATCTTGTTAACCACGATCATCCACAGGTTATCGAAATATGGAATCTTGTATTCATGCAGTTCAATCGCAAAGCTGATGGCTCTTTAGAGGGACTTCCTGCTAAGGTTATCGATACAGGTATGGGATTCGAGAGACTATGTATGGCTATGCAAGGAAAAACATCAAACTATGATACTGATGTGTTCCAACCAATGTTGAAAGCTATAGCTACTATGGCAGGTACAACATATGGTAAGGATAAACAGGCTGATATTGCAATGCGTGTTATTGCTGACCATATCCGTACTATCGCTTTCTCTATCACTGATGGACAATTGCCAAGCAATGCTAAAGCTGGTTATGTAATTCGTCGTATCCTTCGTCGTGCTGTTCGTTATGGATATACTTTCCTTAATCAGAAACAGGCATTTATGTACAAACTCATCCCTGTATTAATCGACAATATGGGTGATGCTTATCCTGAATTGAAGGCACAGCAAGAACTTATAGGAAAAGTAATCAAAGAGGAGGAGGAATCATTCCTTCGTACACTTGAAACAGGTATCCGTCTTCTTGACAAAACAATGGAAGATGCAAAGAAAGCCGGTAAAACAGAAATCAGTGGAACAGATGCATTCACGCTTTACGATACATTTGGTTTCCCATTAGACCTTACTGAACTTATTCTTCGTGAGAACGGAATGACTGTAAACGAGAAGGAGTTTGATGCTGAAATGCAGAAACAAAAAGAGCGTGCGCGTAATGCTGCAGCCGTTGAAACTGGTGACTGGATTACAGTTAATGAAGGTGAAACAGAGTTTGTAGGATACGATTACACTGAGTACGAAACAAGCATCCTTCGTTATAGAATGGTAAAACAGAAAAATCAAACTCTATATCAAATTGTACTAAGCAAAACTCCTTTCTATGCTGAAAGTGGTGGTCAAGTTGGTGATACAGGTGTTATAGTAAGCGAGTTTGAAACTATCGATATTATTGATACTAAAAAGGAGAATAATCTACCTATACATATCGCTAAAAAACTTCCTGAGCATCTTGATGCTCCTATGATGGCATGTGTAGATACCGATAAACGTGCTGCTTGTGCTGCTAACCACTCATGTACTCACCTTATTGATGAGGCTTTGCGTGAAGTGTTGGGTACACATGTTGAACAAAAAGGATCGTTAGTAACACCTGATTCATTGAGATTTGACTTCTCTCACTTCCAGAAAGTAACTGATGAAGAGATTCGTCAAGTTGAGCATATTGTTAATGCTAAGATTAGAGAAAATATTCCTTTAACTGAACACCGAAATATCCCTATTGAAGCGGCAAAAGAGCTTGGTGCTATTGCACTTTTTGGTGAAAAATATGGTGATGAGGTTAGAGTAATCCAATTCGATAGCTCTATTGAGTTTTGTGGTGGTACTCACGTATCGGCAACAGGTAAGATTGGTATGGTGAAAATTATCTCTGAAAGTTCTGTTGCTGCAGGTGTTCGTCGTATAGAGGCTATTACCGGTGAGAAAGTTGAAGAGATGATTGATGCTGTTCAAGATACATTGGCTGGTATTAAAGCCCTTTTCAATAATGCACCAGATTTGAACAATGCAATAAGAAAATATATCGATGAAAATGCCGGTCTTAAAAAGCAGGTAGAGGAGTTTATGAAAGAGAAAGCTTCTCAACTAAAAGCAAAACTTATCGAGAATATTCGTGAGATCAACGGCGTTAAAGTTATTAAAGGTGTTGTTCCAATGCCTGCTGATGTAGTTAAAGACATTGCTTTCCAACTTAAAGGCGAGATTACTGAAAATCTACTTGTTGTTATTGGTAGTGTTGAGGCTAACAAACCTCTTCTTACTGTAATGATAAGTGATGATTTGGTTAAGAGCGGTAAGAATGCCGGTAAAATAGTTCGTGAAGCTGCTAAACTTATCCAAGGTGGCGGTGGTGGCCAACCTCATTTCGCTACTGCAGGTGGTAAGAATGTTGATGGACTAAAAGCTGCAGTCGATAAAGTTATTGAATTAGCTGAGTTGTAATAACAAGTCAACAAGTTAAAAAAATATTAGGTCATCTAACAGTGACTATAAGCCCTAAAGGCAAAAATGATATAAAGAGACTGACTCGTAAGTCACTTTTTAAACTAAATATCCCTGCTAGAATGTAATTCCGGCAGGGATTTTTTCTTGTTATTATGGCTTTTTACTCAGACTCTTTTGTTTTGTCAAGTAAGTACAAAACCATGACAAAAGTGAATTATTAAAGTATATGAATGTGTTGAAGGCGGGATATACACATTTGTATTTTATAAATAAATTAAAGTTTTTAAAAGTAGACTTGGCTATTCTATCTGTTCTTTTGGCCAATTTACTAAATATATAGTTTTTGTAGCACGAGTTAAAGCAGTGTATAGCCATCTAAAATAGTCGGGATTAAGATATTCATCACTAATATATCCTTGATCTATAAATACATTCTCCCACTGCCCACCTTGCGCTTTATGTCCTGTTATGGCATATGCATATTTTACTTGCAAGGCATTATAATATACATCCTCTTTCATCTTCTTCATCTTCTCTTTCTTAGTTTTGACATCAGTGTAATCTTCGAGAACAGAATAGAAAAGTTTATCATTCATCTCTTTAGGTAGAGCAGGAGTATCCGAATTTAAAGTATCAAGTAGTACTTTAGCTTCGATTTCAATATCATCATAATCATGGAAGGAGAGAAGAACTTGAGCAAATCTGAATCCATGTATCTCCTCATTTTTGCGTATTCTTTTTACTATTGCTGTATCTCCGTTAGCAATGAAATCTATCTCTTTACAATCATTACACCAATAATAGTTGTTCTTAGCTATCATAAGCATATCACCACTTGTCAACTCCTCCTCACGGTAAAAGATGGTATTTCTGATTCCACGATTATAAATGTTTGCTCTTTTATTTGAACGGCAAATAATTATAGTCTCTTCAACTCCCGAACTGCTATACGATTGACTTATTGCCTCTATTAATTCACTTCCATTAATTTTTATTATATCAGGGAAAGAATCTATTTTAAGTTTAGGAAGAATGTCGTAACTCTCGCTTTTTATAATATTTCTAAGATTTGTTGCGTTATATAATATCCCCGACTCATAAAGTTGCCTAACTACATCGGTTAAGTCAATCTCAGCAACATCAATACCATATCCTTTAATAAAATCGGCTGATAGTGAAGGACTCTCTTCTTCACCCACAGGAGGTAACTGGGCAGTATCACCAATAAGCATTAATTTGCATCCTTTATCATTGTACACAAACTGTATCATATCATCAAGAAGTCGACCACTACCAAAAACGCTTCCCGATATGCCCTCGTTTGCAATCATAGAACATTCATCAACAATAAATAGAGTATTTGAATGTAAATTATCATTAAGAGTAAAGTTGTCTAACTCTCCGGAAAAAGACTTTTGTCTATATATTTTTTTATGAATAGTATATGCGGTGTGGTTGGAGTAGTTGGACAACACTTTAGCTGCTCTTCCTGTGGGAGCTAAAAGTATACACTTAATATCTAAAGAATCTAAAGTTTTTACTAATGCAGCCATAAGTGATGTTTTTCCAGTTCCGGCATATCCTCTTAATATAAAAGCAGATTTATCACTCTTAGAATTTAAAAAATTGGCAATCATTTCAATTGCTTTTTCTTGTTCTAGAGTTGTTTTGTATGGAAAATTTCTCTTAATTTGCTGTGTTAAATAATTATTAATCATAAATGTGAAATAAAAAGTAAGATAATAAGTATATTATTATACATATTTATTTTATTTTTGTGGTACGAATATAAACTAAAAAAACACATATTTATCATGAGAACAGTTATTAAAATTGTACTAGCTGCTTGTATTGTAGGTCTTATCTATATTTGCTATGGAAGTATCATGGGACCAATCGATTTTGAAGCAACAAGAAAAGCAAGAGAGAAAGCTATTATTGCACGCTTAATTGATATTCGTAAAGCTCAAATAGAGTTTCGTAATCTTCACGGAGGAAGCTATACAGCAAGTTTCGATACTTTGATTCATTTCGTTAAGACTGCAAAATTACCATTCGTATTGAAAGAAGGTATTTTGACAGATGCTCAACTTGAAGCAGGTATGACAGAAAGAAAAGCTATGGCTCTTATCAATAAGGCTAAAAAAACAGGAAATTGGTCAGAAGTTCAAAAAGCTGGTTTACAAGATTTCAAACGTGACACAATGTGGGTTGCAGTTATGGATACTATCTTCTCAAATGGTTTCCAAGCTGATTCATTAAGATTTATCCCATTTGGTAATGGTGCTCAATTTGAAATGGCTGTACGTAATGATACAACAAAATCAGGTGCTCCACTTCATCTATTCCAAGCACAAGCTGGTTATGATACATATCTACAAGGCATCAATCCACAAGAGTTGGCTAACTTGAAAGATGTTCAAACTAAGTTAGGTAAATATCTTGGTTTGCGAGTTGGTGATATTGAACAACCAAACAACAACGCAGGTAACTGGGAATAATATGATTGATAATATAGATCTTTCAAAATCTAAAGAATATAATTTATCCATCCGAATTAGTTCGGATGGATTTTCTTTTTCTGTTGTAAATCCTCAGAACAAGAGTGAATTTATGTTCTCAAGATATGACTTATTACCATCTACTTCTGTATCAGCTAATTTAAAAAAATGGCTTTCTACCACAGAAGAGTTGAATCTTGAGTATAAAAAGATCTTTGTTATCTTCAACTCCTCCCGCTTTATGGCTATTCCACTTTCTCTTTATAGGGAGGACAGTGAAGATGAACTTTTCTACTATAATTATTCTAAACTTAATAATGAGAAGATATTAAGTGATAGATTGTCATCCGATGATATAGTTATGCTTTACGGAGTCGATAAATATTGTCATCAAATTATAACAGAACATTTTAATAACTGTGAACTAATATGCTCTTCAACTTCTCTTCTACGCTATTATATAGTAAAAAGCCGTATAGGTGAGAATAAAAAGATATTTATACAATTGTCTGAACAAGATATTAAGTTATTCTGTTTTGATAATTCTAAGCTTTTACTATTAAATTCTTATAAATGCAAGCAGGTATCCGATCGTCTTTATTACATACTTTGTGTATGGAATAAATTGAATTTTGATGTTCAAAAAGACGAAATAATTCTAAATGGCAATATTAAGGATAAAGATATGTTACAAAAAGAGTTGAAACGATTTGTCCCTAATGTTTATTGGCTCAATCCTAGAGCAGAATTTAATCGAGCACCACTTGCACAGGTAGAATCTTTTTCTTTTGATATGCAAACTTTATTATTATGCGAGTAATTAGCGGAATATATAAACGACGTCGATTTGATGTGCCCAACTCATTCAAGGCACGACCTACAACCGATTTTGCTAAAGAAAATCTTTTTAATGTTCTTTCGAATAACTACTTTGATTTTGAAGAAGATGGGGTTTCAGCTCTTGACCTATTCTCAGGAACAGGTAGCATTAGCATAGAACTTGTATCCAGAGGCTGCAAAGAGGTTGTTTCTGTAGAGAAAGACCCACAACATCATGCCTTCATTTCAAAGGTTATGAATGAAGTGAAGACCGACAGATGCCAGACTTTACGTGGTGATGTATTTAAATATATTGACCGATGCAATAAAAAATTTGATTTTATTTTTGCCGATCCTCCTTATGCACTCAAGGAACTTGAATCAATTCCAGATTTGATTTTTCAAAAACAATTATTAAAACAGGGTGGTCTTTTGGTTCTTGAACATGGCAAGGATAATGATTTCACTAAACATCCTAACTTTATCGAACAACGCCATTATGGTAGCGTAAACTTCTCTTTCTTTAAAGAAGTGGAGCCATAATACGAACTGCCGACTCAGCAATGCGCTCTCTCAAAGAGCGCTTTTCCCATAACTTTCGTGAAAGAAGCATACTATCCTTCATATCGTTTAAAAAGATATTCTTAAGTGACTGAGCCGACTCGCTATCATACATTATAGCATTTATCTCAAAATTGTGCTCAAAACTTCTAAAGTCCATGTTTGTTGAACCAAGTGTAGATAAGCAATCGTCACTAACAATCATTTTCGAATGAAGAAATCCTTTTTTATACATATAAATTTTTACTCCCGACTCCATAAGCATAGATAGATAGGAGAGAGTGCATATATGTGTAAGAAAAGCATCACCTTTTTTAGGAATCATTATTCGAACATCAACGCCTGAAAGTGCTGCATTCTGTAAAGCTAGTAGAATAGAGTCTGTAGGCAGTAGATAAGGAGTCTGTATATAAAGATACCTCTTTGCATTTTCTATTGCAATCAGATATCCTTGCATTATATCATGCCACTTACCTACAGGGTCGGAAGTCACTATTTGAATTAGTGAAGAGCCCTTCTCTTCCATTTCAGGGAAGTATATTGATGATGTAATCAATGAACGATCAACAGCATACCAGTCGGTTAGAAATGCTGTTTGAAGTCCATACACAGCTTTTCCTTTAATCATAGCGTGTGTATCCCTCCAAATACCCCACTTAACACCTTTTACATATCTATTTGCTATGTTCATTCCACCAATATAACCAACTGTTCCATCAATGACTACAATTTTTCTATGATTTCTATAATTGATTTTACTTGTGAACAGTGGGTATTTAACTTTTAGGAAAGCCTTAACTTCTATCCCATTCCCTCGCATTTTCTCATAAAATGAATGTGATACTTTCCAACTACCTACATCGTCGAATAAAATACGAATTTCAACACCCTCTTTAGCTTTATCAATCAAACAATCTCTAATGAGTTTTCCAATAGCATCATCATTGAAGATAAAAAACTCCATATGAATATGATGCTTAGCTTTTTTTATCTCCTTTATAAGCGAAAGCATCATTGAACTTCCATCAGTATATGTCTCTATGCTATTACCTTCGAAAGGGAGCGCACTATTTATATTTTTGAAGAAACGCATAAGTTTGTTCTCTTCAATATTTCCCGAAAAAGATTTTTGAGCTTGGTATTCGGCCATAGGACGTCTAAGGATTTTAGAAAATCTTCTTTTACTTATAAGTCTATGTGTACGTGTATTCCTACCTACAAAATAATATAGGAATAAACCTATGAGCGGAAGAAAGAAAAGAACCAGAATCCATGCTATAGTTTTTATGGGGCTTCTATTATCTAATACTACTATTATTATTGTGAAAAAAATAGTGATGAAATAGACAATATTGAAGATTATAACAAATATATCACTGTAGGCAGATGGAAATTCCATATAAATATATTATTACTTGTATAGCAAACTTAAATAAAAAAAATGGAGTTTATACAAAATGCCCCTAAAAGTTTTTATGAAACCTTAGGGGCATTAGCTATATTATCTTCGAAATATTAATCTCTTTATTAGAATGGACGTCTTCCTCCTCCCATTCCACCTCTAGGAGGCATTCCACCTCTAGGAGGCATTCCTCCAGGAGGCATACCACCAGGCATAAAGCCATCTCTACCATTCATAATCTTATCGCGAGCAGCTTTGCTACCAAATATATTGAGTCGATAAATAACATGGAACATGCAATAACTATTAATGTTGTTATATGAAGTAACAGTTCGTGCATCAGACATCATAGTACTTGTTATATTGCTCTGTTGTTTCAATATGTCGTACATCTCAAAGCTTACTGTAGTAGAACCTTTGAATAAAGTTTGAGCAATCTGAGCATTCCAAATAAGTTCGCTCTTGTTCATATCAGCATCCGGGTATCCTCTTCTAGTTTGGTTTGTAATGTTTGTAGTAAAGCTCATATTCCAAGGAAGAGTAATAGTTGTATTAGCTCCATATGAGAATGTATAAGGCTCTTTATTTCTCGTTGGGTCTATATTATTACGTTCCCATGTATACTCTATCGATCCATTTAAACCAAATTCAAACCAATCATTACGGTAAGAACCGTTAAGGTTTTCACCAATTACTAATTTAGTACCTCTACTTCTTACAGTACCTCCATAAGTCTTATCACTTTGGAAACCAACTTGGCTTGAGTAGCTTGATCTAGTAAATGAATTGATGGTAAACTTTTTATTCTTTAAAGCTGTGCTATATCCAAACATACCAAATGCATTCCAGTTACCATTGACATTTTCATATGTACTTGTATTAACACCGGTTGTTGTGTCATAAAAAGATTTATTGCTTATTGCATTCTGAGTAACTTGAGCATTCAAATTTACCATAATACTTCTCTGTCTTTCGGAATTGAATGTATTAAAATTAAACCCAATATTATGTGAGAATGATGGTTTCAATCCGGCATTACCAACTTGTATACTTAATGGATTTGAATAGTCTGTAATTGGCAATAAGTTGTCCATACTTGGTTGGCTACTTCTACCGCGATAATATACCCTAAGTTGGCTAACTTTCGAGAATCTGTAACGGAAGTCAATATTAGGAGAAAAATTCAATACACTACGAGTCGTATCGATATTTAAAATTTGTCCACCTCTCTCTGTTTTATATGATAGTTTTGTATTTTGAGGTTGTAAAGATACACCTAAGCTTAGTTGATATTTAGTACGAATAAAACGTAGACCTACTTGAATATCATGATTGAAATATTTATAAGTAGCGTCTTTACTTAAGCTGTCAACTTTGTTATTTTCATACCCTGAAGGAAGATGACCATTTATGTTGTCATTTAAATCATATGTACTTTTGTCACTTGTGTTATATCTATATTGGAAATTATAGCTAAACTGTAAGAATGTAGCTTTAGCAATAGGTTCACTATAGGTAACTTGAGCACTATAGTTGTATGATTTCGTTGGTGTTGTAATATATTGATTTATTGTAGAATCTCTTTCCAAAAAGTAATAGCGTGTTAATGATTCACTAAAATTGTTATTTTCTGAATCACTATATCCCATACTTGCTCTAAAAGTAATGTTTCTACCTTCATTATTTAATTTTCTATTAAATTGAAAAGTTCCATTTGCATTAGTAGAGCTAGATTTAGATAATGAACTTCGATTCTCCAAATTGACTCTGATAGCTTCAAGAGGATCTTCATTTAAATTCGATAAATTAAGATAGTCATTAGGATTCGCTATTATGTTGAAAGGATCTTCATTAAATGTACCATTTTGATTTTGTCCACTACCATTACTTTTTCTATACGATACGTTAGGGCGGAATATTATGTTAGTCATGCTATCAGGTCTCCATTCCAATCTCATATCGGCATTGAAATCTTTCATTTTATTCCTATTAAGACTATTTTTGTTTGAATAAGAACTTCCTCCCTGAAGGAATCTTTCCGTATAACTTACTCCCTGAACATCGTTATCACTGTAGTTGTATCGTGCACTACCACCAATTTCAAGTTTCTCAAAATCGTGTGCAAAACTTGCTCCAATAGTTTTAGTTGCATTAAGTCCATTACTACTTCTCCAACGTGGACCACCACCTCCTGAAAAGCCTTGGTTATTGACGTTGTTTGCACCACCTAAAAGAGTTACTTGTGAGTCATCATTGAAGTAATTTATTAAAGCATTACCTGTATATCTATTTTCAGTACCACCACCAAGGTCTATATTACCAAACCAACCTTGATTCATACCTTTTTTTACAGTAAGGTCAAGTACAGTCTCCTCTTCGCCATCATCAATACCAGTAATTCGAGCCAAATCGGATTTTTTATCATAAGCTTTCACGTTTTCTATCATGTCAACAGGAAGGTTTTGAAGGCCGGTTTTAACATCACCACCGAAGAACTCTTTACCTTTAACCATGATTTTTTTGACTTCCTTACCATTAATTTTTATACCACCATCTTCAGTAACTTCTGCACCCGGAAGTTTTCTAACCAACTCCTCTAACATAGCACCTTGTGGAACTCTATAAGCCGATGAATTATATTGAAGAGTATCCTCCTTTACAGTTACCTGAGGAGCTTCGGCGATGACAACAGCCTCTTTCAGCATTATTGCATCTGAACTCAACTCAATTGTTCCAAGATTCACAGTAGGTTTATTTGCTGTAAGATGTAATGGCTTTAAGTAGTTAACATAGCCCACAAAAGAAACTTTCATTACATATCTTCCCGGCTTGGCACTAAACGAAAAATTACCACTATTGTTAGTTACATTTCCAACAGCCATTGTACTGTCAGGCAAAGATAATATCTGAATAGTAGCTTGTGCAATGGGTGATTTATCTTCTTTATCAATCACTTTTCCGTTCAGAGTAATTTGCTTGATATTAGTTTGAGCTGTAGCTACAGTCATCATAGTAAATACCATGCATAATAATAATTCAAGTTTCTTCATCTTTAATGTTTCCAAGTTATAAATATATATCAATGATACCTATGATAAAATATAGGTTTAAAGGTTTAATTGCACCTGTTTATTTTTTAAATAATTTATCAATTTTTGTTTTTTTAATTCCAAATTCTAAACAGATTACATTGAATGTCATAAAGACAATCAATGCCGATGAGTCTGCTCCGTTAAGATTACCCTCATATAGCCCTTTAACTAACATTATTATATAGTATATGAATATGAAGTAAAGAGCATAACATGATGATTTTATTCTTATTGCTGATGTCTCTTCATTTTCATTTTTTGTTTTTGCTAAAAAAATCATGAAGAGAGCAAACCATATTAATACTTTTACAGTAGCTTTTGCGAGCATAAAATTGCTATCATTTATATACCCCATAATATATAAAATAGCAGGAAGGAATATGCTACATGCCAATATAACATATCCTATTGTTTTACATTGATTAGGTAATATTCCTTTCATTTTTTTAATTTTAAGATGCAAAGGTACTTTTTTTTGTCTACTTTTGTATTCAAAATTGAGTCATATGAATAAGCAAAAAGTGATTATTTGTGATAATCTGAAAAAAAATCTTTTTTCAGCTATTTCAGATTGTGCACATGATAAAATATTTGTTCTAGTTGACGAACATACCAGTAAACTATGTTTGCCATTAATCTCAGAATTTGATTTTATGAAAAGTGCTGAAGTAATCACTATTGGCGCTGAGGATGTGAACAAAAATATTGAAACTTTATCATATGTTTGGAAAGAGTTAGGCGATAGAGGAGCTTCTCGTCACTCGTTGATGATAAATGTTGGTGGTGGAATGGTAACAGACTTGGGAGGATTTGCTGCTGCAACATTTAAACGAGGAATGAAGTATATTAATATTCCAACCACTCTTCTTGCAATGGTTGATGCTTCAGTAGGAGGTAAAACCGGCATAAACTTCAATGGATTGAAGAATGAGGTAGGAGTTTTTGCTCCTGCCCAATCTGTAATTATAGATACTGACTTTTTAAAGAGTTTGGATATGAACAACATCTTATCCGGATATGCCGAGATGTTAAAACATGCTCTTATAAGTGATTATGAACATTTAATCGAACTATTGAAATTCGACCTTGATAACATCGATTATAAAAAGTTGCAATCATTGGTTGAGAAATCTGTGAAAATTAAAGAAGAGGTTGTAGAAAAAGATCCATTCGAAAAAAATATTCGAAAAGCATTAAACCTTGGTCATACAGCAGGTCATGCTTTTGAAAGCCTTTCTCTTTTTAAAAATCACCCAATCCTCCATGGATATGCAGTAGCTTATGGATTGATATGTGAACTATATTTTTCATTTGTTAAAGCTGAGTTCCCTAAAGATAAGCTATACAAAACCATTCAGTTTATAAAAGAAAATTATGGTGTATTGAACATATCTTGTAAAGATTATGATGCATTATATGATTTTATGACGCACGATAAGAAAAACAGTGAAGGAATTATAAACTTTACTCTACTATCAGATGTTGGAGATATAAAACTTGACAATGCAGCAACACGTGAAGATATCTTTGAGATGCTTGATTTCTATAGTGAATATATGGGTTGCTAATTTTTCATTGGGGTTTGTATAATAAAAATAAATAATTATTTTTGTCACCGCATTTTCGGGGTGTAGCTCAGCCCGGTTAGAGTACGCGTCTGGGGGGCGCGTGGTCGCTGGTTCGAATCCAGTCACCCCGACATAGCTAAGTTATTGAATATCATAATGTTAAGATGTGAAATAACTTAGTTATTTTTGTTTGTAAATGTTTCTGTTTATTAAATAATTTAACAAACAAATGTGATAAATAAAATATTTTGTGTTCTTTTGGAACAAAATTCGGTACATGTTCGGTATCTATCACAATACAATTAACAATTCATAGCTATAAATTTAGCAAATCCTGTATTTATTCTTTACATATAAAAATATATCCTAAAGTAATCTTAATCAAAATAAATTGAAAAATGTATGAATAGAGAATTTGATCTCTCCTTAGCTTGCTATGGTCATGTTAAGGATAATGTTTATGATTTAGCGATTTTACCTTGGGGAGCTACTGAACCCCATAATTTACACCTTCCTTATCTTACCGATTGTATATTGTCACACGATATAGCGGTGGATGCTTCATTAAAAGCATGGGAACAATATGGTGTACGTTGTATGGTAATGCCGTATGTTACTATGGGGTCTCAAAATCCGGGACAACGTGAATTGTCTTTTTGTGTACATAGTCGCTATGAAACTCAAAAAGCTATTCTTACTGATATCGTCTCTTCACTTTATGCGCAAGGAATCAGGAAGTTGGTGATAGTAAATGGACATGGCGGAAATTGTTTTAAAAATATGATTCGTGACCTCTCTATTGATTATCATGATTTTTTAATTGCTTCTAGCGAATGGTATAAAGTTCTTCCAGTGAAAGATTATTTTGAATCTCCAGGCGATCATGCCGACGAAGTTGAGACATCAGTTATGATGCATTATCACCCCGAATTGGTTGATATGAGACTGGCAGGAGAGGGTAAATATACTCCTTTTGCTATTGAGACGTTGCGCTCGAACGTAGCATGGATTCCACGAAATTGGCAGAAGGTGTCGACCGATACTGGTATTGGAGATCCAAAATTTGCAACAGCTGAAAAAGGTAAACATTTTGCTGAAGCAGTATGTGATCGTTATGCACAATTGTTTAAAGAACTTGTAAAGGATGATATTTATCAATCCATCTAATAAAATATTTATTTGATTTATATTATAAGCGGTTTCTCTATGATAGGGAAACCGCTTATTATTTTATAGCATCCTAATATATTTTTGACTACAAAAGAACTCTCGTATTAACAAACATTCTAAACTTCAACTTTCATATAGGATATATTTATTTAAATTGGTTAAAGTGTTATATCGCTACTTTTTCTTTTCATTTCAATAAGTAAAAGCTAAAGTAAAACATTATTTTATAAAGACTTTTTTATTATCAATAATTCTGTTAATTAGTTTTATATTGGTTGTTATGAACACTAAAATAGCAGATTATCAAATATTTATTATTATACTAGTATTATTATTGTATTTTATTATTTTTGTTAATCTATATTGTTGTAATATAGATTGGTTATATTATAGTAATAGATCAATACTGCAATTAGAAGCTCTGTATAGTACCAATTAAAACAATTCAATTTTTTATTTAGAGAGGTTGATATTTTACAGATATTTATGATGAAGAAGGATACGTGAGCGTGAAAGCATTTTAATAATAACTAAAAACTAATACTATGGACTTTAAAGATCACTTCAAACAATTAGCCGATAGAGTGCAAAGCCTTAAGGAGCAAATATTAACAGAAGAGGCTACAAAAAACGCATTTATTATGCCTTTTATCCAAATGTTGGGATATGATGTATTTAATCCTCTTGAAGTAATTCCAGAGATGGATTGCGATTTAATAAAAAAGAAAGGGGAGAAGATTGATTATGCTATAATGAAAGATGGAGAGCCTATAATGTTAATTGAATGCAAACATTGGAATCAGGATTTAAACTTACATGACAATCAACTACAAAAATATTTTGTTGCTTCAAAAGCTAAATTCGGTGTATTAACTAATGGCATTACATATCGATTTTACACAGATTTAAGTAAGCAAAATCTGATGGATGATACTCCTTTTTTAGAGATAAATATGGAGAGCATAAAAGAGAATCAAGTTGAGGAACTTAAAAAATTTCATAAGTCTTATTTTAATTTAGAAACTATATTAAGTACTGCTAGTGAATTAAAATTCATGTCTGCTTTAAAGACTGAAATTAAAGCTGAATTCGGCGCCCCATCTCATGAGTTTGTTAAATTACTTTCAAAAAGAGTTTATGATGGTGTGATGACACAAAAAGTACTTGAACAATTTACAGAACTTGTTAAGCGTTCACTTGCAAGCCATGTTAATGAAATTATATCTGAACGTTTAAATGTGGCAATTAAAAGTACAGAGCAGATATCCTCTTCTGAAACAACAGAAGAATGTAAGGATGAAAAAAATGAACCGGTTAATAAAATAGTAACTACATCTGATGAACTTGAAGCTTTTTACGTCATTAAGTCTATCCTTCGTAATGTTATTATCTCTGAACGTATTACTTACCGAGATGCTCAAAGTTATTTTGCTGTATTTATTGATGATAATAATCGTAAACCTGTTTGTCGTTTATATTTAAATAAAACTAGTAATAGTATAGGAATATTTGATGCAGAAAAGAATGAGTGTAAATATAAAATAGATAGCTTAGATGATATTTATAATTATCGAGATGAATTGACTAGTTCAATACAAAAATATTTGTAATTACTTATTGCATAAACGCAGTTTTTTTAAAGAAGTAAGTATTGCATATTTATAACCAGCGACCAGGCGCCTCCTAAGCGTGTGGTCGCTGGTTATGATTTATTCACATTAATTGAATAAAACTAGTATAAATTTGAATTTATATTTATCCCTATTAAACAAAGTTATATAATGATTGAACTTGACTTATTAAGATATTTGTGAATTAGTATAATTTGTACATTGCGGGACAAAAATATAAACTAGAACATGAAAAACTATTGTTTCTGGTTGCTTCTATTATTATTAGCAACCCTCCCTGAGCGCTCCATTGCGCAAAAATCTCATAGTGTTTATTCAGTAAAAGGAATTTTATTAGATTCATTAACGCAAAAAAGTGAGCCCTATGCTACTATGAAAATTTCTTTATCGAACACTCCTGATAAACCTGTACTATTAGCCATTACATCGAATAATGGCAAATTCAATGAGAAATTAAAAGAAGCTGGCAACTATATTATTACTTTCTCCTCTGTAGGGAAAAAAAGTGTGCAAATTAATTTTTCTTTGACCGAAGATAAAACAACTGCCGATTTAGGTACTATCCTTATATCCGAACAATCCGAAATGCTTGAAGGTGTAGAAGTTGTGGCACAAAAGCCATTGGTGAAGGCTGAAATTGATAAAGTTACTTATAATGTTGAGGACGATCCGGATTCAAAAACAAACTCTACATTGGAAATTCTTCGAAAAGTACCTTTAGTAATTGTGGACGGCGAGGATAAGGTTCAAGTAAATGGGAGTTCCAATTTTAAAGTTCATGTCAATGGTAAGCCCAACAATATGATGAGCAACAATCCAAAAGAGGTGCTGAAAAGTCTTCCTGCTAATTCTGTTAAAGCCATTGAAGTAATAACAGAACCAGGAGCTAAGTACGATGCTGAAGGCATTGGAGGAATTTTAAATATCATTACTATACATGGAAGCAGTTTGCAGGGATATATTGTTTCTTTGGATGCCGGTGTTACAAACACAGGTTACAATGCCGGAGGATTTGGGACTGCTCAAATTGGTAAGTTTACAGTTACAGGAAACTATTCGTACAATCATGGTAACTCGCCAAAAAGTTATTATTTCAACGATCGAGAAGATTTCACATCTGATAATAATAAATATCTCACTCAGAAAAGTATTGGAAAAGGACATGATGATTATCATTACGGAAGTATGGAAGGTAGTTATGAAATAGACACTTTGAACCTAATTACATTCTCTATGCTGATGAGTGCTTCAAACTACTATAATCGATCCAACCTCCAAACGCAAATGCAAAACTCGCTCCATAATAATACATATAGCTACAACACATTTAATAGGGGTGGAAACCAAATGAGCAGTATTGGTGCTAATTTCGATTATCAACACTCCTTCAAAAAGCAAGGAGAGTATTTAACATTCTCTTATAGGTATGATGGTTCTCCAAACAATTCCGATAATTATACTGAATATGATAATATAATAGATTTTCCATATGAGCTTCGCAATCAGTATTATGATAATGATGCACGAACTGATGAGCATACATTCCAACTGGACTATACTAATCCTATTTCGAATATGCATAATATTGATTTTGGTGCGAAGTATATATTCAGAAACAACAAAAGTGAAATGCAATATTTTAAGGAATATAATGATAAATATCAAGTTGATGATGATTTAACTAATAACTTTAAGCAGAGACAAAATATTTTGGCTGCATATGGAGACTATAAATTAAATTGGAATAAATGGGCAGCTAAAGCAGGAGTACGTTATGAACATACCTTTATGAATGTTGAATATGAGAATATACCTGACAAAAATTTTAATGCAAATTTTGACAACATAGTACCCTCTATAATGCTTTCCTATCAATTAGGTCAAGCACAGATATTGAAAGCTTCATACAACATGCGAATCAGTCGTCCAGGCATTGACTATCTTAATCCTTTTAGAAATACTAGCGACCCAACTTATTCTAGCTATGGAAATCCCGATTTAAAGACAGAAAAGTCTCATTCTTTAGGATTATCCTTTAATTCATTCTCTTCCAATTTCAATATAGATGCTAAACTAGGGTATTCGTTTCTTAACAATGGGATTCAGCCCTATGCATTTATCAACAATGGAGTGATGGAAAGCACCTATGGAAACATTGGTCACACCCAGAAAACCGACTTATCATTATGGATGAATTGGAATCCGGGAAACAAAACACGAATTACAGTCAATGCCTCTGGAAGTTATATAGACCTTAAATGCGATGAATCTTTTTTGAAACAAAGAAATAATGGCTTTTTTGCAAGCATCTATTTAAATGCCATGCAAACATTGCCATGGGACTTACGTTTCAGCTTTTATGGAGGAAGTAATACACCAAAAATAACTCTGCAAAATGAAGGTAACTCTTATTCTTATTATGGATTTAGATTAAGTCGTTTTTTCTTAAAGAAAAAACAATTGATGGTTTCATTAAATGCTTCAAATATTTTCAACAAATACATTAATTTTAATAGCGAAATGAAAGCAGAAACTTTTTGCTTAAGTTATGGAAGTAAAAGCCAGCAAAGATCTTTCGGTATGAACGTCAGTTGGAGTTTCGGTGAATTAAAAGCACAAGTGAAACGTACTGCCCGTACAATAAAAAATGATGATGTAAAGGGTAAAGAAGATAGTTCAAGCGACCAGTAGTTCTGAATAGACTACGAAAGCAACACTGTTTATCTAACTATTCATTTAGTATTAATCTCTTTGTTTATTAAATCATTTAGTCAAGTATATTAAGTGTAAAGTTTTAAAATATAAATCCAATTTTCAGTGTGATACATCCATTTCACACTGTGAAACGGATGTATCACACTGTGAAATGGATGATTCGCACTGTTAGCAATAAAATAGATCATGATAAAAAAGAGTTTTCTTCATTATATTTCGAACTATTTTGCATATAGTTTATGGTTTTATGTGTAAACAAAAACCTAAACTATATTGATTAGAATAAATCATTATAACTTCTTGATCTGGCAATATAGCATGCACCAATAACGCCGGCATCATCTTTTAACTCTGAAGTTAATATTTTAACTTTTTGATTTATAAGTTTCAAAGAGTACTTTTTAATAGATAGCTCTATAGGTCTTGCAAAATATATTGAGTCTGCTTCTGATAATTCACCTCCAAAAACAATAGCTTCAGGGTTAAATAAATTTAGTAATCCTGCTATTTGATGACCTAACTCGCTACTGGTTTGTTCAATAATTTCTATTGTTAGTGGATCTTCTTTATCAGCTGCTTCAATTATATCTCTTATGGTAAGAATCTTGCCTTCTTTTACCTTTTTGGATAAAATAGACATCTCTCCATTATTAATTCTTTCTGCAATTTTTCTAGATATAGCCCTTCCTGATATTTCAGTTTCCAAACATCCTTTTTTACCACAATGACATAATATATTATTGTTATACATATTTACATGACCTAATTCACCCGAATATCCATCCATGCCACTATATAACTTCCCATTTATAATAAATGCAGCACCTAATCCCCAACCAACATTTATATAAATAACATCTTTGAATTTTTTATTAAGCCATGATGCATATTCTCCATATGCCATCGATTTAGTGTCATTTTCTATATATGCTTTCACTCCTAATCTTTCCGACAATATGTCAGCTAAAGGAGTATCTTGCATCTCTTCGAAATTGTATACCGAAGCGCTTGTTCCTAACTTTGAATTTACTCGTCCTGATAAATTAAAGCATATACTAATTATTTTCGAACGATCTATGTTATTTTGTTTATTAATGAATTCTAAAGTTTTGTTGCAAACATAATCTAATGATTGATGATTATTGTTAAAGGAAAATTCAGTATGTGTCTCTTTATAGATTATTTGCCCTAAAAGATTCATCATGGCTATTGATAAAATATTATTTTTGATATCAACTCCAATAAAAAATGATGAATCATCATTAATACCATATATTATAGCTTGTCGACCCTTGTAATTATTTTTTTCTTTCCCAATAACTTTTATAAAGTTACTTTCTATCAATGAATTAACGTACTTTATTATAGTAGTAACACTATATCCTGTTACTTTAACTATATCAGTTATTATAAAGCTACCATTAATCATTACATATCTCAAAATCTGAACTCTTATATTTTCTTCAATTGAGTTATTAATGTTGTTTTCTACAATGTCTTCATTCATATTGAAATTATTTAGTTATTATGGTATTAATTCTTGTCTGTTTTCATGTAACTAATCTTCGACACTATAAAAAGTAATTAATTAATATGTTTCGTTTTTGCGAAAGATTTTGTTGCAATTACATCAAAATTCGTCTTATCTATTTGCAAATATAATAAAGCAAAACATATAACAATACAAATCTTTTAATAATTTAATAAATAAGTTTAATAATTATTTTATCTTTTAATTAAATCAGCTTAATAATTAGATACTTAAATGTAAATAATTATATCTTGAATTATAAATTATATAATATTGAAAATCATATACTTATAAATTTATCTATGTAAAACATTTAAACCTTTCATAATTTGTAATTAAAAAACTTAGATTAATATTTTAAATTTATTAATATATGTTTGGTGGTAAATAAGTACGATTTTATATTTGCTTAAACCATTGTTGAAAAATACATTATTTACCTGTTGATTTTTTGATTATTTATTAAGCATATAAGTAAAATAAAAATATAAAATCTAATTATTATGAAAAAGAGTTTTTATCCTTGGTTAGTAGTTGCATTGCTTTGGTTCGTAGCCTTACTAAATTATATGGATAGGCAAATGCTTTCAACTATGCAGGAGGCAATGAAAATTGATATTATTGAATTGAACAAAGCAGAAGCATTTGGTGCTTTAATGGCTGTATTCCTTTGGATATATGGTATAATGAGTCCAATAGCTGGTATAGTTGCTGATAAATTAAGTAGAAAATGGCTAGTTGTTTGCAGCTTATTTGTTTGGTCGGGAGTAACATATTTAATGGGATATGCTGACAATTTTAATCAATTATATTTCCTGCGTGCCGTAATGGGTGTAAGTGAAGCTCTTTACATACCTTCAGCATTGTCACTCATAGCCGATTGGCATCAAGGTAAATCACGTTCTCTTGCTATTGGTGTTCACATGACAGGTCTATATTTTGGTCAAGCTGTGGGTGGATTTGGCGCTACTATAGCAGCAATTTTTACTTGGCATACTACATTCCATTGGTTTGGACTTGTTGGAATAGCATATTCTATAATATTAATGTTTTTGCTAAAAGATAAGCCAAAAGATACAAACATCATTTCTGAGCCAGTTCTCACTACAAAGAAATCATCACTGTTCAGTGGATTGATAGTTGTTCTACAAACATGGGCTTTTTGGGTTATACTATTCTATTTCGCTGCACCAAGTCTTCCTGGTTGGGCTACAAAGAATTGGTTACCAACACTGTTCAATACAAATTTAGGGATCCCAATGTCACAAGCCGGACCACTTTCAACTATAACAATAGCTGCTTCGTCTTTCATCGGAGTAATATTTGGTGGTATCATATCCGATAGATGGGTACAGAAAAATATCCGAGGAAGAGTATATACCGGAGGAATCGGATTAGGAATGACTATACCTGCGTTATTGCTTTTGGGAATGGGAGATAATTTTGTTGCTCTAATTATGGCAGGCGTTCTCTTTGGTGTAGGTTATGGAATGTTTGATGCCAATAATATGCCTATCCTTTGCCAATTCGTATCCTCAAAACATCGTGGTACTGCTTATGGTATTATGAATATGACAGGAGTATTTGCGGGAGCAGCAGTTACAAGTATTTTGGGATCGTGGACCGATGCCGGAAATCTAGGCGAAGGCTTTGCCTTTCTAAGTATTTTAGTTGTTATAGCGCTCATACTACAACTAATCTTCCTCAAGCCCACAACAGATAATATGGAATAATTTAAAATATTAACATTATACACAAAATAACATGGAAAAAATAGTAGGACTTATTGACGCACCTTTCACACCTTTTTATGAAAATGGTGAAGTCAACTATGAACCAATTGAAGCTTATGCAAATATGTTGCAAAAGAATGGTCTTCAAGGCGTTTTTATCAATGGTTCATCAGGTGAAGGATATATGCTTACCGATGACGAGAGAATGAAACTTGCGGAAAAATGGGTTGCTGTTGCTCCTAAAGGTTTCAAAGTAATTGTTCACGTAGGTAGTTGCTGTGTAAAATCCAGTCGTGCTCTAGCTGAACATGCACAAAAAATTGGAGCATGGGGCATAGGAGCAATGGCTCCTCCATTCCCAAAGATTGGACGTATCGAGGAATTAGTTAAGTATATTGAGGAAATTGCTTCAGGTGCACCTGAATTGCCATTTTACTACTATCACATCCCTGCATTTAATGGCGCCTTTTTACCTATGGTAAAACTTTTAGAAGCAGTAGATGGCCGTGTTCCAAATTTCGCCGGTATCAAATACACTTTTGAAAGTATATATGAGTATAATCAATGTAGATTGTATAAAAACGGAAAATTTGATATGCTTCATGGTCAAGATGAAACTATTCTTCCTTCTCTTGCTATGGGTGGTGCAAAAGGTGGTATAGGTGGTACTACAAATTATAATGGAAAAGAGTTGGTTGGCATAATCAATGCTTGGAACGAAGGAGACATTGAGACAGCTCGCGAACGACAAAACTTTTCACAAGAGGTGATAAACGTAATATGTCATTATCGAGGAAACATTGTTGGAGGTAAGAGAATAATGAAACTCATAGGGTTAGATCTCGGGAAAAATAGAACTCCATTCCAAAATTTGACTGATGAGGAAGAAGCTGCAATGAAAGCAGAATTAGAATCAATAAACTTTTTCGAACGTTGTAACAAATTTTGATTTCTTATAATATGGAAGTTAAAGATTACATACACTCATGGGCTGAGTCGTATAAAGAAGATTTAGTTAATAATATCATGCCATTCTGGATGAAAAATGGCATGGATAAGAAAAATGGAGGTCTTTACACTTGCCTTGATAGAGATGGTAGCCTTATTGATACAACCAAATCTGTTTGGTTCCAAGGACGTTTTGGCTTCATTACATCTTTTGCTTATAACAACATCGAGAAGAATGAAGAGTGGCTAAAAGCATCAAAAAGTTGTATTGACTTTATTGAGTCTTATTGTTTCGATGAAAATGGGCATATGTATTTTGAAGTTAAGGATGATGGTACTCCTTTAAGAATTCGCAGATATGTATTCTCTGAATGTTTCGCTGCCATCGCTATGGCTGAGTATTCGCTAGCATCTGGCGATTCTCAATATTCTGTGAAGGCATTGGAACTTTTTAAGAGAATCCTTATTTTCATCTCTACTCCAGGATATTTAGCTCCTAAATATTTGCCTAGCTTAGAGACTAAAGGACACTCTATTACAATGATTCTTATTAATACAGCATCAATAATTAGAAAAGTAATAAATGATCCTATACTCGATATTCAAATTGATCAATCTCTAGCCGAAATTAAGAAATATTTCATACGTCCTGAATTCAATGCTTTGCTTGAAATGGTTGGTAAAGATGGTGAATTTATTGATACATGTAATGGTCGTCTTATTAATCCGGGTCACTGTATTGAAACATCATGGTTCATATTGGAAGAAGCAAAACATAGGAATTGGGATAAAGACCTTGTTGATACAGCTTTGACCATTTTAGACTGGTCATGGGAGATTGGTTGGGATAAAGAATATGGAGGCATTATTAACTTCCGTGATTGTCGCAATTTACCTGTGCAAGACTATTCACAGGATATGAAATTCTGGTGGCCACAAACCGAGGCAATAATAGCAACACTTTATGCATATGAAGCAACAAAAAATCCAAAGTATTTGGATATGCATAAACAAATTAGTGAATGGACATATTCACATTTCCCCGATAAGGAATATGGAGAATGGTATGGATATCTTCATCGTGATGGAACAGTAGCACAACCTGCAAAAGGGAATATTTTTAAAGGGCCTTTCCACATTCCACGTATGATGATTATGGGTTATCAACTTTGCAATAATATAATTAGTTAATCTTATTTTATATAACATTTAAAATTTATTCTATGAAGAAGTATCTATTAATGCTATTGTGTTTATTTATCTCGGTTGAGATATTTGGACAACAAATGACAATTACCGGTGTTGTAGTCGATGCTAGGAATGAGTCAATAATTGGCGCTTCCGTTATGGAAAAAGGAACTACTAATGGAACTATTACTAATTTTAATGGAGAATTTTCATTAAAAACTTCAACTGGAGCAACTTTAGTAATTAGTTATATTGGTTATAAATCTCAAGAGGTTAAAGTAGGAGCTAACTCCTCTTTAAAGGTAGTATTAGTTGAGGATGCAGAGGAGTTGGATGAGGTAGTTGTAGTAGGTTATGGTGTTCAAAAGAAATCTAGTTTAACAGCATCTGTAGCATCTGTATCTAGTAAGGATCTTGTAAAACAAGTAACTACTAATGTGGCTTCTGCTTTGCTTGGTCGCACTCCTGGTGTTGAAATCTTGCAAAATGGTGGCGAAGCTGGTGGTGATGTTAGCATCCTTATTCGTGGTGCAGGTACATTTGGATCAACAGAACCTCTTTATATAATTGATGGAGCTGTAAGTAATAACGGTATTAACTCTTTGAATCCATCGGATATTGAGTCTATTGAAATCTTGAAAGATGGTTCTGCTGCTGCAATTTATGGTTCACGTGCTGCTAATGGTGTTGTTCTTGTTACAACAAAAGCTGGTAAGTCAGGCAAAACTACTGTTGAGATCAACGGCGCATTCTCATTTCAAACACCTACTAAGATGCTTGAGTTTATGAATGCTGATCAATGGAGAAGTTATGCTAATATGCTAGCAGATAATAGTGGATATACTCGTGCTTCACAGAATGTTAATCCTACTAATCCTGATCTAAGTACTGACTGGCAAGATATCTATTACCAAAATGCAGCTATGTGGAATTTAAGTGCTGCTATTTTAGGTGGTGGTGAAAACTCTACTTTCAGCACTAGTATTGGTTATGCAAAACAAGAAGGTATTGTTATTCAATCTGATTTTGAAAAATATAATGCACGTGTTAATGGTTCATACAAGAAAGGTCGCTTTACAGTAACTGAAAACTTGTCAATTGCTCACACTAATAAGCAATCACCTCCTGCAAGTCGTTCTATCATTATCCCTACATTGCCTGTTACTGATGATTTAGGACGCTATGTATCTACTCCTTATGAAGCTGGTTATTCAATAACAAACTCAAACTTGACAAATCCTTTAGCTTCAATGTATGCTCAAAATAACTACACTAAGAAAACTGATATTATGGGAAGCTTATCAATTGGTGTAGATCTATTTAAAGGATTGAAGTATAAATTGAATCTTGCCGGTAACTATTTGAATACTCATGGTTACACTCATACTCCTGCTTATGCATCGTATTGGAAAGAAGATGGTAGCCCAGATTCTCGTTTTAGCCAACCATACACATCTTTGTCTGAATCAAGAGATGAGAACTTTAATTATACAATTGATAATTTGCTTACTTACAATGGAACATTTAGTGGACACACATTCGATGTTTTACTTGGTACAAGCTGGATGCGTGAATATTATCGCATGATGTCAATTGACTCTGGTGTAAATGATTTGGGCTCGGCTGCAATTACAACTTATAATGGCGCAGGAACTGTAGGTTCTAATGAATTGAATTCTGCATTGCTTTCATTCTTTGCTCGTTTGAATTATGATTATAAAGATAAATACTTGTTGTCATTAAGTATCCGTAGTGATAAGTCTTCTAAATTTGCTGATGGCCATAGAGTAGGTTATTTCCCATCTGTATCAGCTGGTTGGAATATACATCAAGAAGAGTTTTTCAAAATTCCTTGGATCTCTAAGTTCAAAATCCGTGGTAGTTATGGTGAATTAGGTGCAAACTTTATCGATCCTTACTCTTTCTTGGCTTTGGCATATGGTCCTGTACCAACTATCTTCAATGATAAACGTGTTTATGGTTATGTAACTCGTTTGGCTCAACAAGATTTGACTTGGGAAACTGCTGTTTCTTCAAACGTGGGTGTTGAATTGGGATTCTTTGACAACTCTTTGACTTTTACTGCTGAATGGTTTATGCGTCGTAATAACGATTTGTTAGCTCCACTAGAAGCTCTTCCATCTTCAGGACAAACAGTTGTAATTAATGATGGTCCTGTTCCTTATTACAATACTGCTTCTGTAGAGAATAAAGGTTTTGAATTTACATTAGGTTATCGTAAAGAGTGGAAAGATTGGACTTTAGATGTTAAAGGAAATATCTCATTTATAGAAAATGAAGTTCTTGAACTAGGTGATGGTGTACAACCTATCAGAGGTAGTGGTATGTCTTCAAAATTTAATGACCGTCCAACTATCACTCAGCCAGGTCTTCCTATTGGAACATTCTGGGGATATAAAGTTGCAGGAATCGGTGACGATGGAAACTTCTTGTATGAAGCAGCTGATGGTACTCCTAAAAAAGCAGCAGCAGTTGGCGAAGCTGATAAACAAGTGCTTGGTAATCCAACTCCTGATTTTACTTATGGTTTGAATATCAACGTTGGTTATAAGAATTGGGATTTCACTGCATTCTTCCAAGGTACATATGGAAATGACATTTTCTCAGCAGCAAAATATCAATACTACTTCAATCCTGAAAACAATAAATTAGTCGATGCATTAAATTCATGGACTCCTTCAAACAAAGAGACATCTTTACCAATAGCTAAGACTGATAACTTTAATGGTGGAAACTCTTTACCAAGTTCATTCTATATTGAAGATGGTTCATACTTGCGTTGTAAAAACTTGCAAATAGGCTATACTTTCAATAAAAACTTGCTTAGAAAAGTTGGCTTTATTGAATCAGCTCGTTTGTTTGCAGGTGTTCAGAACTTATTTACAATAACTAGTTATCCATTGTATGATCCTGAAGTAAGTAATAATACATTGTTTGACCGTGGAGTAGATGGTTTATATCAAGATGCTCCAAGTATAAACTCTAGAACATACAATTTCGGCTTTAATTTAACTTTCTAAATTGAATGACAATGAAAAGACATAATAAAATATTAGCAGCATTGGCGATAGTAAGTTTGTCGTTGGTATCTTGTAATGATGTTTTTGATGAACTTGCTGTAAATCCAAACCAACAGGATGTAAATTCTTTTTATACAACTCCTGAAAATGTAAATAAGGGTATTTTAGGCATCTACTCTTATATGTCTACTCCTCGAGCAATGGGTGTTTCAGCTTCTCGTATGATGGTGAATCGTGGTGATGAAAGTAGCGATAGAACAGACTATGGCGTTCCAGGTCAATATTGTGCTTCATTGAATTCTTCTTGGTATACTATTGTTCAACCTTATCAATTATTCTATACAGCTGCTTCTCAAGCATGTCAAATGATAGAAGTAATTCCAACTGCTAATTTTGCAAATGAGGAATTGCGCAATGCTTATCTTGGTGAAGCTCATTTCTTGAGAGGTTTCTGTCATTTCTTTCTTTTCATGAACTTCCGTAATGTTCCATTGATGAAAGAATTCCCTAAATCATCAAAAGACTATAAACCTCAATCTGCTCCTGAAGAGACATGGGAGTTCATTATTCAAGATTTCAAAAGAGCTAAAGAACTTCTTCCTAAGAAAGGATATTGGACAGGTGATAATTTAGGACGTGTTACAAGTGCTTCTGCTGCTGCCATGTTGGGTAAATCTTATCTATATCGTAGTGGTATTGAACCTCTTTATGGAAGCTCTACTAAAACTTATTACAGTGAAGCTGCTGCTGCTTTTAATGAAATCATTCGTGGTGATCATGGCGAATATAGATTAGTAGACGATTATAATGACAACTTTAAAGTTGCTACAGAAAATAATGATGAGTCTATATTCGAATTCCAGTTTGTAGGCGATGCTGTAAACACTAACTTTAATCCAGGTTTAACAAATAGTGGTGTATGGAGAGACCCACGTGGTAATCAGCCTCCTTCACCAATTTCACAAAATGCTCATGTAATCCATCAGTGGGTTTATGATACATTCGTTGCATCAAAAGATGCTAATGGCTATACCGATTCTAGAATGTTTGGTACATTGGTTTTTGATGATACAGCTTCTGAAATTAATGCTAAACCAGGTGATGAAGTTCGCTGTTATGATAATAAACTTTTTAACGAATATTATGTGAAAACTAATGACGATGGTTCAGTAACTAAAGGTTTTGCAATCGTTACAGCACAAGCTGGAAATTATAAATCTGCTTGTAGAAAAGGTTTAGACTGGACTCTTCCTACAGTAAATCCAGGTGATGGAATGTGGATGGGAAATGTCCGTGCAAATGGTTTGAATTATCCTTATGTACGCTATGCTGATGTACTTTTGATGTATGCTGAAGCTGTTCTTTCAGGAGGTGAAAAAGGCCAATTAACTCCAACTGAAGCTGTAAATAAAGTACGTGCTCGTGCAAGTGTAAATCTTCCTCCTTATTCTTCAGTGGATATGAATATTGTAGAGAATGAACGTATTCTAGAGCTTACTCAAGAAGGACACCGTTATTATGACTTGCTTCGTTGGGGTAAAGTTGCTGAACGTTTCAATGAACTTAGTGCTTCGGATCCATATTTCAAACAATATAACATTTCTGCTTATCTAGGATTCCAGGAAGGACGTGACGAATGGATGCCTATTCCTATTGATGAAGTAGAAGGAAATCCATATATAACAAGCAATAATCCAGGTTGGAATTAATAATTTATATTATAGAGGGAGTTTTCTCCCTCTATAAAAATACTATACATACATGAAAAGAACCTTTGTAAACATATTCTTTTGGGGATGCACATCATGTTTGATGGCACAAACTTTACACAATGGAATCACTTTGCCAGAACAATGGCCTCCTCGTCGTCCGGAACCAACAGTACGTGCTGAAATGCCGGTACCTTATTTAGAAAATAAACCTTCTGTAATTCCTATTAATACAGGACGCCAGTTGTTTGTTGATAACTTTTTGATTTCGGAAACTAATCTTCTACCTATTTTTCATACCCCCAAATACTATGCCGGTAATCCGGTTTTAGAACCTGACAAAGAGTGGGAAAAAACCATTCAAGGTGCTCCTTATGCTGCTCCATTTAGTGATGGTATTTGGTATGATGATAAGGATAGTAAATATAAAATGTGGTACTTGGCCGGTGCTGGAACTATTCATAAAGAGGATAAGCAAACATTCTATACTTGCTATGCAGAATCGGAAGATGGTAAGGTTTGGAAAAAGGTTAATCAAGATGTAGTTCCTGGTACAAATATAGTAGACACTTGTAATCGTGATGCGTCAACTATTTGGTTAGATCGTGAAGAGAAAGACTTAAATAAACGATGGAAATTTTTTAATATAGAACGTCGTGAAGGAGATCGTCGCTGGCAAGTTGTTTTAAAATATTCAGCTGATGGTATTCATTGGAGCAAAGGAGTAGCGCAATCGGGCGACCAAGGCGATCGTACAACCGCTTTTTATAATCCATTTACAAAAAAATGGGCGTTAAGTATGCGTGCCGGTACTGCTGTTTCAAGTCGTTCTCGTTTCTATATCGAACACGAAGATCCTGAAATGTTGGTAAGCTTGGCTCATCGTGTCCGTAAGGATGCTGACGATAAACATATAGTTTTTTGGTTCACTCCTGATGATAAAGAACTTCGTCATGAAAAGTATCCTGAAGTAGAACCTGGTATCTATAATTTTGATGCTATTCCTTATGAAAGTGTTATGATAGGTTTGTATAGTGCTTGGGCAGGACCTGAAAATAGAGTTTGTGAAGCTGATGGCATTCAAAAACGTAATGTAATTTCCTTAGGATATAGTCGCGATGGTTTCCACTTCTCCCGTCCTACACATCAACCTTTTATGAACGTTAACGAAACTGAAGGTGCTTGGAACTGGGGTAATATGCAATCTATAAATGGTACGCCGTTGATTATAGGTGACTCGCTCTATTTCTATGCAAGCGGACGTCGTTTGAATAAAATTATGTGGGATAGCTATACTTCTACAGGTTTGGCAACACTACGTCGTGATGGATTTGTATCAATGCAATCAGGTAAAAATGAAGGCTTTTTGACTACCGAAAAACTCTCTTTTGATGGTAAATACCTTTTTGTTAATGCAGACGTAAGAAACAAAAAAGGTATGTTGGCTGTAGAAATATTGGATGAAAATGGTTCTCCTATTGCTGGCTTTACAAAGAAAGAGTGTGTGTTAATGAAAAAAGCAAATAGCACTAAGCAGATGATTACATGGAAGAATAATAAAGATTTGTCGGAATTGGCTGGTAAGAACATTCGTTTGAAATTCTACTTGACAAATGGTGATCTTTATGCTTTCTGGATTTCTCCATGGGAAACAGGTGAAAGTCGTGGCTATCTTTCAGGAGGTGGTCCAGGATTATCTCCAGATGGAATAGATAAACCTTTAAAATAATGTAATCAATGTGTTGCTTAACGTTCCTATTCTTTTTATAAAAGTAATAAATGATCAATATTAAATTTTTATTATAGTTCAATATGATAGTATCTAATCTTGAAAACTGTAGTAGGGTATATGATATACATCCTCTATTCAAAAAACTTTTTGAATATTTAAAATCACATGATTTATTAAATGAAGAATTGGGGCGTATTACTATTGAAGGTGATGACCTGTTTATTAATAATGTAAATCCTCAATGTGTTGAATTAGAGAAACAGAAACTTGAACTTCATCGCGATTATATTGATATCCATATACTTTTGGAGGGTGAAGAGAAGATAGGATGGAAAACAATAGAAGACCTTAAATTCGAATGTCAGGCTTATGATGAAAGTTCCGATTGTTCTCTGTTTTCGGACAAACCTGATGTAATAGTACCATTAAAGCCCGGTCAATTTTTAATAGCTTTTCCTGAAGATGCTCATGCACCAATAATTGGAGAAGGTAAAATAAGAAAATTGATAGCTAAAATAAAAATATAAGTTGACATCACATTAATGTTTATCAATTTAGTATCAATAGGTATCAGTTTTATATAAATCGGACTTTTATCAGCTAAATGTTTAAATGCTTTACAAATACAAATGGTTCAGGCTGATAATGTGTCTTATTAACAAGGCGATATCCCTGCTAGAATATGCTCTAGCAGGGATATATCGTTTAAAAAGTTAACTTTTGAGTCAGCCTCTTTTATATTTATGCTAATTCTCTATATCTCTATAATTGCTTATTCGTTCTTAATCATTACCCGATTTTTATCTTTTCCTCTTCTCCACTCTTTTATCTATTCTTCCTTTCACCTTTTCCCTTTTTTACCTTTTCATCCTCTTATCATTTCCTCTGCTTTTCCCTTTTTCCTACATTTTATCCTTTCCTCATTTTATAAACCTTCTAAATCTCTACTCCTTGATTCTCTTAAAATGGAAATAGTAGTGGCAGTACAAATATCATTATAATGCCAAGGAGAATTTGAAGAGGTAATCCTACTTTTACATAATCCATAAATGTGTACTGACCTGCCGACAATACCATTGCATTAGGTGGGGTAGAGAAAGGCGATGCCAAACACATTGATGCTGCTACAGTAACAGCAAATAGGAATGAAACGGGACTTACGCCTACGCCAATAGCACATTGAAGTGCAATAGGAGCCATAAGCAATGCTGTGACAGAGTTACTAATGAATATTGTCATTGTCGACGTTGCAAAATATATCGCTGCAAGCGCCAGATATGGTGAGCTTGCTCCAAATGTATTTACTATATAATCGGCTACCATACTTGAAACACCTGTCTTTTCCAGGGCTGTAGACATGGGTAACATAGAGGCAAATAGTACAATTGTTGGCCAATTTATAGTTTTATAGGCAGCATCCATGCTACGTACACATCCTGTCATTACCATAAAAATTGCCGCAAGAAGCACTGCTGTTACCGGTGCTACCGGAATAGAATCGAATACCATCAGAACAATCATGGCCAACATGATTGCAGCAGCTATTGGTGCTTTAAAGTCTAATGTTACTTTCGCTGCTTCACTTAATGGACGTCCAAGTACTACCCAATTTGTTGATTCTTCACTTAATCGTGAAATATCTTTCCATGCTCCTTGTATTAATAATATATCGCCTTCATGAATCTTCTGTTCGCCTATATTGTGAAGAAGTAAGTTATGACCTCCTCTACGAATTCCCAATACATTTATGTTGAATTTACTACGGAATCCTGTTTCAGCAATCCTTCTATTGTTCATTGAGGATGATTGCATTATAAGTATTTCAGCTATTCCTATATCGTAAAAATCTAGCTCTGTATTGCTATGTCCTTGAATCTCATCAGTATGTATATCTAGTAATCTGCAAGTGTAATCTTTTGAAAATTGTTGTACCTTTTCAAACTCTCCCGATAGATATAGAATATCTCCTTGCTGCAAGACAAGTGAAGTGGAGGCTAACTGTTGATTTACTGTTCTAACAAACATATTACTACCCGAACTTCTTCTTAACTCAAGTACATTTATTCCATATTTACGATAAATATCAAGATCGACTATGGTTTTTCCTAAAGCAATTGATGGACCATTGAAATTTACTCTAAACAGATTATTGGTTAACCCATACTCTTTTACCAAATCTTTTAAGGTTTTATTGTCTGAACTTTTTTGCTTCTTATTCTCATTAGAATTTAAAAACCATTTTGTTACAGGTAAAAGGTATAATAGTCCGATTAATAGGATAATTATTCCAACCGGAAGGAATGTAAAAAAAGTTATCTCTTGAAATATTGGTTTCCCTTGAGCAGCTAACGCTAAATTATGATTATGTAATACTTCTTGAATAATCATATTCGGAGGAGTACCGATAAGTGTCATCATTCCACCCATACTACTTGCAAAAGCTAATGGCATAAGAAGTCGACGGGAAGATGTATCTGCATAAACAGCCATACTTACTACAATAGGAAGCATTAATGCTACAGTCCCTGTGTTGCTCACAAAAGCTCCTATGAATGATGTTACAAGCATAACAAGCACTAATAGTTTTGACTCACTTTTACCTGCTAACTTTATAATTCGGCTTCCAATCATTTTGGCAAGACCTGTTTGGAATATTCCTCCTCCAACAATGAACAGACCGATCATCATTATTACAACAGTGTTCGAGAAACCTGCCAATCCTTCTGCCGGAGTAAGTATTTGAGCTAAAAGCAATATAATTAATGAGCAGATTGCAACAAGATCGGAACGAACTTTACCACTAACAAAAAAAATCGCTGAAATAAATAGTACAATAAGGGTTATAAGCATAATTATGTGTTGTATTGATATACAAAAATAGTGATTTTAACTCAAAAAACCTTATGCAAAATGTGCTTATATATGTATTTGCTCATAAATCATTCTATTTCATGAATATCATTTCTGCTGTTAAGTTGAATTTATTTAAAATTTAATATTGAATTATAAAACATTAATGGATTAATATTTGTTATATAATATATAGTAGATTGTAAATATTATGAATACATGGTTTGTTTCATTCGTTTGTATAATATTTTGTCTTGTTTTGGGATATTCTTCAGCTCTATTTCAGAGTGATTCAATGATAACTTGGTATCCAAACCTTGATAAATCTTCACTTACTCCTCCAGGGTTTGTTTTCCCTATAGTATGGACAATACTTTACATTTGTATTGGGCTTGCTTTAGCGTATGTAATTTTTAGTAAGAGTGAGAATAAAACGATGCTTATTGTGATATGGTCGTTTCAGATGTTATTCAATTTTTTGTGGAGTTTTATGTTTTTCTACCTTAAAAATCCAACTTTGGGATTCATAGATATTGTTTTACTAGATATAACTGTTCTTTTATTTATAATATACTCATTTACACCTGTTCGAATTTCTTCGATTCTATTTATGCCATATATGGCATGGCTTCTTTTAGCAACTTATCTAAATGGATATATAATGTTTAAAAACTGATTTTTAAGTGTTTATATAAAGAAAAAAGAGATGACTAATAATCATCTCTTTTTTCTTTATATAAAACGTTACTTTTATTAATCTTAGTTATTTTCTTGTTGAATCAAATTATCAATGATTGATATTTTCTCAAGTAGTAATTCAAGATCAGTTTTTATTTTATCAACTTTATAATTCATCTCTGTTACAAGTGAGCTACCTTTTTTAGAGGTTGTTGTCAAGAAACCTAAGTTATTTTCGTAAGTTGCTAGATCGTTTTTCATATTCTCATATTGACGAACTAGTTTCTCTCTTTCTCTATACAAATTAGCTCCTTTACCATTAATGGAAGTTTTGAAATTATTCAATTTCTTTTGAGAAGTTGAAATATTCAATTTTTTAAAGAGTTTGTTTACAATATCATGGTATTGATTGTAAATCTTGTCTTTCTCTTTAAAAGGTACGTGACCAATGTTATTCCAACTGCTCATTAATTCCTTTATACTCTCCTCATCACCCTCTTCGCTATTCTCTTTAGAGTTTATTTCATTAAGTTTTTCAATGATCTCTTTCTTTAGTTCTAAGTTTTTATGTTCAATAGAAAACTTAGATGAGCTATTTTTATTCTTTTGCTCAAAGAAATAGTCGCAAGCCGAGATAAATCTTTTCCATATAGAGTCGGAGTATTTTTTAGGAACCGGTCCTATCTCTTTCCACTGTTTTTGAAGATTAGAAAGAATTTCGGCTGTCTCTTTCCATTCAGTACTATCTTTTAAAGCTTCAGCCTTTTCGCAAAGTTCTTTCTTCTTCTCTAGATTAGAAGCCATATTATCCTTCAAATTCTTGAAGAACTCACCTTTCTTTGAGAAAAATAGATCGCAAGCAGTTCTAAAGCGTTCGAATATCTTGATATTCATTTTTTGTGGAGCATAACCAATGGTTTTCCATTTAGCTTGTAACGCTAATACTTCTTGGGTTTTATCATCCCATTCTTGGAAAGTCTTTATATTTTCGAAGTCCATGCTCTCAACGATTTCGCAAATAACAGTCTTTTCATCAAGATTTCTTTGCTCCTTCTCCTTCAACTCTTCGAAGTGTTGTTGATGTTTTCTATTTACAACAGTTGAAGCAGCTTTGAAACGATTCCATACCTCTTCTCTTAACTCTTTTGAAACAGGCCCTGTTTCACGGAATTCGTGATGTAATTTTTGTAATTGATGGAAAGCAGATACAACGTCCTGCTCTTGAGCAAGTTTTTCAGCAGCTTCACAAAGATGTAGCTTTATTTCAAGGTTTTTCTTGAAATCATATTCTCTAAATTCATTATTTAGCTTTATGATATCGTAGAATTTCTCAGCATATATCTGATAGCTTTTCCAAAGCTCATTAGCTCTAGACTGTGGTATAGCTTTTATCTCATTCCACTCTTGCTGTAGTTTTTTGAATTCATTATACAATTTGTTTGCATCTTCAGGAGATTCGGTGAGCTCTTTCATTTTCTCGATAATCTCAAGTTTCTTATTAAGATTCTCTTCCTTATCTTTATCCTCTTCAACTTGTATCTCATATCTCTTCTCCTTAATGGAACTCATGATCTCTTTAAATTGATTCTCATAATCATTGTCAGGCATTACAAATGAGTCAGCACTACCACCTGCATCAATATGTTCCTTGTAGAGGGCTTCCTGGTTAGCTTTATGAGCTTTATAAAAAGATTGTTTCAACTGAGTTAGTTCCGATTTCTCTGCACTGCATGGGTCGTTACTAATCTCTTTTAATCGCTCAATAACTTTTTCCATTTTTTGTTTTTGATCAAGCACAGGAACTTCCTCCTCTGCAGGAATTGAAGAGACCAAAGTTTCTGGAGTTATTCCTTCAGGAACTTCGGTTAAAGAGTCATTCATTTCGTAAGAGTCCATTGTATAGAATTTTTTAGAGTAATATATAGTTATATCATTGATAGCGAAATACAAATTAAATAAATTTAATTATATAAATGCCGTAAAATTCTTTTTTTTTTAATATAAGATGAAAAAGTATTCAAATACCTTATAATTATGATAAAAGAACTGTGATACTCATATATAATAACATTCCAATGATGTCGTTTGTTATCGAAATAAAAGGTCCTGTTGCAATTGCAGGGTCAATTTTTAGTCTATCCAAAGTCATTGGGACTAGTGTCCCGAAGATAGAGGCGAACATCACTACAGCAAAAAGACTTATCGATACTGAGTAAGAAATAGTATTGTTTGCTCCAAATCGGACAAAATTGTAAATATATACTAGCATTGAAATAATTGTGGCATTGATAAGTGCTACAATTGCTTCTTTAACAATCTGTTTCCATGTATTTGAGGAGTCCAAAGAACTATTGGCTAAACCTTGAACAACGATAGCTGATGATTGTGTTCCAACATTTCCACCGGTTCCACCGATAAGTGGTATATATAGAGCCATTTCCGGATGTAAAGCGAAGGTGGAGTCGAAATTTCCTAAAATCATGGAATTACCTATACCTCCAATCATTCCTATTAACAACCATGGTAGTCGTGCTGTCGTCTGTCGCATCAACGAGTCGTCTGTTTCTACATCTTGAGAAAGACCGGAAGCCAATTGGTAATCTCTTTCGGCCTGTTCACGTACTTCATCCATAACATCATCAACAGTAATTCTACCTACAAGTCGTCCGATACTATCGACAACAGGGACTGCAACAAGGTCATATTTCTCGATTGTTTGAACAACCTCCTCGACAGGAGTGTCAACATGCACAGAAATAGGATCTTTCTTCATTACATGTTTAACTTTTGAGACAGAAGGGCTTGTTATCATTTTTTTCAAAGGGAATACTCCTCTAAGTCTCTCATCATCATCAACAACATATACATAGTATATTTCATCCATTTCCTCAGCTTGTTGTCTCATCTCTTTAAGACACTCGGGCATACTCCAATTCTCGTTCACAATAACCATTTCAGTACCCATCAAACCACCGGCAGTATCTTCATCATATTTTAGAAGATCGACGATGTCGCCAGCCTGTTCAATGTCCTCGATGTGTGAAAGTACCTCTTCCTGCTTCTCTTCATCCATCTCTCTGATGATGTCAACGGCATCATCAGTATCCATGTAATCTACAAACTTTTTGGCAATAGTTTCAGGAGGAAGAATCTCAAGAAATTTCTTTCTAGCATCTTCATCCATTTCGATAAGAACATCAGCAGCTGTCTCGTTATCTAAAAGAAGGTATATGAATCGGGCATCTTCTGTATTTAAGTCATTACAAAGTTCGGCTATATCGGCAGGATGTAGCCCTTTTAATAACTCTTTTACTTGCTCCGAATCTTTCTCCTCAATAAGTGCCTTTACTTGATCTTCAATCTCTTCCTTGTACATCTTTAAACTATTTATTCTTTAAAGCGTCCTCTACTCTGTTTGTTAACTCAATGAATTGTTCTACCGATAACTGCTCCGGCCTTTTGTTGAATATAGGGTCGGCACTGAGTGGGTTATCTTTTTCTAATATTGACGAAATAGAGTTACGTAAAGTTTTTCGTCTTTGATTGAATGTGGTTTTAACTATTTGTTTGAATAACTTCTCATTACAACCTAAATCTATAGTTTCATTACGTGTCATTCGGATAACAGCACTTTTAACTTTCGGAGGTGGATTGAATACATGTTCGTGTACAGTGAAAAGATATTCAACCTTGTACCATGCTTGTATTAAAACACTAAGAATGCCATAAGTTTTACTGCCTGGAGCGGCGGCTATTCTCTCAGCTACTTCTTTCTGTATCATACCGGTACAGCATGGAATTAGATTTTTATAGTCAAGCATTTTAAAGAAAATCTGACTAGATATGTTGTATGGATAGTTTCCTGTTAGCACAAAGGGAGAGTTGTTAAAGAGAGTTGCTAAATCCATCTTTAAGAAATCATTTTCTATAATGTTATCTTTAAGTTGAGGATAATTCTCTTTAAGAAATGCAACTGACTCGAAATCGAGTTCTACAACTTTAACTTCTCTTCCTTTCTGAATAAGGAATTGAGTGAGAACTCCCATTCCGGGACCAACTTCCAAAATAGGTAGGGATGGGCAAGTATCTACTGTATCAGCTATTTCCTTAGCAATATTTAAATCTTTGAGGAAGTGCTGCCCTAAAAATTTTTTCGGTCTAACTAATCCCATTGTAATATTTTATTTCATTAATAAATAGTTTTATTTCTCTAAGATAGTATCTTTGCATGCTACAAAGGTAAATATTATAACGATAAAAAATTAATATAAGATTCGATATCTGAATAAAATTTGTGAGAATTAAGTTTAAAAAAATATTAAGTAAGACACTTCAAATAGTATTCCCTATTATATTAGGTGGAATTATATTAGCATATATGTATCACGATTTTAATTTTGATCGTGTATTGGAAGTGCTTAAGAGTGGCATGAATTATTGGTGGATGTTGCTCTCGCTTGTCTTTGGTGTGTTAAGTCATCTGTTCCGTGGCATAAGATGGAAACTTACTTTAGCTCCATTAAATGAATTCCCTAAAACCTCGAATTGTGTCAATGCTGTATTTATATCATATGCAGCAAATCTGGTTATTCCTAGAGTAGGCGAGATTTCACGTTGTGGAGTTTTGGCAAAGTATGATAACGTATCTTTTGCAAAATCTTTAGGTACAGTAGTAACCGAAAGGCTTATAGATACTCTTTGTGTACTTATTGTAACAGCTTTGGCGGTATTGTCACAGACTCAAATTTTCCTGACTTTCTTCACAAAGACAGGAACGAAGTCGGATGTTATTGAGCAGATACTGACTTCATCAAACTTTTACATTACATTAGCCTGTTTAATTGCAATCATAATGCTTTTCTATTTTTTGGTTAGAAATGTATCGATGTTTGCCAAATTAAAGGGTATTATAAACAATATCTGGCTTGGGATTATATCATTGAAGGATGTAAAAAATATCAAATTGTTCATATTCTATACCATAGCTATATGGGCATCATACTTCTTTCAATTTTATCTTTCCTTCTTCTGCTTTGAGTTTTCCGATAATTTAACTATTGCTGCAGCTTTAGTTATGTTTGCTGTTGGTAGTATAGCAGTAGTAGTACCTACTCCTAATGGCGCCGGACCATGGCATTTTGCAATAATCACAATGATGATGCTTTATGGAGTGGGCAAGGAGGATTCAGGAATTTTTGCACTTTTGGTGCATGGTATACAAACGTTTTTGCTAATTTTGTTAGGTATATATAGTTTGGTGGCATTGCCACTTACAAATAAAAATAAGTAATTATGAGTACAATTCTTTCATTGGCTCCCCAAAATGTTTGGAAACATTTCTATTCATTGACTCAGGTGCCTCGTCCTTCAGGACATCTTGAAAAAATTCAGAAGTTTCTTTTGAATTTTGGTAAAAGTATTGGTGTGGAAACTTTCCAGGATGAAGCGGGCAATATAATCTATAAAAAACCTGCTACTCCAGGTATGGAGAACAGAAAAAAAGTTATTCTTCAGTCACATATGGATATGGTACCTCAGAAGAATAATGATACAGTTCATGATTTTGTTAACGACCCTATTGAAACTTATATCGATGGTGAATGGGTAAAAGCTAAAGGTACTACTCTAGGTGCCGACAATGGTATGGGTGTTGCAGCTATTATGGCTGTTATGGAATCAAAAGATCTTAAACATGGTCCACTTGAGGCTATTATTACAGCTGATGAAGAGACTGGTATGTTTGGTGCTTTTGGCCTTAAAGCTGGTGAGTTGGATGGTGAAATATTATTGAACCTTGACTCAGAAGATGAAGGAGAATTGTATATTGGATGTGCCGGTGGTGAAGATTTAACTGCTACACTTCAATACAAAGAGGTAGAGACTGATCCGGAAGATATAGCATTTAAGGTTATTCTTAAAGGTTTAAGAGGTGGACACTCCGGACTAGAAATAAACCAAGGTCGTGCCAACGCTAATAAGTTGATGGCAAGATTTATGAATCAGGTAATTGCTTATGATGAAGCTTGTCTTGTTTCATGGAAAGGTGGAAATATGCGTAATGCCATACCACGTGAGTGTGAAGTTGTGGTAACTATTCCTGCAAGTGAAGAAAGCGATTTCTTGCAATATGTAAAGGAATGTGAAGATACTTGGAACGAAGAGTATCATGTTACTGAAACTCCTATCTCATTCAAGGCTGAAAGAGTTGAACTTCCAAAAATGATGGTTCCTGATGAGATTAGAGATAACTTGGTTGATGCTATTTATGCTTGTCATAATGGAGTATTGCGAATGATTCCTACTATTCCTGATACAGTCGAGACATCTTCAAACCTTGCAATAGTAAATATTGGTAATGGAAAAGCTGAGATTAAGATTCTTACTCGTAGCTCTAGAGATTCAATGAAGGATTATCTTAATACATCTCTTGAAAGCTGTTTCTCAATGGCAGGTATGGAAGTTGTAAGAAGTGGTGGATATTCAGGTTGGGAACCAAATGTTGATTCTCCTATTCTTGCTGCAATGCGTAAATCATATAAAGAACAGTTTGGTGTGGAACCTCTAGTTAAAGTTATCCATGCAGGGTTGGAATGTGGTATCATTGGTGCTGTAATGCCTGGTTTGGATATGATATCTTTTGGTCCTACTCTTCGTTCTCCTCACTCTCCTGATGAGCGTTGCTTGATTCCAACAGTACAGAAGTTTTATGATTTCCTTGTTGCTACTCTTGAAAATGTTCCGGTAAAAGAGTAACGGTTTAGATATTAAAGTAATATTTTATTTATATATTTTAAAGGGTAACTCAAAGTTCTTGGGTTACCCTTTTCTTTATGCAACATCCTATGTTTGAATATTTTTATCTGTTTGGTTTATGATTTTATTACAATAATTGCTTTATTTGTTAACATGAACAATAAATTAGTTATTATGAGACACTCTATTTACATTTTTATCCTTTCGTTTTTAATTTTTTGTTCCGATAGTTATGCTCAAAGCTATGAAAAGATGTGGGATAATATTTCCGAGTATCAAAAAAGAGGACTGCCTCAATCAGTAATTGCTCAAGCATATAAAATATATAATAAAGCATCACAAGAGAATAATAAACCTCAAATTATTAAGTCTTTTCTTACTGCCATGCAATATCGTGAGGATATATCACCTGATAGCATGAACATAGATATTAAGTCACTTGATAAAATGGCTAGCGAATCAAAAGATATAGAAGAAAAGTCATTGTTATACTCTATTTTAGCTAAGTTGACAGCCGATAGAGATCCTTTGAAAGCAATAGATTATGTGAAAACATCAATGAAAGATGCGGCTTATTTGGTTTTGAAAGGTGATGATATATATAGCTCAGTAATTAGCAGTGGACCTATTAGTGAGAAATATTTCAAGAATAATATGTTGCATATTATTTCAAATATAAACCTAAACACTCTTAAGGGCATTGATAATAGAGTAAGGAGTAAAAAAGTATATTATAGTTTTAATAAAGCGAATATTATTTCTGATTTCGAGAAACAACTCTTAGCTGCTTCTTCAGAAAAAGATTGTAAATATGAGTCTTTAAAAATATATCAAACTCTTCTTCATGAATATAAAAGAGTAGGTTTAATGGATGCTTGGATTATCACCGCATCCAATTTACTTAATGAACTGAAACAATACATCAAAGGGTATAATGATAATGATGCTTCGAATAATTTATTGAAGTTAGCAGATGACTTTTCTAAATATGAGTCTGTTGCGTATCCATACTCTCTACTTATTGATATGAAATTTAGTAATCAGGAGTATGTTGAAGCACTTGATATGATAAGAGGTGTTATCAATAAGTATCCAAAATATGTAAATGTTGAATATCTTAAAATTAAGGAGCAGGAGATTATAAGTTCATCAATCTTGGTAACATCATATAATCTTTATGCCGGAGTTGTTGGAAAATTGAGAGTGACTTATCGTAATACACCATATTTTAAAATTAATATTTATAATGTTGATAAATCAATATCTCCTTTGCTACTTTATAATGATGTTAATTACAAGAATAATAATATACAAAAGGGTGAGTTGGTAAAATCGGAAAAGTATAGTTTATCTAATTATAAAGATTATAAGTATCACAATGAAGATATTGATATTTTAATTGAAAATCCCGGAATATACTATTTGGAACTGGAAGATTATAATGGTAAAAAGGAGGGAAAGATAATTTGTATCACCTCTTTTCTTCCTATTATCCAATCACAACCAAATGGAGATAAAAAAGTTATAATTCTTGATGCATTGAATGGAAAACCAATTAAAGATGCTCGCTTCAATATATATTCAGAGGAGAGTGGTAATAGTCGAAAACTAACTTTTGAGGATAGCATAATGAGTAATGCTGATGGAGTGGTTTATGTCGATGCCAACAAAAAGGTAAGTAGATATAATATCACAAAGGGTGATGATAAGGCAATGGAGATAAATAACTTCCGCACAGAAACTTATAGAAGTTTCACTGATTATAAAAAGGAGAGAGTTTCGATATTCACTGACCGATCTATATATAAACCAGGTCAAATAGTTAATTTCAGTGGTTTCTCATATACCATGGTGGATGATTCTGCTAAAATATTACCATTAAAAGAGTATGAAGTTACTCTTTTAGATGCTAATCATTCCCCAATAACCTCTATTAATGTTACAACAGATAACTATGGAGCATTTAATGGCCAATTTACTTTGCCCAAATTATCTCTTAATGGACGATATTGCATAAAGATTATATCTTGTGAGACCTCTTTTATGGTTGAAGAATATAAAAGACCAACATTTAATATTGACTTTATGCCTATTGAGGACTCATTCTCTATAGGTGATACTATAAATGTTATAGGATACGCTAAGAACTTATTGGATATGCCTTTGAAAAACTTATCTGTTAAGTATAAAATAAATAGTTCGGCATATTTCAAAACTATATCCGAAGAGATAGAGGAGGGAGTGGTAAAGAGTGATGAAAAGGGCTTTTTCTCAATTCCGATTGTAATAACTGAACACGAAAACAACTTATCCAAATATTGGTATAAACACATTACTCTTTCAGCAATAGCTACTGATGTGTCGGGTGAAAGTATTGAAAACTCTATTACTATACCTTATGGAACTACTTCTTTAATAATAAATTGTGAAGGATTGAATGAAACTGTTTTAAAAGAGAATAATGATTCAGTTTTATTCCGTGTTAATAACCTTTTTGGAAATAATGTTGATTGTAAAGTACATTTTAAGCTATACAATATAGGTAATAGCATAAATGACTCTACCCTTATATTGGAAAGTTATTATGATAGTAATAAGATTATTCCGATGGATTGGGTGAAAAATCTTAATTCAGGTAGATATAAAGTTATATTACAATGTAGTGATAATAAAAATAGAGAGTCGGAGTTTAATCAAGAGTTCCTTCTATTCTCAATAAAAGATAAACGTCCTCCAATTTATAATGACTTTTGGATTTATAATGATGATAAAATAAATGAGAAATTATATTTTGGAACAAGTATGAAGGATGTTAATATTTACTTTTCAATATTAGCTAAAGATAGGATAATTGAAGATAAAATATATGTAATATCCGATAGCATCATTAATGTTGATTGTGCTTATAAAAAAGAGTATGGTGATGGAGTAGAAATAAATATTGCATTTGTTAAAGATGGAAAGGTCTATAGCTATAATAAAAAGATAATTAAACCATTACCATTTAAAAAACTTGTTTTGAACTGGGAAACATTTAGAGATAAATTGCAACCAGGCAAAAGAGAGGAGTGGAAGTTGAAAATAACATATCCTGATGGTAAACCGGCTAATGCACAGCTTATGTCTACTATGTATGATGCATCTTTAGATGAAATTTATAAAGACAGATGGAACTTTGATTTATACTATACAAGGGATGTAAATAGTTATCCATTTACCTCTTATCAAGGTGAAACGTGTTATTTTAATATTACAGAACAGACTTCAAATTATAGAAAAAATATTAGTGATTATTCTGTGTTTGATCTTCCTTATCTACATAATTGGGGGAATTCAAATTATCCGATTCTATTAAGTCATGAATCGATTAGTTTAAATACATCTTCTGCTAATATGCGAGATAACTCTGTAGGATTAAAAACGCAGAGTTTGTCAATTGTTGATAATAGTACTATAGCATTAAGAAAAGATTTTTCGGAAACAGCATTTTTCTATCCACAATTAAATTGCGATAAAAATGGTGTGGTTAAAATCTCTTTTTCACTTCCCGAAACATTGACTAAATGGCATTTTATTGCTTTTGCACACTCTGAAAATGTTGATTACGGTATGATAGAAGCAGATATTGTTTCATATAAAGAGTTTATGGTGAAAACTGAATTGCCTCGTTTCTTGAGAAGTGGTGATAGATGTATCATACCAATATCAGTAACAAATCTCAAGGATCACGATGTTAGAGGCGAACTTTATTTTGAAATGATAGACCCTATAAGTAATAAAGTTATTTACTCCTCTTCTAAAAAGTTTGAAGTTAATAATGGAGATAAAAACAGTTACGAATTCGAATATATTGTTCCGGATAACTACTCGATGATAATCTGCCGAGTAGTAGGTAAGGGGAAAAAATTCTCGGATGGCGAGCAGAATATTATTCCGGTTCTATCAGATAAAGAGATAGTTACTAAATCTGTTCCTATTGTTATTAGTGATGAGGGTAAATATAGTTACAATATTGACTCTTCAAAAGATAAGAAAGTAACATTAGAGGTAACTGCAAATCCTATATGGCATGTTGTTCAAGCTATTCCTAATATGCTTAATCCTAAAGAATATGATGCATATTCATGGGCAAGTGCACTCTATGCATCATATATAAATGAGTATATTGTTAATAATATCCCTGCTATCCATAACCTATCTTCTTTATTTAAAAGTTTACCTGTTGAGGCCCATAATGATATGCTATCGAGTGAACTTCAAAAAAACCAAGATTTAAAAGAGATATTTCTTGCCGAAACACCATGGATAGCTAAGGCAAATAATGAAGAGAGTCAGCGAAAACTCCTCTCACAGATAGGTGATATTAATTATATTAATTACAACCGAAAGGTTGCTATAGAACATTTAATCAAACTTCAAAACATTGATGGAAGTTGGAGTTGGTTTAATGGAATGCAAGGTAATACTTCGATTACAGCCGATATTTTAGAATCTTTGGTTCGAGCTAAATCAATTGTTGATATCAACCAAAATGATAATGTTAACAATATGATATTATCCTCTTTTAGCTTTTTAAAGAATGAAGTTGATGCTGATTATAAGTCACGTAATGAGAAAAATCAATTAGTTAATGGTGAAAGGAAGTTGCCTGTTTGGCTAGTTAAATATCTATATATATGTGCCCTCAATCCATCTTTAAATTGTGATAAGGTTATAAATTCATATTATATTGATTTACTAAAAAATAGCGCTTCCACATTAGACATATATCAAAAGAGTCTTGCTTCTGTAATATTCCAAAAGTTAGGGTTTAATGAAGTAGGTGACCAATTTCTGGAATCTCTTCTTCAATATACTGTATATTCAAAAGAATTAGGTCGATATTATGATACAAAAAGAGCAGAATTCATTTATTCATCGAATATTATCCCTTCTGTTGTAAGTACAATTGAGGCTTTTCAATTATCTAAAGGAAAAGAAAAACAGATTTCCGAGATGAAAAAGTGGCTTATTGCAATGAAAGGCGTGCAGAGTTGGAGTAGTAATATAGCAACTATAAATGCGATATTCGCTCTTCTTGATAAAAATGCTTTTACTTATAATGAACCGACCGGATTTATAAATATTTATGCAGGTGGTGAAACATTTAAAATCAATAAAGATGAACCGCTTGGATATATAAAGAGAGACATTAATAATCGTGTTAATAATATTACTATCGAGAAAACATATCCTGGTATAAGTTACGGTTCAGTATATATTCAAGGCATAGAGAAAATAGATACTTTGAAAAGTTCTTCATCAATTTTATCAATAAAAAAGACTCTTTATCGTGGAAATGAGATAGTCGATGAAAATACTATTCTCAATATTGGTGATGTGGTTAAAGTATGTCTAATTTTAGAATCTCCCGTAAATATGGATTTTGTTCAGATAAAAGATCCTATTTTCTCTTGTATGCAGCCACGCCAACAAATGTCATCAATTATGTGGCAAGGTGATATGGTATATAATAATCAGATTAAAAACTCATCGGTAAACATATTTATAGATAAACTTAGTAAAGGAACTCACACAATATATTACGATATGTATATAACCAAAAAAGGAAGTTATAAATCGGGTATAACAGTTGTTGAATCAGCATATTTCCCTATGCTCCGCTCATTTACATCTTCCCCAACAATTAATATTAAGTAGATAAACTTATATTAATTATGTTATATAGTAGAGGTTAGTTCTTGTGAACATTAAAAAATAGAGTGCTTATAAAGCATATACATAACAAAGGTTCCCCTTTAGAAAATTTATTCTAGAGGGGAACCTTCGTTTTAAAAGTGTGCTATTAAGTAACTTTCATTAATATTTTTATTAAAAAATTATTTGGCTCTTTTCATACGGAAGTATTGCCCATCGACATCGTAAGAAAAATCTGCATACGAGTTGTACCAAGTCCCCTCGAAAGTTCTCGCCCCAGCGTCGGCTCCTTTAATGTATGCGTATGTACCATCTTCGAAGCATAGTTCCATAGTAGTATCAAAAGAGTAATCGTTCAGCCAGCGCCAATCAAAATAGATGTAGTCAACGGCTGTTCCTATTGTACCTTGATGATTTTGATTGAATGTCATTACTGTTCCTTCTCCCCAAACAGTTACTCCAAAATTGATCTCTTGTTCAGTGTACCATGTACCTGGTAAATTAAATTCTACGTCTTCCTTATCATCACATGAAGCTAATGTGAATAGCATCATAGTAGTAAATGTGATGAGCAGATATCTGCTAAATTTCTTCATATAGTTTATGTTTTTGTGATTATACCGGATAAAGATAGTTTAATTATTTATATTAAATGTTTATATAGTTAAATATTTGTTTGCCGCTTTCTTATACTTTAAAGCTATGAGTTTTCTTTTAAAACTAATTATAGTTATCTTTGCTTCAAGCTAATAAACGATATACATGAAATATTTACTCACAATAATTACTCTTGCTTCTCTTAGTGCATCAACAGTCTTTGCTCAAGCTAAAATAGAATTTGATAAAAAGGTTTATGATTTTGGAGAGGTGCTTTGGAAGAAACCTGCAACAGCAACTTTTAAGGTTATAAACAGTGGTGATAAACCTTTAGTATTGTCAAATGTAACATCATCATGTGGATGTACTGTTGTTGATTGGACTAAGAGTCCTATACAACCTGGTGGCTCAGGTATCGTTACTTCGACTTTCGATGCCAAAATTTTGGGCCGTTTCAGCAAAAGTATAGGTGTTTACACGAATGCATCGAATGCTCCTATCTATCTAAATATAAAAGGAGAGGTAACCACCGAAATAAAAGATTTCTCAAAAACTTTTCCTTATAAAATTGGTTCCATACTTATTGATCGTGAAGAGATAACATTTGAAGATATAAATAGAGGTGATAATCCGGTTATTGAACTTAATTTAGCAAATACATCCGATAAACCATATTCACCTGTGCTTATGCATTTACCTTCATATGTTTCGGCAAAAGCAGTTCCTGAGAAGATTGCTAAAAATGGAGTAGGGAAAATATTAATTACTTTAGATACAAAGAAACTCAAAAATTTAGGTATCACAACAGCACCACTTTATCTAGCCCGCTACCCTGGTGATAAGGTTTGTGCAGAAAATGAGATACCTTTATCGGTAATTCTTCTACCTGATTTTTCTAAAGCAAGTGAATATGCTAAGAAAAATCCTCCTCAAATCAATATCTCTTCAATGGAAGTGAATATGGGTGAGATCGCTTCTAATAAGAGAAAAACATATACTATATTATTAAAGAATAATGGCCTTTCTGATCTTGAAATAAGAGATTTACAAGTATTCAATTCAGCTATAGGTGTGCAATTGGATAAAAGAGTATTAAAACCAAGATCTGTTACAAGGTTAAAGATTGTTGTTTATGGACGAAATTTGGATAAGGTAAAAGGAACACCACGTATCCTTATGATTACTAACGACCCAAAGAATCCAAAAATTACAATTAAGGTTAAAACAACTCTAAAGAAATAGCTATGGAACATCCTGAAAACAACGAAAAGTATAAGGGACTAGCTGTTAACGCAGGTATTGCCCAACCATCACAAGTAAATCCATATTTAAAACAGAAAAAGAGGATTAAAAGGAAGGAACTTTCTGTTTCGGAATATGTGGATGGTATTACAAAAGGTGACATTACTATTTTAAGTAGAGCAGTAACATTAATAGAAAGTGTTTTGCCTGAGCATCAATTATTGGCTCAGCAGGTTATTGAAAAGTGCCTTCCATACTCCGGTAACTCAATGCGAATAGGTATAAGCGGTGTTCCGGGTGCAGGTAAAAGTACATCAATAGATGTTTTTGGTACTCATGTTCTCGAAAAAGGAGGTAAACTCGCTGTCCTTGCTATCGATCCAAGTAGTGAGCGTTCAAAAGGGAGTATATTAGGTGATAAAACACGTATGGAGAAACTGTCTGTACATCCTAACTCTTTTATTCGCCCTAGCCCTTCGGCTGGATCATTGGGCGGTGTTGCACGAAAAACACGTGAAACAATTATACTTTGTGAGGCAGCAGGTTTTGATAAAATTTTTGTTGAAACAGTAGGAGTAGGACAAAGTGAAACAGCGGTTCACTCAATGGTTGACTTTTTCCTTCTTATTCAGCTTGCTGGTACAGGTGATGAACTTCAAGGAATAAAGAGAGGTATCATGGAGATGGCTGATGGTATAGTTATAAATAAAGCTGATGGAAGTAACATTGAAAAGGCTAAGTTAGCTGCTAACCATTTTAGAAATGCACTTCATCTATTCCCTACACCCGATTCAGGATGGCAACCAAAAGTGCTTACTTATTCCGGTTTCTATGGGCTTGGAATAAAAGAAATTTGGGATATGATTTATGAATATTTTGATTTTGTAAAATCAAATGGCTATTTTGAATATCGAAGAAATGAACAGGCTAAGTATTGGATGTATGAGACCATAAATGAGCATCTGCGAGATAGTTTCTATAATAATAAGACAATAAAGTCAATGCTTGCTGAGAAGGAGGAGGAGGTATTAAGTGGAAAACTTACTTCTTTCATTGCTGCAAAATCTCTCCTTGACGCATACTTTAATGAGTCACAATTAAAATAGAGATACAAATATAAAGCTAAAAAGTGAGCCCCAAAGTTGTTTTTACGAACTTTGGGGCTCACTTTATTTATTAATATATTTTATTTATTAATATATAATGTAATCAAATAGATATTTCACGCAATACGCTAACAAGTTCTTGATCTATAGGCTTGTCATTCTTTATTGCTTTTGTAAATGGTACATATACTATTTTATCGTTTTCAATACCTATCATAACATTTCTCTGTCCTTCGAGAAGAGCTTGAATACTAGCTACTCCCATTCTACTAGCTATTATCCTATCGTGCGCTGTAGGACGTCCACCTCTTTGTAAATGTCCAAGTATCGTTACTCGAACATCATATTGTGGATATTCATTTTTTACACGTTCTGCATAGTGCATAGCCCCACCTGTTATATCACTTTCGGCAACAAGTACAATACTGCTGCTTTTTGATTTACTGAATCCTTTTTTAATGAACTCTTCCAACTGATCGACTTCAGTACTGAATTCAGGTATAATTGCAGCTTCAGCTCCAGCTGCGATAGCTCCATTTAGTGCAAGGAACCCGGCATCTCTTCCCATTACTTCAACAAAGAATAGACGTTCATGTGAAGTAGCAGTATCACGAATTTTATCTACAGCATCTAGAATAGTATTAAGAGCAGTGTCATATCCTATAGTAGTATCTGTTCCGTACAAATCATTGTCAATGGTACCAGGAAGTCCAATACATGGAACATCATATTCCTGTGCAAAGATTCTAGCACCGGTAAGCGAACCATCACCACCTATTACAACAAGAGCATCAATCTCTTCATCCTTCATTATTTTATAGGCCAACTCTCTTCCTTCAGGAGTTTTGAATTCAGCACATCTGGCAGTTTTAAGAATCGTTCCACCTAACTGAATTATGTTACTCACATTTTGAGTCTTAAATTCCTGTATTTCTCCGGTTATCAAACCTTTAAAACCACGGTATATACCTTTTACTCTTAATCCGTTGTATATTGCAGCACGGGTGACTGCTCGAATAGCAGCATTCATTCCTGGTGCATCACCTCCAGAGGTTAAAATACCTATACATTTAATTGTTGCCATGTGTAACTTTTTATTAGATGTGCCAAATATAATAAAAAGCTAAATAATGATATTGTTTTTTAAATTTTAAAATTTGATGATTCGTTAATAATTGCAGTTTTACACTTTTCCATCAACCATTTAGGTGTTGACGTAGCTCCACAAATACCTACGGATTTTACATTTTTAAGTAGACTTGTATTAATTTCCTCCGGCCCATCAATCATATACGAGTTGGGGTTTACACTTTTACATTCGTTGAAAAGTATTTTACCATTAGAACTTTTTTTCCCGCAAACGAAGAATATTAATTCATGTGATGCAGCAAACTCTTTAATATTGGGCATTCTGTTTGCCACCTGTCGGCATATAGTATCATAGAATTCAAATGTAGCAGGTGCTACAATATTCTCTTTTATATATTCAATGATTTGCCAAAATTCATTGAGTGATTTTGTGGTTTGAGAATATAAGCGAATGTCTTTTGTAAAATCTAATTTTTCAGCTTCCTTAAGACTCTCAATAACTATAGCTTTTCCTTTTGTTTGTCCAACAAGTCCTAATACTTCAGCATGTCCATTCTTACCATAAATAACAATTTGAACATCGTTATTTTCTTCTGCTTGAGTGATGAATTGTTGTTTAATTCTTTTTTGAAGCCTTAAAACAACAGGGCAAGTGGCATCTATTAACTCAATATTATTTTCTTTAGCAATTTGATATGTAGAAGGTGGTTCTCCATGAGCTCTTAAAAGCACTTTTACATCATGAAGTTGTTTAAACATATCATGATTAATTGTAATAAGTCCCATTTTTTTCAGCCTTTCGCACTCTTTACCATTGTGCACAATATCACCAAGACAGTAAAGAACACCACCTTTTTCAAGCTCTTCTTCTGCTTTATTGATAGCTGTAGTTACACCAAAGCAAAATCCTGATCCATTATCTATCTCAACATTCATACTTGGGCTTTCTCTTTATATTTATTCAGAAGCCACTGTTTCTGTTCCTCTATGGATATGTTTGAGTTATCTAAAACAATAGCATCGTCAGCTTTTCTAAGTGGACTAACTTCCCTATTTTCATCAATATAATCTCTCTCCTTCACATTATTAAGAATTTCGTCGAAAGAAGCTTCTTGATTTTTTTCTTTTAATTCATCATACCTTCTCTGAGCTCTAATTTCAGCAGAGGCGGTAACAAATACTTTTAGTTCAGCATCAGGAAAAACAACAGTTCCTATATCTCTTCCATCCATTACAATACCTTTTTCCTTACCCATCTGTTGCTGTTGTCTTACTAATTCTTCACGAACAAAACCAAGAGCAGCTATAGGACTTACACGAGAAGAGATATTCATATTACGAATTTTGTCTTCTACAACAACTCCATTAAGGCAAGCAAGTGGTTTTTTCTCCTTTTCATCGAGAATAAACGAAATTTTTATCTTTGGAAGAAGTTCTTTAAGCCTTTCAACATCAATTTCATTTCCGTTAAATATTCCGTTTTCGAGTGCAAAAAGAGTAACACATCTGTACATTGCACCACTATCTATATATATATAACCAATCTCTTTAGCAAGGTCTTTTGCCATTGTACTCTTGCCGCATGATGAGTATCCGTCTATTGCAATAGTAATCTTATTCATACATTAATATTCTTTACCAATTAATTTTCAAAGATAGCTAAAAGTTCATTGAGCAATATTGTTATAAATCAAAATAAAGTGAAATAGTTATTTTTTATAAGAAGAATTGTAACACATTAAAATAAAATAATTACATTTGCCAACATTGAACACACTTTAATTTAAAATAAAACTTATGGAAGTTAAAAAATCTCCTAAAGCAGACCTAGAAAGTAAAAGAGGTATATGGCTGCTTCTCGGTGTAATCTTATCTTTGGGAATTATGTTTGTTGCGTTCGAATGGAGTGAGCGTGATAAAAAATTCAACACAGATACAGGTCTTGCCGCAGTTCAATTTGAAGAAGAAATAGTTCCTATTACAGAACAACAAGAGAAACAAGCTCCTCCTCCTCCAGAAGCTCCAAAAGTAGAAGAGGTATTGGAAATTGTTCAAAATGACGCAAAAGTTGAAGAAAGTAACATACAGTCTTCGGAAGAGACAGGTAAAGCTGTTGAAGTAAAATATGTTGCTCCTGTTGAAGTTGAAGAAGATGTAGAAGAACAACAGATATTCCAAGTAGTAGAAGAGATGCCTGAGTTCCCTGGTGGTATGGCTGAATGTTTGAAATTCTTAGGAAAGAACATTAAGTATCCTACTATTTCACAGGAAAATGGCGTTCAAGGTAAAGTTATCGTACAGTTCGTTGTTAATAGAGATGGTTCTATCGTTGATCCAGTGGTTGTACGTAGCGTAGACCCATATTTGGATAAAGAGGCTCTTCGTGTAATCAAGATGATGCCTAAATGGAAGCCAGGTAAGCAACGTAACAAACCAGTACGTGTAAAATATACAGTGCCTGTAACATTTAAACTACAGTAGTTGTTACTGAAAATATTAAAAAGGCTGCTTTAGGGGCAGCCTTTTTTGATTTTATAAACATTTCATACATTATATTATGACATTCACAACATCATATTTAACTGAGAAGATAAATAATTACATATCTTCATTAGGTTATAATCATGAGCCTCATGAACTATATAATCCAATAGATTATGTTCTAGAAGTAGGTGGAAAAAGGGTAAGACCTCTTCTTATGTTGATGTCTTATAACCTATTTAAAGATGATATTGAATCGGTATTGCCTCAAGCTGCTGCCATTGAGATGTATCATAATCATACTTTGCTACATGATGATTTAATGGATAATGCAGATGTAAGACGAAATAGGCCAACTGTTCATAAAAAATGGGATGAAAATAGTGCTATTTTATCCGGAGATACTATGCTAATATTGGCTTATAAATATATGTGTGATTGTGATAAAGCCGTTTTAGATAAAGTTGTCTCTATATTCACAAATACAGCGATTGAAATTTGTGAAGGCCAACAGTGGGATATTCAATTTGAGAAAATGGAAAATGTTACTGTTGAGCAATATCTTGAAATGATTCGACTCAAAACAGCAGTTTTACTTTCTGCTGCATTAAAGATAGGTGCTCTAAAAGCATCTGCTTCGGAAAAAGATTGTGATGCTTTATACAATTTTGGAATAAATATCGGCTTAGCATTTCAGTTGCAGGATGACTATTTAGATGTTTATGGTGACCCTAAAACTTTTGGTAAAAGTATAGGTGGAGATATAGTAAGTAATAAAAAAACCTTTATGCTTATTTCAGCATTAAACAGCGCAAATGAAGAACAGAGAGGTGAAATTTTGCGATGGATAAATATGAAGCAGTTTGATCATAGTGAAAAGATTGAAGCCATTACTTCGATATATAACGATCTAAATATTGATAAACTATGCTTTGAACTGATAGATAGTTATTTTGAGAAAGGCTTAAAATATCTTGATTCGGTTGATGTAGATGAGAGCAAGAAGAGTGAATTGAGAGATTTTGTTATGAAAATGATGAGAAGAAAAGTCTGATGATTGATACACATACACACCTTTTTACGGAAGAATTTGATGATGATCGACAAGAAGTCGTAGGTCGAGCAATCAAAGCGGGAGTAACTAAAATGTTATTACCTAATATTGATATCTCCTCTTTACAACCTCTAAAGAAAATGTGCGATGAGTTTAAAGGAGTCTGTTATCCTATGATAGGCCTTCATCCTACCGAAGTCAAAGAAGATTATAAATTTCATTTAGAAACACTTGAAAAAGAGTTATCAACGAACACTATTTATGTTGGAATAGGAGAGGTAGGCTTAGATTTTTATTGGGATTCAACGTATAAAAAAGAGCAAATAGATGCTTTCAATATTCAAATTAGTTGGGCACTAAAATACGATTTACCATTAATAATTCATAGCCGCAACTCGTCTGAAGAACTTTATAATGAACTTTTGCAATATAAAGGAACTAATCTTAGAGGGATTTTTCATAGTTTCGTAGGAGATGAAATTGAGGCAAATAGATTACTTGATTTTGAGAATTTTCTTTTTGGCATAAACGGAGTAGTTACTTTCAAAAAAAGTACTCTGCCTGATGTTTTGAAAAATATACCAATTTCCAAAATTGTTATAGAGACAGATTCACCATATCTTGCTCCTGTTCCATATCGTGGAAAACGTAATGAAAGTTCATATATTATTGAGACAGCAAAGAAGTTAGCTTCTATTTATGGTTTATCCTTAAGTGAAGTTGATTCGATAACAAATAATAATGTATCAAAAATTTTCAAAAATATTTATTAGACTATAAAGTTTATTAAAATTTTGTAGCTATTTTAATATATCTTTTTTTCAAGTTAGTAAAGAAGAAAAAAAAAGATACATTTGTATCTGAAATCGCTTGTAGTTAACAAATTTCTTTGTAATTTGCAGCCGATTTTAAAGAGTAGTGCAAAGGCATAGCTTCTTTGGAGAGATGCTCGAGTGGTTGAAGAGGCACGCCTGGAAAGCGTGTATACGCCAAAAGCGTATCGCGGGTTCGAATCCCGCTCTCTCCGCATTATTCTCATTATAAGTATTTTAAATAGAAATATAATAAACAATAATTAATTAATTAATCTTAAAAAAATTAGACACACAATGAAAAAGTTATTTGCAATTCTTGCAGTGATGGGAGTCCTTACTTTAGGATCAATTCAATCAGCAATGGCACAAGATGAAGCTGCTGCTCAGACAGAACAAGTTGCTCAAGCTGACGAAAATAGTGCAGAAGCTGCTGCAGTCGTAGAAGAAGAAGGTGGTATCCATAAAGAGTTAAAAACTAAGTTTATCGAAGGTGACGCTGGCTTTATGTCATTAGTTGCTATCGCTCTAGTTGTTGGTTTGGCTTTCTGTGTTGAGAGAATTATTTACTTAAGCCTTGCTGAGGTTAACGTTAAAAAATTGATGGCAAATATCGAAGCAGCTTTGGAAAAAGGTGATGTAGAAGGTGCTAAAACTATCTGCCGTAACACTCGTGGTCCTGTAGCTTCTATCTGCTACCAAGGTCTTATGAGAATCGACGAAGGTATCGACGTAGTTGAACGTTCAGTTGTTTCTTATGGTGGTGTTCAAGCTGGTTACCTAGAAAAAGGTTGCTCTTGGATTACATTGTTCATCGCTATGTCTCCATCTTTAGGATTCTTGGGTACTGTAATCGGTATGGTTATGGCATTCGACGACATCCAAGCAGCAGGTGATATCTCTCCAACAGTTGTTGCTGGTGGTATGAAAGTGGCTTTGATCACAACAATCTTCGGTCTTGTTGCTGCTTTGATTCTTCAGACATTCTACAACTACATTCTTTCTAAGATTGAAGCTCTAACAAGCGATATGGAAGATTCTTCTATCACATTGCTTGATATGATTATGAAGTATAACTTGAAATACAATAAATAATTAAAATAATGGCTAAATTATCATATAAAATATCTTTCTATGTATTATATGCTTTATTTGCTATTATTTTAGTAGTATTAGGCCTATTTTACTTAGTAGGATACAATAACCCTGTGGGTGATATGAATGCTCCAGAGCATACAGATACCCTTATATATTTAATGTATGCATTGTTAATAGCTCTAGTAGTTATTACAGTTATTGCTGCTATTGCGCAATTTGTTGCTTCATTAAAAGATAATCCTAAAAAAGCAATTAAATCTTTGATTGGACTTGTAGTGTTAGCTGCAGTAATCGTTGTTTCTTATGCTATGGGTTCTGATCAGCCAGTTATAGCTAACGAGGCTCCATATACAGATGTATTTTGGTTGAAAATTACAGATATGTTTATCTATTCAATCTATATCTTATTAGGTGCTTCTGCTTTAGCTACAGTTGTTAATATGACAGGTATCTTTAAGAGATAATATTATCACATTGATATAAAACCATAAATAGAGAAAGTAAAATGGCAAGAAAAAAAAGAGGTGTTCCTGGGATTAACTCAAGTTCCACTGCGGATATTGCCTTTATATTGCTTATCTTCTTCCTTATTACAACATCAATGGATACTGACCGTGGATTGGCAAGACGTTTGCCTCCTCCACCTGAGAAAAATCAGACAAAAGATGATAATATTATTGTAAAGGAACGTAATGTACTTCAGGTACGTCTTAATAAGGACAACCAACTTATGTGTGGTACTGAATACATTGCCATAGAGCAATTAAAAGAAAAGGCAAAAGAGTTCATCAAGAATGAATTTGATGATCCAAATCTCCCTGAAAAACATGTGAAAAATATTCCTTTGTTGGGAGGTGATGTTATGATGACTGATAAACATGTTATTTCAGTACAGAATGACGTTGGTACAAGCTACCAAGCTTACATCGATGTTCAAAATGAACTTGTTGCTGCATATAATGAGTTAAGAAATGAGTTAGCTAAAGCTAAATTTGGTGGTAAAACTTATACTGCTTGTTCAGAAGATGAACAAAAAGCTATACGTGATTTCTATCCAATGAAGATATCTGAAGCTGAACCTAAAAAATATGGAGGTAAGTAATGGGAAAATTTAATAAATCGGGAAAACGTGGAATGCCTGAATTGAATACTTCATCACTTCCTGACCTTATCTTTACATTGTTGTTCTTCTTCATGATTGTAACAACTATGCGTGAAGTAAGTTTGAAGGTTCAATTTAGATCTCCTCACGCTACTGAGCTCGAGAAACTAGAAAAGAAATCTTTGGTATCATTTATCTATGTTGGTAAACCAATACCTGAGTTCCAAAAGAAAATGGGTTCTGAAACTCGTATCCAGTTGAACGATAAGTTCTCTGAAGTATCTGAAGTTCAGGATTACATCACTCAGGAAAGATTGAACATGAAAGAGGAAGATCAGCCATTTATGACTGTTTCTCTTAAGATCGATAGAGATACTAAGATGGGTATTGTAACAGAGGTTAAACAAGCACTTCGTAAAGCTTATGCTTTGAAGATTAGCTACTCAGCTGTACAACGCCAATAAAATTAGATTATTTACGCCGTAAGGCTAAATGTTCAATAAAAAAAGAATCACTACTTCAAGTAGTGATTCTTTTTTTATGTTTATATTGAGAAGTATTTTTCTCGAATTAATAGATTAGTAAGAGAAAATCTTTAATCTATATCAAATCCATTCCAAAGATTGTCATCAGGGGTAGGAGCAGTTATATCTATCTCTATTTTTGAAACAGGATGGATAAATCGTACTCTTCGTGCATGTAAGCAGATGCTTCCATCAGAATTTGAACGTTGTGATCCATACTTTAAGTCTCCTTTAATAGGACATCCCATTTTAGCAAGTTGACATCTTATCTGATGATGTCGGCCTGTCATCAAATCTACCTCAAGTAGGTAATAATTCTGTGAGTGACCAATCAGTTTATAGTGAAGAATAGCTTTTTTTGAATTAGGAACCTCTTTGTCGTACGCATACGATTTATTTTGTTTCTCATTACGCACAAGATAATTTTCAAGAATCTCCTCATCCTTCTTAGGGCAATTTTTAACTATAGCCCAATAAGTCTTCTTCACATCACCATTGCGGAACATCTCATTAAGTCGTGCAAGCGCTTTACTTGTTTTGGCTAAAACTACGATACCGCTAACAGGTCTGTCCAGTCTATGAGGTACACCAACGAAAACATTACCGGGTTTATTGTACTTTGTTTTAAGATACTCTTTTACGATATCCGATAAAGGTTTATCGCCGGTTTTATCACCTTGAACTATTTCGGATGCACTCTTATTAACTATAATAATATGGTTATCTTCGTATATAACTGTCATCTCAATGATTACATGTTCATTCCACCATCAACCTGTATAACCTGTCCGGTTACATATGATGATAAATCAGAAGCAAGGAAAGTAGCTACGTTAGCCACATCTTCTGGAGTACCACCACGACGTAAAGGAATAGTTTTCATCCACTCTTTGCGAACATCTTCTGGAAGTGCTTCTGTCATTGCTGTCTCAATAAATCCTGGAGCAATAGCATTAGCACGTATACCTTTAGAACCCATCTCTTGAGCGATAGATTTAGCAAGAGCAATCATACCTGCTTTAGAAGCAGAATAATTACTTTGTCCTGCGTTACCATGAACGCCTACTACAGATGCCATGTTAATAATTGAACCACCTTTTTGACGAAGCATGATTGGAGTGCAAGCATGGATAAAATTGAATGCGCTTTTAAGGTTAACTGCAATAACAGCATCCCATTGAGCTTCTGTCATACGAAGCATTAAACCATCCTTAGTGATACCTGCATTGTTAACCAATATATCTATAGAACCAAATTCTGCTTTTATAGCATTAACAACCTCTTCTGATTGAGCGAAATCTGCTGCGTTCGAAGCATAACCTTTAGCTTTCACGCCAAATGCAGCAATTTCTGCTTCAGTAGCTTTGCCATTTTCGTCAATTACTAAATCAGTGAATGCAATGTTAGCTCCTTCTGAAGCAAATTTTAAAGCGATAGCTTTACCAATTCCGCGAGCAGCACCTGTTATAAGTGCTGTTTTACCTGTTAATAATCCCATTTTATTATAATTTAAAATTACTTCTTACCTAATAGGCCAAATATCATTTTTGAGGCAATTTCCCAAGCAATAGGATCATTTAAGTCACGACCTATTTGACCTCTGATATATGGAACCTCAATACCTCTAAGGCTATAATGAACGATTTCAGATACGAATAAACTATCCTTAATATCGAAAATATCTTTTTCTATACCTTCATCAAGAACTTTCTTGATAAGTTCCATCTCTTTGCTGTCGAATTTTTTTCTAACAGCCTCTACACTCCATATGTTTCTAAAGAAACCTGCACGAAGAGTACCATTTCTGTAAACAACAGTTTTAATTGCTTCTAAGTGGGTTTGAATCATCTCAACAATTTTCTTGTCAGGAGAAATTGGTTTGAGTACCACTTTTTCCATAGCTTCAGATAACATCTCCAATTCTGCCTCTACAACAGCCATGTAAATGTCTTCCTTACTTTTGAAATAAGTGTAAAGCGTTCTTCTTCCTTTTTTTGATGCGAGGGCAATATCATTCATCGTCGTATTGTCAACACCATTTTTAGCAAAAAGCTGTCTGGCTGCATCAACTAACTTAGCTCTAGTTTTAGATACTGTCATTATAGTCTTTATTCTTTTTATGCTATGATTCTAACAAAAGTACATTTTTTATAGTTATTCGACAAGAAAATAAAAAGTTTCTTGAGTGTTACATAATTTAACATACTCCTTATCTCGTATTATTCAGCAAGTTACGTATATGTATAATGTTTTTATAAAAAATAATAGCTCTATAGTTTGCTTTTTAAATAAAAAGCTGTACCTTTGCATCCGTAATCAAAAACAAACATCGCGGAGTGGAGCAGTTGGTAGCTCGTTGGGCTCATAACCCAAAGGTCGTTCGTTCGAGTCGAGCCTCCGCAACAATAAAGATAGTTATTTAGAGAAAATAACTATCTTTTTTTATTCTATTTATCCATAGATTGAATACTTTTTTTCGTTTCACATTGTGAAACGGATAAACAACACTGTGAAACGGATAAATTACATTGTGGAACAGATAATCGGTATTAAGAATTCAAAATATCTATTATAAGTGTTGCAATTAAGTTTTAGCAGTTTATAAAAATAGAACCATAAAAAAACAGCTTTGAAATCGAGACCTTACAGAATGATTTCTAAGCTGTTCGTATAATATGATTTATTATAAACTATGGTATCATCTTTTTCTCAACAACCCATCCTTCACGTTTTGATAATTCACATGAATCGCCCGAGAACATTTTTTGAGCAGTATCATCTCCTTTAAGTTGCCATAATAACCAATTTGTAGCAACAACTCCGAATTCACCACCATTAGGTTTACCATATGTACCCCCGTGTCCAACATTAAGATTCGCTGCAAAAGCAGGAACATGGTTTATTCTTTTGAAATCGTCCATACCATTACCATAAGCTATATCTGTTTCACCACCTAAAATATAGATAATAGGAGTGTGAATAGCATTAAGTTTCTCTTTATTAGGCATAGGCATTCCGGGAATAGCTTGTGTAGGATTTGAAAATAGACCACTATTACAAATCATAATGGTTTTTAAGCGAGGGTCTTGGCAGATGTCTAATGTTTGTAAACCACCACATGACATACCGGCTGCTGCTATTTTATCAATATTGAGTTTTTGATAATAGATACTGTTTTTGTCACTATTTTGAGCAATTGCCCAATCCATAGCATCGGTTAATAATTTGGATGCTGTCTGTCCTTGAGTAACCTCACCCTCACCAGGCATAGGTCCGATAGCTACAACAAAAAATCCGTGCGACGCTATTTCATTTAGAAAGTTTATATGTTCGTGAGGCGAGTTTGCGCAAGCTCCATTTCCCCAAACTAAAATTGGCATAAGGTTATTACCACCAAACTTAGAGAGATCCTGTGGTTTAAAAACTGTATGAGTAGGAAGCGATTTGTCACTTGCCATAATGGCTTTATAATTTCCGCTACCTCCGTTGTCAATAACCTGTGAACGTACATCTTGTGCCTGCAAATTACAGGTTGATAGGACTATAGAACATCCCATCATTAATTTTAAAAGTGTTTTCATAATATTTAAATTAAGGTGAAATAATTATTTTCTATTAGCTTCTCGAGCCATTTTGAATAGTTGAGGGTTTATATGGCAATAACCGGAAGGATTTTTGTCTAGATAGTCTTGGTGATATAGCTCAGCTGAGTAAAAGTTTTCCAAAGGCATAACCTCTATAACTATTGGTTTGCTATATTTTGTTGATAATAATGCTACTGCATTTTCTATGATTTCTTTATCTTTTTCATCTGTATAATATATACCTGTTCGATATTGAGTTCCTCTATCATTACCCTGTTTATTTAGTGAAGTAGGATCAATAGTTTTGAAATATAAATCCAAAAGTAGTGAAAGAGATAAAATATCAGGATTATATGTACATCTCACTGTTTCAGCAGCCCCAGTTTTACCGGTACAAACCTCTTGATACGATGGATTATCTATAATACTATTAGCATATCCAACCTGTGTAGAAGTAACTCCGTTAATCTGTTTTAGAAAATGCTCTGTTCCCCAGAAACATCCTCCGGCTAAATAAATAACTGATTCTTTTTCCATATTGTTGCTTTTGCTATTACATGAAATAAAAAATAATAAAATAAGGATTATAAATCGCATATAAATAATGGGTGTAAAAATAGACTAAACTATAATAACTTTTCATTTATATAATAGATTATTGCACAAAAATGTTCATTATTTAATAAAACCGGTCAAGTTAATCGCTTTTCAAATATTGTGAATATGCAACTTTTGTAATATCCCAATAGTTATAAAAAGTGGATTAATCTTATTACCTTTGTTACACAAATAAAAAAGAGGAGATATAAACAGTATGATTGTATGCATTGCTGAAAAGCCAAGTGTTGCTAAAGATATTGCTGAAGTGTTGGGAGCTCATACTCGCAAGGATGGCTATATAGAGGGAAACGGGTATCAAGTTACCTGGACTTTTGGTCATCTTTGTACACTTAAAGAGCCACATGAATATTCCCAATCATGGAAATCATGGAGCCTTTCAAGTCTTCCTATGATACCTCCCCGTTTTGGTATAAAGCTAATAAGCGACAGTGGCATAGAGAAACAGTTTAAAGTTATTGAAGGATTGATGCAAAATGCCGACGAGATAATAAACTGTGGTGATGCCGGCCAAGAGGGAGAACTTATTCAGCGATGGGTAATGCAAAAGGCCGGAGCTAAATGCCCGGTTAAACGTTTATGGATCTCCTCATTAACTGAAGAGGCTATTCGTGAAGGTTTCCATAATCTTAAAGATCAGTCTGAATTTAAGTCTCTTTATGAAGCCGGGCTTAGTAGAGCCATAGGCGATTGGCTACTTGGTATGAATGCTACACGCCTTTATACTTTGAAGTATGGTCAAAATCGTCAGGTTTTATCTATCGGACGAGTGCAAACTCCTACTTTAGCCCTTATTGTAAACCGTCAGTTGGAGATTGAAAATTTCGTTCCAAAACAATATTGGGTGCTTACCACTCTATATAGGGATACTACATTTAGTGCTATCATTGCCAAAAGCGATGAAGAACTTGTAGCTGAAGCAGATGAGAATGGTAATTTTACACCACAAAAACAGGAGAATCAAAACCGAGGTATCCCCCCTATAACATCGTTAGAAGAGGGAGAAGCATTACTGGAGAAAGTAAAAAGCTCTGATTTTACTATTACTGATGTTACACTAAAAAAAGGTAATGAAGCACCTCCACGTTTATTCGACCTTACCTCACTACAGGTTGAGTGTAATAAAAAATATGCATTCTCAGCAGATGAGACTTTGAAGCTTATACAGTCACTTTATGAGAAGAAGATAACTACATATCCACGTGTAGATACCACATTCCTAAGTGATGACATATATCCTAAATGTCCATCTATTCTTGCCGGATTAAAACAGTATGAAGTTTTTACTGCTCCATTGGCAGGAAAGAAACTCATTAAGTCGAAAAAAGTTTTTGATAATTCAAAGGTTACCGATCACCACGCAATAATTCCTACAGGTCAGCCTGCCAATAACCTTACCGATATGGAGAAGAAGGTATTTGATTTGGTTGCTCGTCGATTTATTGCTGTATTCTATCCGGACTGTAAATTTTCAACAACAACTATTATTGGTGAGGCTGAACAAATAGAGTTTAAAGCTTCCGGAAAACAGATTCTCGAACCGGGATGGAGAGTAATTTTTGCAAAAGATAGTGCTGATGAAGCTAAAGAGGATAAAGAGGATGAAAAAACACTCCCTACCTTTGTAAAAGGGGAGAAGGGTGAGCATGAACCATTTCTTACAGAGAAGTGGACGCAACCTCCACGACCTTTTACCGAAGCTACACTTCTTCGTGCAATGGAAACAGCCGGAAAAATGGTAGATGATGATGAATTGCGCGATGCTTTAAAAGAAAATGGTATAGGGCGTCCTTCAACTCGTGCTGCTATTATCGAAACACTATTCAAACGTAAATATATACGTAAAGAGAGGAAAAATCTTGTTGCTACAGCTACCGGAGTGGAACTTATTGGAGTTATACACGAGGAACTGCTTAAATCGGCTGAACTAACCGGATTGTGGGAGAAAAAACTTCGTGAAATTGAGAAGAAAACTTACGATGCCTCTACCTTTTTGAATGAACTTAAGCAAATGGTTTCCGAGATAGTGAACAGCGTGTTATGTGACAATAGTAACCGACGAATCACCATTGTGGCTGAAGAGAAAGAGGAGAGTGGTAAAGGGAAAAAATCTTCTTCTGAAAACAAGGCCAAAAGTGCAACAAAAGTAAAAAAAGCAACAAGAACTAAGAAGAGTGAACCCGAGATAAAAGAGAATGATATTTGTCCTATTTGTGGAAAAGGTCATATCATAAAGGGCAAAACGGCATTTGGATGTTCGGAATGGAAAAATGGATGTTCTTTTAGAAAACCTTTTTAATAATATTTTGTATAATACATATATACTCTCGATTTTTATATGTTTATTAGAGAGTTATTAAAAAGTATATGTTATGAAAAAGATTACTATTTTTTATCAACCTCAATGTCCTTTCTGTAAAAAGGCATTCAACTACATCGATGAGTGTATAGAAGAGAATCCTGAGTTAAAAGAGATCGAAATTGAGAAAATAGACGAACTTGCTCGACCAGAATTTGCCGATAAGTTCGACTATTATTATGTTCCTACTATTTATTGTAATGGTAAGAAAATTCATGAAGGTGGAATTTTCAAAGAGGAGATGAAAGAACTGCTTACATCTGTGTTGTCAGGAAAAGATTATATTACTGCAACTAAATAATTGAAGGGTCATCTTCTATAGTATAACTACTGCGTATCCTCCACTCCTGTGGGTATAAATTGTTCGTTCTATTGCCTATGTTTTTAGCAAATCCAATAGGACGTCCTCTATATGTAAATAGCACATATCCTTTTGGATATGAATCGTCTATAACTATAGCCTCTTTTCTTAAGTATGCTATAGCTCTATTATAATCCAACTCCACTGAGCAAAATTTAGTTCTGTTTAAACATGTGCTCAAAGCCAGTGAATGTGAAGGAATGAAATCTTTTCCTTTAATAGTTGCTATCTCAATGCCATGATGTATTATTCTAAGTTTCCCTTTTACCATTTGATATATATCATGGATTTTTTTAGGTATAGCTGTAATCGTAGTTTCATCACTTTCAAAAATAAACTCATCGCTATTTTTTATCCACTGCTTGATATTTTCAGGAACTGCTGTGGCTTTGTTGTTACCCTTTATGCCCTTCTTGTTTTTCTTATTCTCTTTTCTCTCATCTAAATATAAAGAGTCATAATCTTCCGAATCAACATTTTTAAACTTCTTCCTAAGAACAGCCATAAATAGACCTTCGCCCTTAGTCCTATGTGGTAAGAAACGATAAACCGATAAATTATCATTAGTAAGTGACCCCGAAATATTCCAGCTTTCATCAATCGGAACCTGTAATATCTCAGCTCCAAGCTCTTCAACAATCCACTTTACATTATCTTCATTCTCCTCTTGGTTGTATGTACATGTGCTATAAACTAATATACCATTCTCCTTTAAGGTGCCCCATATATCAGTAAGTATCTCTTTTTGGCGCTTCTGACAGTTAAGGACATTGTCTACACTCCATTCGCTTATAGCCATTTCATCTTTACGAAACATTCCCTCACCCGAGCAAGGAACATCAGTTAATATAAAGTCGAACAGATTTTTAAACTTACTATAATCCGAAGGGCTATTATTTGTAACAATAACATCAGAATTTCCCCACTTTATTATATTCTCGGCAAGAATTTGTGATCTGTTTTTTACATATTCATTAGCAAATAAAAGACTTCCGGCAGGTAGTGCTGAACGTATTAGCGTAGATTTTCCTCCCGGCGCAGCGCAAAGATCAAGAGCTGTTACAGGAGTATCAATATATTCTTTAATCACTTTATCAAGAAACATTGATGCAGCCTCTTGAACGTAGTATGCACCTGCGTGAAAAAGTGGGTCGAAGGTAAAAGGTTTTCTCTGTTTTAGATAATATCCATTTTCGCACCATTCTACTCTCTCCTCACTAAGTTTGTTCTCCCATTTAAAAGGGTTAATGCGAATACTTGTAGGCGAAGGAGTATTCATTCCTTGCTCAAGTTTTTCAAACTCTTTTTCTCCCAGCAAATTTCTGGTACGAGTGACAAAATCTTTTGGTAAATCCATTTTTTCTATTTATTCAAGACAAAAGTACAAGTAAATATCGTAATTTTAAAAAAATAATTATCTCTTTGCAACCAAATAGTATCTACTCACGTCTAATTAATTGAAGTGAGTAATAAATAATTAAAACAATAAAAAAATCAAATATATGAAACATCTATTTATAAGTTTAGCTATAATGATGACGATGTTATCAACATCCATCTTAAGCGACAATGTAAAGCTCCATGTAACGGTAAATGATGGAAAAGATACCTCTTCAACTACTGTTATAGGTGTAGTAAATGATTCAGCTTCGGGTGATAGTGATACAGTGATGTACTCACAACCTTTAGCTTCCTCTACCTGGTACGAATCAAATGATGATTCGGGTGATAATATTGTTCCAGTGGTGGCAATAATTACATCCTTAGGCCTCCCAGTATTTATAATAGCAATAATATTATGGTTTATGTATAAAAATAATCAAGCTAAATATCGACTTGCTGCTGAAGCACTAAATGCAGGTCGTGAGATCCCAAAAGAGTTGTTTAAGGAGCCATCACGTGAGACTCAGACTTTTAACAATGGAGTAAAGAAAACTTTTTTAGGAATAGGTTTAGGAGTTTTTCTGTGGTTGCTCACTTATAATGAAGGATTAGCAGCAATAGGTTTCTTGGTATTCTGTTTGGGTATAGCTCAAATGATTATAGGTTATACTAGCCGCCATAAAGAGAGTGAACGAAATAGGGTAAGTGAACTTGATAAGTTTAAAGAGGATTATTATAAAAGAAAAAATCAGGCAAAGAGTTATGATGATCTCCGAGATGATGACTCATTTGATGATAAAGAAGATAAATAAATGAGCCAAATAAATGACATTGCATTAGTTGCTCAGGTTGTTGTGTTTAAGAACTCTAAGGCGTTTGATACTTTGGTAAAGAAGTATCAATCGCCAATTCGTAGGTTCTTTCTACATCAAACATTAGGGGATAGTGAACTAAGCGATGACCTAGCCCAAGAGACATTTATTAAGGCTTATACCAATTTAGCTTCATTTAAAAATCTATCAAGTTTTTCCACTTGGTTATATAGAATTGCTTATAATGTTTTTTATGATTATATTCGCACGAAAAGAGATGAGTGTGAGATAGATTGTTATGAGGTAGATGCTCAATATCAAACAGAACAGAAAGCTGTAGGTGATCATATGGATTTATACTTAGGACTTTCAAAGTTAAAAGAGATAGAGAGAGTTTGTATAACTCTGTTTTATATGGAGGATTTGGCCCTTGATAAGATTTCAGTAATATTGAATTTACCTACCGGAACGATAAAATCACATTTATCAAGAGGTAAAGATAAACTCGCTAAATTTTTAAAAAATAATGGTTATGAAAGATAACAATGATGAATTAGTTTCTCACTTCTTGCATTCCAATATTCAAGAGATAGAGGATAATGGCTTTTCTGAAAGAGTTATCAGAAATTTGCCAGACAGATCTTTATTAATTTCTAAAATAATTGATGGAATATGTTTTGCTGCATGCATTATCATGTTCTTTGTTTTCAACGGTTTTACTACAATATACAAAAGTGTAATATCACTCATTGAATCGCAATCGAATATTATCCCTCATGATATTAATTATACTTCAATATTTATAGTTTGTGCTGTATTACTATTTATAGGCATTGAACGTATTTATTCAATTAAATGGTAATTTGATTTGAAAATATAAAATTGTACCTTTGTCATATTACATAAAGACAGATAACATGAAACAATATCTTGATTTGCTTAATCGTATTATGACTGAGGGAGTGGAGAAGGAGGACCGCACAGGTACGGGAACTAAAAGTATTTTTGGTCACCAAATGCGCTTCAACCTCGAAGATGGTTTCCCTTTAATTACCACAAAAAAACTTCATCTTAAATCAATAATTTACGAACTATTATGGTTCCTAAAAGGAGATACCAATGTAAAATATCTTCAGGAAAATGGAGTTCGCATTTGGAATGAATGGGCTGATGAGAATGGCGATTTAGGTCATATTTACGGTTTTCAGTGGCGCTCGTGGCCCAATTATAAAGGTGGTTTCATTGACCAAATAAGCCGTGCTATTGATGATATTAAAAACAATCCTGATTCACGACGCATAATTGTTAGTGCATGGAATGTGGCAGATATTGAAAATATGAATCTTCCTCCATGTCATGCTTTTTTCCAATTTTATGTTGCTGATGGACGTCTTAGCCTTCAACTTTATCAAAGAAGTGCAGATACTTTCCTCGGTGTACCATTCAATATTGCATCATATGCACTTTTATTAATGATGGTAGCTCAAGTGACCGGTTTAAAAGCAGGAGATTTTGTTCATACTCTTGGTGATACTCATGTTTACAAGAATCATTATGAGCAAGTAAAATTACAGCTTACTCGTGAACCTCGCGCTCTTCCAAAAATGAAGATTAATCCAGATGTTAAGAGTATCTTTGACTTTAAATTCGAGGATTTCGAACTTGTGGATTATAACCCTCACCCTCATATTCCAGGGGTAGTAGCTGTTTAATATATAATATATAAATATGTCAGATATCTCAATTATAGTAGCTATAGCCGATAATAATGCTATCGGCTATGCTAATAAACTTATATATTGGCTTCCCGATGATTTAAAGCGTTTCAAATCTCTTACCACAGGACATACTATAATTATGGGACGCCGTACATTTGAGTCTTTACCAAAAGGTGCTCTTCCTAATCGACGTAATATTGTTTTATCAAGGGGCAATCACACCTTTCCGGGAGCCGAATGTTTTAACTCTTTAGAAGAGGCTTTAGTGTCATGTAATGATGATAAAGAGGTTTTCATAATAGGAGGAGAGACTCTTTATAGAGAGGCTATTACCAAAGCAAATAAGCTTTATGTTACTCATGTTTTTGATACTCCTAAAGAGGCTGATGCTTTTTTCCCGGAGATAAAAAGTAATGAATGGGTAATAAAAAATAGGGAAGATCATCCTATTGATGAAAAGCATCCCTATTTATTTAGTTTTATAGATTACGAACGATATTAAAAAACTTACTCTTTCTCTTCCATATCCATTATTGCCATCTGTCGATTTATAGCTTCATGGAAAGAGATAATTGTTTCGGAGCGAGCCAAACCTAATGGTTGTAGTTTGTCATGAATTACGCTTAAAAGGTGATGATTATTCTTAGCGTAGATTTTAATGAACATATCATATTGGCCGGTTGTGAAATGACATTCTACAACTTCAGGAATCTTCTTTAAAGATTCTGTAACGGAATCAAATTGTTCAGGATCTTTAAGGTATAATCCTATATAAGCACAAGTTTCATAACCAATTTTTTCCGGATCCAATACAAATTGTGAACCTTTTATAATACCTAAATTGGTGAGTTTCTGTATTCTTTGGTGGATAGCAGCACCAGAAACATTACATGCTCTAGCAACCTCAAGAAAAGGTATGCGAGCATTGTCTGCAATAAGTTTTAATATTTGTTCGTCAAGGCTATCTAATTGATGGTGTCCCATTAAATAATTAATTTATTTTTTACAAATATAAATTTTTTATCTATTATAACGATAAAAAGATAACTTTTATTATTCTACAAGCTATGAACTAATATATAATTGCTTTTTCTAAAATGAATTTGTGCTTATTTAGCTATATACTTAATCAATTATGACGAGTTTGTATGCTATAATTTTGTTTCTTAATTGTTATATTTACAAAATTGAAGAACATTTTTTACTGATAATATTATGAAAAGGAAGCATTTTTTGTTAGCGACATTATTTCTACTACTCACAACAGGTGCAAATGCTCAAGACTATAAGGTACTGACTTCTGAGAAAAATGAAAAAATGCAGCAGGGAAAGTTTGAACCAACATGGGAATCTTTGCAACAATATAAAGTTCCTGAATGGTTTCGCAATGCCAAGTTTGGTATTTGGGCTCACTGGGGACCTCAATGTGTTGAAGGTTCGGGTGACTGGATGGCCCGTTCATTATATATGGAGGGCACACGCGAGTACAAACATCATGTTAAAAACTATGGTCATCCTTCGGAAGTAGGTTTTAAAGATATACTTCCTCTTTTTAAAGCAGAAAAATGGGATCCCGAAAAATTAGTCTCTTTTTATAAAAAAATAGGTGCACAATATTTCTTTGCTTTAGGTAATCATCATGATAACTTTGACTTATGGGATAGTAAATATCAAGAGTGGAACTCAAAGAATATTGGACCCAAAAAGGATATTTTAGCCGGATGGGCTGAAGCGGCAAAGATAAATGGACTTCCATTTGGAATCAGTTTTCATGCTGACCACGCTTGGAGTTGGTATGAACCATCGCAACGATATGACCGTAATGGTCCTAAGGCCGGAGTACCTTATGATGGTAGTTTAACAAAAGAAGATGGTAAAGGTAAATGGTGGGAAGGCTATGATCCTCAAAATCTTTATGCACAAAATCATCCTTTGAGTTATGGTAGTTGGGCCGATGGTATGATTCATAGACAATGGGCTTGGGGAAATGGAGTATGTATTCCAACACAGGAATATGTATCAAACTTTTATGATCGCACTGTTGATGCTATTAATCGTTATAATCCTGATTTGATATATTTCGATGTTACCGGTGTTCCTTTCTATCCTATCAGTGATGCCGGGTTGAAGATTGCTGCACATTTTTATAATCATAATCTGCAGAGCAGAAAAGGTGACTTTAGCGCAGTTATGTTTGGTAAGATATTGACAGATGACCAACGAAAAGCTTTGGTTTGGGATGTTGAGAGAGGATCGCCAAATAAAATTTATGAAGAACCTTGGCAAACTTGTTCTTGTTTAGGAGGATGGCATTATGATACAAGATATGCTGAGAATGGATGGTACAAAAGTGCATCGGATGTTGCCAAGTTGTTAGTTGATGTTGTTAGTAAGAATGGTAATCTGTTGTTAAGTGTTCCTTTGAGGGCTGATGGAACATTTGATGAAAAGGAAGAGGCTATTCTTAATGAGTTTGGCGATTGGATGAACATTAATAAAGAGGCTATTTATGATACTCGTCCTTGGAAAGTTTTTGGAGAGGGTCCTATTGCAAATTCAGATATTAAGTTAAATGCTCAGGGCTTCAATGAAGGCTCATATACAAAAGCTACAGCTGAAGAAATACGCTTTACTCAAACAAAAAAATATCTATATGCCACTGTATTAGCTTGGCCTGAATCAAAACAGGTATTCATCAAGTCATTAGCTAAAGATAGTGAACTATATAGTGGCAAAATAGGTAGCGTAGAACTTTTGGGCTATGGAAAGGTTAAATTCAGTAGAACTGCTGAAGGTTTAGTTATTCAATTACCTGAAAAGCAGCTAAATAAAATAGCACCTGTATTAAAAATTAAAAAATAGATAATGAAACATTTAATCTTTTCAATATTCATAATTCTTTCTGCTGTATCTTATGCTCAGGATTTTGATACTTTTTTCAATGATAAGAGTTTAAGAGTAGACTATATTTTTGCAGGTGATGCTACTCGACAAGAGATTTATCTTGATAAACTTTCATCAAGTGATAAATGGGCCGGTAGAAGAAAAAATCTTTCGAAAGTACCTCTAAAAGGTAATGGTGATATTACTGTAATCGATAAGGTTAGTGGTGATACTATATATCGTACATCCTTTTCAACTCTTTTTCAAGAGTGGATATGTGAGCCTGAGGCATTAAAAGTTAAACGCTCATACGAGAATAGTTTTATGCTTCCTTTCCCAAAAAAAGAGTGCATTGTTAATGTGCGTCTTTTTGACAAATATCATAAAACAGTGGCTGAATTAAGTCATGAAGTAAACCCAAATGATATATTGATAAAGAATAATAATGTTAATACATCTCATCCTTTTAAATATATATTACAGAGTGGAACAAGTGATAAGTGTATTGATGTTGCTATCCTAGCCGAAGGTTACACGAATGATGAGATGGAACTTTTCTATAAAGATGCTCAAATTGCTACCGATGCAATTTTTAGTCACGAGCCATTCAAGAGATATAAAGATAGATTCAATGTTGTTGCTGTTGCCTCTCCATCTGTTGATATCGGTGTATCTATTCCAGGAAAAGGTGTATGGAAAAATTGTGCTTTTGATTCCCATTTCAATACATTTTACTCGGACAGATATCTTACAACTAGTAGTGTAAAGAAGATTAATGATGCTCTTTCGGGGATACAATATGAACACATAATAATTTTAGCCAATACTGATACATATGGTGGAGGCGGTATTTATAATGCCTATACATTGACTACTGCTCATCACCCTATGTTCCGTCCTGTTGTGGTTCATGAGTTCGGACATAGCTTTGCAGGTTTAGCAGACGAGTATGCTTATGATGAATCACCTTCACCAATATATCCATATACTGTTGAACCATGGGAAGAGAATATCACAACAAAAGTTGACTTTGGTAAAAAATGGAAAGATATGCTCGATGCTAAAGTTGAGGGAGTAGGTATGTTCGAAGGTGCCGGTTATACAAAAAAAGGTATTTATAGATCAGCCGATGAGTGTAGAATGAAGATTAATGAAACAGATGGGTTTTGTACTGTTTGTCAGCGTGCTATTGAACGATTAATAAAATTTTATACGGAATGATTGATATAAAGAGGATTTATAGTAATGATGATAATTACAGCTTTGTTGAAAAGCTATTGGAATCATCTTTCCCAATAGATGAGAGGAGAGATAATGACCTTCAAAAGGCTTATACTGATGAAAAAAGTAATTTCAACGTTAATGTAATACTCTTGGATGGTAATATTGTAGGGCTTATAAACTATTGGGATTTAGGTGAAGTATATTATATTGAACATTTTGCTATTGATCCTCTTTTAAGAGGTAATGGCATTGGTGAACAAACATTGAAAAGAATAAAAAGTATACTATCTAATAAACCAATAATTTTAGAAGCTGAGACTCCAATTGATGAGATGCAAAAAAGGAGAATCAATTTTTATAGTCGAAACGAATTCCAATTATATGATATAGAATATAAACAGCCACCATACAGAAAGGATGGTGGCTGCATTGATATGAATATTTTAACTTATAACTGGTGCTCAAAACTCGATATTAATCAAATTATAAATGAGCTATATCGCCAGGTTTACAACTATACTAAAGTTTTTTGACGCTCTTTTTAAAGCGTAAGTAGTACATAATACCTGCGCTAGTTAGTCCGAATGGGAACGCCATCCAAATTCCAACAAGGCCCCAGTTTAGTACAAATGCGAAGAAATATCCTGCCGGAAGTGAAATGATAAAGTATGCAATGAATGCATAAACCATAATAGGTTTTACATCGGCTATACCTCTTAGTGCATTGGCATAGTTGCATTGTAGGGCATCACCAAACTGATATATAAGCAAAGGTATTACAAGTACAGCAACAAGTAAACCAACTTCAGCATTATCTGTGAAGAGTGCTCCAATACTATATCTGAATATAAAAATTGGAATACATACAGCAAAGGCAAGGAAAAGAATTAGATGAAAACCTGCAACTGATGTATTTTTCACTGCATTTATATCATGCTGTCCATTAAAGTTACTTACACGTATAGCAACAGCAGCTCCCATACCATAATATACCATAAAACAAAGTTGTGATACAGTAAGCATAATTTGGTGTGCAGCGAGTGCCATAGTGCCTATCCAACCAACCATAATAGTACTAAGGCTGAATGATGCAGCTTCCATTCCCATCTGCATAGCAATAGGTAACCCAAGACGATTTAGTAAAAGCAGGTCTTTTTTATTTATAAAGCTCTTTCTGAAGCCTTCACGATATTTTTGATATCTTTTTGCTGTAAAGAATATAAATGTAAATACAATTACCATCACAATTCGTGATATAAGAGTAGATATTCCTGCTCCAATAAGCCCTAGTTCCGGGAATCCAAACTTACCATAAATCAATAAGTAGTTTCCTAATATATTAAGAGCATTACCTCCAAGAAGTATCCACATAGATACATTTGTATCTGTTATACCATCGGCAAACTGTTTGAAACCATTAAATATCAGTACAAATATCAGTGATATAAGCAGTACAATAAAATATGGCTTAATATATGGGATAAGTTCATCCGGTTGTCCCATATTGCCAATATTAATGTATACAATCCACATAATAAATGTCAATATTATGGCCAATAAAGTGTTAGCAAAGAGACTATTTTTTAGACTCTTTCCTACTTCTGCAACATCTCCTTTACCAAAGAAATTACCAACAATAGGGGTTAAACCATACGAGAACCCCATGGCAAAAATAATAGTAAGGTTAAATAGGTTGTTTACAAAACTAGAAGCTGCTAGTTCTGTAGTACTGTGTTGTCCAATCATAATTGTATCGGCAAAACCAAGAACAATCATGCCTATCTGTCCTACTATAATTGGAAAACCAACAGCAAAAAGGGATTTATAATAATTTGAATATTTTTTATATAATGATCTCATTTTATAGCTTTATAATAAAGTATAGAACAATTAATTGATGTAAATGCTTTTTTAGCCACACTCAGAATATGGTTCGAATCAACCGAGCGATATTTTTCAACCTCTTTATTGATATCTTCTGCATCACCCAAAAGTTCAAACATAGCAAGATTAGTTGCTACATTAAGATAATTCATATTATTGAAAATTTGTTCACTCTCATACTTATTCTTTACCTTCTCAAGTTCGTCAGGGGAAACCTCTTCATTCTTAATTATTTCTAATTCCTCCCAAATAGCTTTTTCCGCCTCTTCCAAAGAGATACCTTTCACAGGTTTTCCCGAAATATGAAACAAACCTTCATCTATACTTCCTGATATATAAGCATCGATGTTATTAAATAACTTTTTCTTTTGAACAAGATTTTTAATAAATCGACTTGAACGTCCGTTACTTAATAAATCGCTCAAAATATCGAAAGCATAATAATCTTTATCTTTTCTATCACTCATATGAAATGCCATGTATATAGCATCAACAGGAACATTTCGCTCAACGAATTCCCTTCTCTGCTGAGTCTGCACAGGCTCTTTTGGAAGGTTACGTTCGGTGATATCTCTTCTTGGAATAGAACCAAACCATTTCTCGGCCAGTGCTATAGTCTCTTCAAATGAGATGTTTCCTGTTACTGCTAAAATAGCATTATTCGGAGCATAGTGACTGAAAAAGAATGAACGTACATCGTTCATTGTTGCGTTAGCTATATGGCTAATCTCTTTACCTATAGTAGGCCATTTGTATGGGTGTACTTTATAGGCCATATCTCGAATGATATGTGAAATATCACCATAAGGTTGGTTTAGGTTTCTTTGCTTGAACTCTTCAATAACAACCTGACGTTGTACTTCAAGACTTTTATCATTGAAGTCCAATGAGAGCATACGGTCACTCTCAAGCCAGAACCCTGTCTCAACATTTTGACGAGGTAAGGTTATATAATAATTTGTTATATCATTGTTTGTCCAAGCATTATTTTCACCTCCTGCATTCTGAACATGAGTGTCATAATCAGGTATATTTACAGAACCTCCAAACATAAGATGTTCGAAAAGATGTGCAAAACCAGTATGCTCTTCATCTTCATCCTTTGCGCCTACATTATACAGAATATTTATGGCAACCATTTGAGTTGTCTTTATCTCTGAATGTACTATGCGTAGGCCATTGTCAAGAGTATGTTTATTTACTTGTATCATTCTACAACAGTTGCTTTCAATATACGGATATCATTAACAGGACGGTCTGCTCTTCCGGTTTTGCTCTTCTCAATATTTTCGATAGTTTCCATACCATCTACAATCTCACCAAAAACAGTATATGCTCCATCAAGATGAGGAGTTCCACCAATAGTAGAGTAAGCTGTTAATTGTTTTTTTGTAAACTTAAATGGTTCTTGTTCTCTAGCCATCTTATGAGCTTGAACTTCTAAAGTATCCTGAAGTTCCAAAAGTCCTGCATTATCACCGGCTTTTCTCATCTTGTAAATCTCTTTCATATGTTTGTGGACAAGAGTATTGAAAATGCCCTCTTCACGTTGCTCATTGATCTGGCTTTCCATATCAAGCAATCTAGCTTCAGTGTATTTCTTACCTGTTACGATATAGAATTGACATCCTGATGAGGCTTTTTCAGGATTAACTTCATCACCTTGACGTGCTGCTGCCAATGCACCTCTTTTGTGAATTAAATCTTTATTAAACTCAGCTGGAATAGTGTAACCAACATCACCGGCACCTAAAGTTGCAGTATCGGATGCAGTTTTACTATTTGGATCACCTGCTTGAACCATAAATTGTTTTATAACACGATGGAAAAGAGTGCTATCATACATTCCCTCCTTTACCAGTTTAATAAAATTCTCCTTATGCTTAGGAGTTTCATTATAAAGTGCTACAGTAAAGTTACCAACATTTGTCTCGAACTTTACAATGGTTTGTTTTTCTGAACTCATATATTTTGATTTATTTTTGCTACCGGCACCACATGCTGTTAAAGTAGCAATTATTAAACTTATTATTATAAATTTGTTTGATTTCATAGCTTATGAATTTAAGGATACAAAAATACTAATTAATAGTTTAATAACAATTACGTAATGTTAGAGTTATGAAAAGAAAACTTATAAACATTCAACTATGTGTTCCCTATTTTGTTTACATTTGCATAAATGATTATCTGACATAATGAAGAAAAAGTATGTACGCTGGATATTATGGATCGTATCATCACCATTCATATTATTCTTTATTTTATGTATACTTATCTATTTGCCACCAATACAGAATTATCTAGTTGATAAGACAGCTGAAATAGCCTCTAGAAAGACTAAGATGAATATCTCTGTAGGTCATGTTTCGTTATCATTCCCTTTGGATTTGGTAATGAATGATGTAAAGGCTATCTCCTCTGCCAAAGATACTTTACTCGAGGTTGATAGATTGCAGGTAAATGTGCAGCTGCTCCCTTTACTAAAAAAGGATATCGAGATAGATGGTATCTCTATTAAGCATGCCTTAGTTAATAGTATGGATTTGATTCATGGTATGACAATTAAAGGTAGGCTAGGAGAGTTCTATTTATCAAGTCATGGTGTGAAATTAGATCCCGAAACAGCTATTGTCGATAATGTTCTTCTTAAAAATTCAAATATCTCTTTGTCTATTACTGATACTACATCTACTGATACAACAAAGAGCGCACCTACTTATTGGAAGTTTATACTTAAAAAAATAGATGTTCAAAATGTTGCTTTTGATTATTCTTCACCACTTACAAATAGCCACATTAATACACATCTTGATAAAATTGCTCTTAGGAATGGTTATATAGATCTCCATAAGCAACTATACTCTTTACAGACTCTTTATGTTAATAACGGAAAGTTCCGTATGAATGATATAAAGAGTAGTGAAAATGACACTTTAGCCACAAAACAAGGCGGGATTGATCCATCGGATATCCGATTATCGGATATTAATATACAGGTCGATTCACTCTTTTATAAAGGGAACAACATAAAGGCAAATATTAGAAATGTGTCGTTGAAAGAGACGAACTCGAAGCTCAATGTCATTTCTGTAAAAGGAGATATAAACTCGAATGACAGAACAATAAATGTTTCCGACTTTGAGATTAAGACTACAGATTCCTATTTTAATATGTTGGCTTCTATAGATTGGAATGCTTTCGAGAGTAAGAATCCGGGTATAGCTTCCTTACGTTTGAAAGCCGATATTGGTAAACCAGATATGATAAGGTTGATGGGTGGTGCTGATGAAAAGTTCATACAGAAATACCCTTCTATGCCTTTAAAAATAGTTGCTGGAGTTGATGGAAACATGGAAAGTCTTAACATAACCTCTTTTCATGCTACTCTACCACAATCGTTTGATATAATGATGGATGGTAAAATTCTTCATGCTGCAAATAATATTGATCGTGATGGACAAATCAGTTTAAATGCAAAGAGTGATAATATTGAATTTCTTGCTCCACTAGCCGGTGGAATGGTAATCCCATCTGGAACAAGTCTTAATGGTACCTTTCTTTTGAAAGGGACAGCGGTTAATGCTGATTTCCTTTTAAAACAGTTTAATTCTGCAATAGTTAATGACTCAATACTTAATAATGATTCACTCTTCTCTATTCCTCCAGTTGAAAAGGAGTTGCCAAGTATAAAAGAGTTCCATGATAATAATGCTTTACGTATGTTAGCATTTTTTGATTGGGATAAAGAGAGTTATGAAATAGACCTTTCGGCAAATGAGTTTGATCTTAATAAGTTCTTCCCAAATGATACTTTGAGCATATTATCAGCCAAGGCTTATGCTAAAGGAGATGGGTTTGATATATTCTCTAAAAAGACATCAATATCTGCAAAAGCATCCATTAGGCAATTTGAATATGGATCATACGATTTAGCAGGATTAAATTTTAATTTATCACTATCAGATAATAATATAATTGCTGAAACATCGATAGATAATAATGCAATGAATATTTTAGCTGATGTGGAAGGTCTCCTAGAGAAAAAGAGAGTAAAGATTGATTTAAATGCAAATATAAAACGTCTCGACTGGCAAGAATTAAAATTGGCCGATGTTAGATTTCAAACATCCCAACAAATAAAAGTCACTTTCGATACTAACATGGAGGAAAGTTTCTCGGTCGATGCGTCAATGATAAATACAACAGTTACTGCACCAAAGAGGCAATTTAAAACAAAAGATCTTTATGTTGGGTTGAAAACTAATGCCGATTCTACATTTGCGTATGCTAAAGCAGGTGATTTAGACTTCTCTATCTCAAGTAAAGAGCATTTAAATAAACTTTCGGATGATATTACCATATTTTTAGATCAACTTCTTAAGCAATGGGAAATTAAGCACATAGACCAAGTAGCAATTAAAAAATATCTGCCTTATGTTTGTATGACCATATCAGCAGGGAAAGATAATCCTATTTATAACTACTTATCGTTAAAGGGTATTGCCTTTGACAAGTTGTTTATGGATATTGACTCCTCACCATTAGATGGAATTAATGGTTCATCATATATTTATGGATTGCATAATGATAGCCTCGCTTTGGATACGATATATCTTGATATTGAACAGGATGTATCGGGTATTAAATTTTATAGTGGCGTAACTAGTGTAGCTCGTAAAAATCAGGAAGCTTTTGATGCATCTCTTGAAGGATCATTGATGGAGAATAAGGCTCAGTTACTTTTCCAATACTTCAATGGCAAAAAAGAGCAAGGAGTTTATTTAGGTCTTATGGCTGACCTATATCAACATGGTATTAAATTGCATCTATTTCCTAAGAACCCTACTATAGTTTATAGGCCATTTAATCTAAATACAGATAACTATATTTTCCTTGGTAATAAAGGTAAGATTCATGCAAATGTCCGACTTATTGATGATAATGGAAGTGGATTAAGTTTCTTTACTTATGACAACGACTCGACAACATTACAGGATATGACGCTTGAATTAGCAAATATTAATCTCGATGAAATAAGACGTATTCTTCCTTATATGCCCAACATGCAAGGAAAGCTTGGAGGTGATTTGCACTATATCAAGACAATGGAACACTCCACATTCAGTAGTACAATGCAGTTGAATGACTTTGTTTATGAGAAGACTCCACTGGGCGATTGGGAGATGAATGGAGTTTATATGCCAGGAGAGAATAATGATCACCATATCGATGGGTTCATTACACGTGATGGAAACGAAATTATTAGGCTGAATGGACTTTATCTCAATAGTGAAAATGGTAGCGGAAGCGTAAATGCTTCTGTAAAACTTGAGAAGTTCCCACTGGATATTATCAATCCATTTGTCCCTGATAAATCACTTGAGTTTACCGGAGATTTCGATGGTACTTTGTCAATGAAAGGTAGTGTTGCTAAACCACAATTCAATGGAAATCTATCAATGGATTCGGTTACTCTATTTATGCCTGAGCTATCGGCACGATTCCGATTCGATAATCGTCCTGTCCGTGTGGTAGATAGTAAGATGACATTCGATAAGTTCAAGATCTTCACAAAAGGAAATAATCCTTTCACAATAGATGGTTATGTTGATTTAACTGACTTCAGTAAGATAAATCTAAACCTGGAGATGAATGCAAAAAATTATGAACTTATAAATTCACCTCGTTCTCGTCGTTCTATAGTATATGGAAAGATGTACGTAGATTTTGATGCCCGTCTTCGTGGACCTATTCAAGAGATGAATATGAGGGGTAATATGAATATTCTTGGCAAGACCAATTTTACATATGTCATGAAGGATTCTCCACTTACAGTGAACGATAGATTGAATGACATGGTAACATTTGTCAATTTCAAAGATAGTGTAGTGGTTGATAATGCACTGCTTACACCTGTTTCAATAAATGGAATGGATATTGCGCTAACTTTACATATTGACCAAGCTGTTCAAGCCAGAGTGGATCTTACTGCCGATGGCTCAAATTATATGATGCTTGAAGGTGGTGGTGATTTGGCTTTCCAATATACTCCTCAGGGTAATATGGTGTTGAATGGGCGTTATTCACTTATTAGTGGAGAGATGAAATATCAGATTCCTGTTATACCTTTGAAAACATTCTATATTCAAAATGGTAGTTATCTTGAGTGGACAGGTAATCCATTGAACCCAACAATGAGTATTGTAGCTACTGAACCTATACGCGCTAATGTATCGGACAATGGTCAAACAGGACGTATGGTAACATTCAATGTAGGTGTTGATATCTCGAATAACCTTGAAAATCCAGGTTTGGCATTTATTCTTTCTGCTGCCGACGATGGTGCTGTTCAAGAACAATTAAATGCTATGAGTGAAGAGGAGAGAGGCAAACTTGCTGTTACAATGTTGGTAACAGGTATCTATGCTGCGGAAGGAAACTCTACCGGTGGATTTAATGTTAATAATACTTTGAACTCATTCTTACAAAGTGAAATATCGAATGTTGTAGGCAAAACAATGGATATTAATCTAGGAATGGAGACTGTTAATGATGGAGAGGGTGGTAGTAAGCGTACAGACTATAATTTCCAATTTGCAAAAAGATTCTGGAATAATAGATTCCGTATCGTTATTGGAGGAAAGGTTTCAACAGGAAATACGGCACAACAGGACGAATCGTTTATTGACAATATCTCTGTGGAGTATCGTCTTGATAACAGTGGAACAAGATATATCAGATTTTTCTATGATAAAAACTATGATAGCGTACTTGAAGGTGAAATAACTGAGACCGGATTAGGTGTTGTACTAAGAAAAAAAATGAGTCGTTTAGGAGAACTATTTATATTTAAAAGGAGAAAAGATAATGTCACAGAGAGTCAGTAACATATTTTTGATTATTCTTTTAGGGCTGCTAGCCGCATGTTCCACAACAAAAAATCTTCCTGAAGGTGAGAAACTTTATGTAGGAATAAAGAAGACTACTATTGAGAATGAAGATAAGAGTGAAGCCGGTGTTACTGCTCTTGATGAAGTATTGGCTGCTCTGAATTATGCTCCCAATAACGCTATTCTTGGTAGCAGTTCTTTGAGGTTCCCTATACCTTTTGGTTTATGGGTATACAATGATTTTGTGAAATATCAAGAGAAGAAAGGTATTGGAAATTTCATATTTAAGAAAATGGCTTCTAATCCTGTTCTTCTTTCAAAAGTCAATCCTTCGGTGAGAGTAAAAGTTGCTTCAAATCTTCTTCATGATTATGGCTTTTTTAACGGAACTGTAAACTATTCAGTTGTTGAAATGAAGAATCCTAAGAAGGTTAAGCTAGAGTATAACATAGACATGGGCAGACCATACTTTATTGACTCGGTACATTATGTTAACTTCACTTTGAAAGAAGATAGCTTGATAGACTCTAAAAGAAATCCAAGTTTGCTTAAAAAGGGAGTAAACTTTAGTGTATTATTATTGGAAAATGAACGTCAACGACTTAATGAAATATTTAGAAACAGTGGATATTTTTATTATAGACCTGATTTTATAACCTATCAAGCCGATACAATAAACAAACCTGGATATGTTAGTTTGCGAGTATTACCTATTGCTAACCTACCTGAGGTGGTAAATAGAAGATTTATTATAGGTAAAACATCAGTATACTTGAGTGGGTATAATGGTAATATTCCAAATGATTCTTTAGAATATGATGGCATAAAAATATTTTATTCAGGTAAGAGACCAGGGTTAAAACCTTCTGTTCTTCGTAAAAGAATACTTTTCGATGAAGGTAGCTATTTTTCTCAAAGAAGACATACCAGTACACAGGACGCACTATCTAGACTTAATGTTTTCAAATATACAGAGTTCAAATATACTCCTAAAGATACTCTTCCTGGTTGTGATACATTAAACGTAGTAATAAATACTATTTTTGATCAACCATATGATGGAGAATTGCAGTTCAATATTACATCCAAGAGTACTGATCAAACCGGTCCGGGAGCTGAATTCAATCTAACTCGTAGGAATTTTATGCGTACAGCGGCTAAGCTGAACTTCCAAATAAAGGGTTCGTATGAGTGGCAGATAAATTCTTCGGGTATGAATGAGGGATCTAAAATGAACTCATATGAGTTGGGTACTTCAGTATCTTTGGAATATCCTAGCCTACTATTACCTTGGAAAGTAAATGAAAGTCGTCGTAATCTTCAGTCGCATACAACTTTTAAGTTATATGCCGATCAGCTAAATAGAGCTCGTTTCTTTAAGATGCTCTCATTTGGAGGTAATGTATCTTATGATTTCAGAAGGAATAGAGTTTGGAAACATACAGTAACCCCATTTCGTTTAACCTTTAATACTTTAGAGCGAACTACAGCACGATTTGACTCCATTGTAGCAGAGAATAAATCACTTGCCATAAGTTTAGGTAATCAATTTATTCCTGCCATATCATATGATATAACTTATGATAATACTCCACTAAGAAAACGTAATAATTTATGGTGGAATAGTTCGATTACCTCATCAGGTAATATCACTTCGTTGGCTTTCGCTGCTTTTGGAAAAGGATTTAAAGAGAAAGATAAAAAGCTATTGAATAGTCCTTACGCTCAGTTCCTAAAATTTACTTCCGAAATTAGAACGCTTTTTAAGGTTGGTGAGAAGCAACATATTGCCACTCGTCTTATGGGAGGGGTGATATATTCATATGGAAATATGAGTGTTGCTCCATATAGCGAACAGTTCTATATTGGTGGAGCCAATAGTATACGTGCTTTTTCTGTTCGTTCACTAGGACCAGGTTCTTACCACCCATCAGCTGATAATCGATATGGTTATATTGATGAAACAGGAGATATTAAATTTGAAGCAAATGTAGAATACCGTTTTCCTATACTTGGTAGCCTTTATGGAGCTACATTCCTTGATGCCGGTAATGTATGGTTATTGAAAAAAAGTGAGGATCGTCCAGGAGGGGAATTTTCTTTAAGTACATTGGGTAAAACAATAGCACTTGGAACAGGTGTAGGTGTCAGATATGATTTAACATTCCTTGTGTTACGTCTCGATTTAGGTATAGCTCTCCATGCACCATATGACACAGGTAAAAAAGGATACTATAATATTCCGAAATTTAAAGATGGTTTGGGATTACATTTTGCCATAGGATATCCTTTTTAATAATAAAAGAGTAATTTGTTATCATTTTTGACTGATTTATTACCAAATGAATCAGTAATTAATCTTATTTTTGTAATGTTAAATATTAATTTTAAATAAAAATTATGAAGCCAACTCTTTTTCTTCTTGCTGCCGGTATGGGTAGCCGTTATGGAGGTTTAAAACAATTAGATGGACTTGGTCCAAATGGCGAAACAATTATGGATTACTCAATATATGATGCAATTCATGCTGGTTTCGGAAAATTAGTATTTGTAATCCGTAAAGATTTTGAACAAGATTTTCGTGATAAAATTATATCAAAATATGAAGGACATATACCTTGCGAACTAGTTTTCCAAGGATTAGATGCTCTTCCTGAAGGATTTACTTGTCCTAAAGAGCGTACAAAACCTTGGGGTACAAACCACGCTTTGATGATGGGTGAAAGTGTTATCAATGAACCATTTGCTGTAATCAATTGTGATGACTTCTATGGTCGTGATTCTTACCAAGCTATGGGAAAATTCCTTTCTTCTCTTCCTGAAAACTCTAAGAATGTTTATTCAATGGTTGGTTTCCGTGTTGGTAATACTTTGAGTGAAAGTGGAACTGTATCTCGTGGTGTATGTGAAACAAATGATAATAATCTTCTTACATCAGTGGTTGAACGTACAAAAATTCAACGAATTGATGGTGAGGTGAAATATCTCGATGAGAATGAAAATTGGGTAGCTATTCCTGATACAACACCGGTAAGTATGAACTTCTGGGGATTCACTCCTGACTACTTTGCATATAGTACAGATTTCTTTAAATCATTCTTAAGCGATCCTAAGAATATGAGCAACATTAAGAGCGAATTCTTTATCCCTCTAATGGTTGATAAATTGATAAATGATGGTACAGCTACTGTTGAGGTGCTCGATACTACAAGCAAATGGTTTGGAGTTACTTATCCTGAAGATCGTCAGAGTGTAGTTGACAAAATTAAAGCTCTTGTAGAAGCTGGTGAATATCCGGAAAAACTTTTTTAATATAAGAATATAAGATCTATGAGAGCGGATTAATGCTCTCTTTATATACTATAAATCCCCGCTAGATTATATCTAACGGGGATATCTCTTTGTTTTTATATGAGTTTCGTGTAATACTAACTTTTTATAATCCTTACGATGGAATAAATATTTATCACAATCACCAACTTTCATAGATTTATTCTGTTTTAGATGTTAATTTTATTTGTGATATGTTGATAATTAATTAAATCCATTAAATAAAATTGCTTTAAGTATTTAGAAATATTCAAATAAATATATTGTTTGTATATTTGTCGCATAAATTTCAATAATAATAGGTTATGAGTTATAATTTGTTGAAGGGTAAAAGAGGCATTATTTTTGGTGCTCTTAATGAACAGTCGATAGCATGGAAAGTTGCAGAGAAAGCTGTTGCCGAAGGTGCAACAATAACTTTGTCGAATACTCCGGTAGCTGTTAGAATGGGCGAGGTATCAGCTTTAGCTGAAAAACTAAACTGTCAAGTTATTCCTGCTGACGCTACAAATGTTGACGATTTGACGAAAGTTTTCCAAGATTCAATGGAGATACTTGGAGGAAAAATTGATTTTGTTTTGCACTCAATTGGCATGTCTCCAAATGTTCGCAAGAGACGTACATACGACGATTTAGATTATGATATGCTTGAAAAAACTCTTGATATCTCTGCAATTTCATTCCATAAAATGATACAGTGTGCAAAGAAACTTGATGCTATCAATGAATATGGTTCAATCGTTGCATTAAGTTACGTTGCAGCCCAGCGTACATTCTATGGATATAATGACATGGCAGATGCTAAATCATTATTGGAATCTATAGCAAGAAGTTTCGGATATATATATGGTCGCGAACATAATGTACGTATAAATACAATTTCTCAGTCACCTACAATGACAACAGCCGGTTCGGGTGTTAAGGGTATGGATAAGCTGTTTGATTTTGCAAATAGAATGTCTCCACTTGGTAATGCCTCTGCTGAAGAGTGTGCCGATTACTGTATAGTAATGTTCTCGGATTTAACTAAGAAGGTAACAATGCAAAACCTTTATCACGATGGTGGATTTTCGAGCGTAGGAATGAGCCTTCGTGCAATGGCCACATACGAGAAAGGACTTGATGAGTATAAAGATGCTGATGGACACATCATTTATGGATAATAAGTGATAATGATAAGAATACTATATTATATTATTATAGCTATGTTTACTTTTGCTTCCTATAATTTATTAGGAAGCGAGAGTAAAATATCTACTAAAGACGTTATTAAAATAGATAGATACGATTGGTTGCAGTATGAGTTTGTAACAACGAATAGTGTTTCGGCGTTAAATAAAATGAATACTGAATTTTCTCAAGTTACAAAATTTCTTATTGAGGATGTCTTATCCTTAGGTAAGGTGGACGACAATCATATAAATAGACGAATGAAGTTATATTTAAGTGATTCGACATTAATGAAATTAATGCAAGATGCACTAAGAGATTTTGAAGATTTAACACCAATAGAAAAACAACTTAATCTAGGCTTTTCAAATTTAAAAAAGGAGTTTCCCGACATAGTAATTCCAAAAGTTTATGCTCAATTTTCTGCTCTTAATCAATCAGTAGTAATTGGTGATAGTCTTTTAGGCTTTAGTATTGATAAATACTTAGGTGTAGATTATCCATTGTATAAAGAGTTTTATTATGACTATCAAACTCGCACTATGCGTAAAGATAGAGTAGCATCCGATTGTTTGGCATTCTACCTGCAGGGGCAATATCCTATAAGTGAAGATTTTAGTAGTAATTTACTGGATTTGATTCTATATAAGGGTAAGGTATATTGGATTGTATCTAATATTCTTGAATACGACTCTTTTGATAAGGGATTAGGGTATACAGAAAAAGAGAGTAAATGGTGCCATGACAATAAAGAGAGATTATTAGAAACTATCATTAATCGAGATAAATTATTTGTTGATGATAAATTACGTGCTAATGATTTTATCAATCATGACTCTTTACGAATACTTTTTGGCAATAATACACCTCCGGCACTATCAGTTTGGGTTGGAACAGAGTTGGTTGATAGGTATATGAAACAGAACGAAAATATATCTTTGAGTGAATTAATAAACTCGACTGATTATAAAAAAATATTATTGAATATAAATCATAGCATATAGTTTCATAGTAACCATGGAAACAGCATTATATCTTTTGCCCGTAACACTTGGAGATACATCTATTGAGAGTGTACTGCCTTCATATAATAAGGAAATTATTCTAGGAATAAATCATTTTATTGTTGAAGACATCCGTTCAGCGCGACGTTTTTTAAAGAAAGTGGACAGAAACATTGATATTGATAAACTAACTTTCTATACATTAAATAAACATACATCTCCAAATGATATATCCGACTACTTGAAGCCACTTCAAAATGGCTTCTCTATGGGAGTTATCTCTGAAGCAGGATGCCCAGCTGTAGCTGATCCTGGAGCTGATGTGGTGGCTATTGCTCAAAGAAAGAATTTAAAAGTGGTACCACTTGTTGGTCCATCATCTATTATATTATCAGTAATGGGCTCCGGATTTAATGGACAGAGTTTTGCTTTTCATGGATATTTACCTGTTGACTCGAGTGAAAGAATGAAAAGGATCAAAGAACTTGAGCAGAGAGTTTATTCGGAAAACCAGACACAACTATTTATTGAGACTCCATATAGAAATAATAAGATGGCAGAAGATATAATACGTAGTTGTAAAGCTACTACGAAACTTTGTATTGCTGCAAACCTAACATGTGAGGATGAATATATAAAGACAAAGAGCATCAAAGAGTGGACAGGGAAATTACCTGATCTTTCAAAGAAACCTACTATTTTTCTTATTTATAAATAATAGAAGTTTAGATAGGTTGCTCACCACTCCAAACCTTTGCTACAATTTCCAGATGGTCAATCTCATCTTTTATATATGAGCTGTATCTATCTAACTCTTTTCGAATATTTTTAGGAGATACAAATCTATATTTATAAAGTTTTATATCTTTCCTATTTTCTATAGGTAATACAAATAGTATTACCTCTTTATTAATTATAGTAGTAGATCTATATTTAATACTAAATCGTGGTTCAATATTAAAGTAGTTTAGCCCTAGTGAAAGATGAGATATTCGTTTGGCTTTGTCCAAAATGTTTGATGAATCGAATATAATATCTTCAATAGGAGTATCAAGTTTGTTCTCTTGAAAACAGGACAAGCTTCTTCTCGTAATTAAAATTTCTCCATCACTAATCCCTATAACTCTGATTATTGGACGTTTTTTATAATCGTTTGATATAGATTTAATGGTAAAGAAGTTCGCAATAATTGCTAAAATATAGATAGTAGGAGGGAAAATATGTATAATCATTTGCAGATAAAAATCGCTTAGCCGATGAATAAAAAGAAATGATATGCATGATACAAGAATATATATCATTGAAAAAATCACAATAATTTGAGCTCCTACTTGATTTATTATAGAAAGTTTATAGAAAACGAAACTCTGTAAACATCTTTCTATATTTGGGAATGATATATAAATAAGGGAGATGCAGAATAATATGACTATCAGAGTTAATGGGAAAAATACGTCGGGTATTAGTAAATTGCCTGTACTTATTTTAACTATTGAGCAGATAAGTAAGGATATAAAAGTATTTATCAACACCATATTAGGTCCAAGGATAGATTTTTTTATTTTAAGAAAAGCAATTAATAGTGCACACAATAATGTACAACTATAGATAACATATTCGTTAAATAGAAAAATATATAAGCCCATGCAAATAACTGCAGGTAGCAATCCTATAAGCATGATAGAATTCAATCTAACATTATAGCTATTTAAAATACTTTCCTTATCTAATCTCAATCGCATTTGTTGTTCAAATTCTTAGTGAATGTAAATTAAACAATCATATTATATACGTGCTTTTCAGCATGATATGAAGAACGTGCTAAAGGTTCACTTTCCACAAACGAAAAACCTTTTTCTAATGCTATTTTTTTATAATACATAAACTTTTCGGGAGTGATATATTCCTTCACCGGATAGTGCTTTCTTGATGGTTGTAGGTATTGACCAATTGTCAATATTGAACAACCATTATTTAACAAATCATCCATAACCTGCTCAATTTCCTCATCACTCTCGCCTAAACCTACCATTATTCCCGATTTAGCTTTTATGTTCGAAGAGGATATTCTTTTTATCACTTTAAGGCTTGTTTCATAATCGGCCACACTTCTCACAATAGGAGTTATTCTTTTAACAGTCTCCATATTGTGTGACATAATATTAGGCTTTTCCTGAATAATCATATCTATCAGATCTTCCCTTCCTTGAAAATCAGGAATAAGAACCTCGATTGTAGTATTCGGATTTACTCTTTTTATCTCCCTTATTGTATCTCGCCAGTGTGATGCTCCAAAATCATCAAGGTCATCTCGGTCAACTGATGTTATTACAGCATGTGACAGATTCATCATTTTTATTGAGTTAGCGACATTCGTAGGCTCATTAATATCCAAGGGAAGAGGTTTACCACTTTGAGTATTACAAAATTTACATGAACGTGTGCAAATGGCACCGGCAATCATGAATGTAGCTGTACCTTTACCCCAACATTCACACATATTAGGACATCGTCCACTGCTACATATGGTGTGAAGATTGTGAGCATCAACAATACTTTTTGTCTGCGAGTAACGAGCGTTTGTTCCAATCTTAATTTTTAGCCAATCAGGCTTCTTGATGTGTTCCATTTACAAATAAATTAAAGCGAATTGAATGTAGAAAAAAACATCCAAATCGCTTTAAAGAAAAAATATTTTATTTTAAATTTTTATTAAAGAAATTCACGATCCTTGTAAAAAGATGTTTTGAAGTATTACCACCTCTAATTCCATGATTTCTATTTGTATAAATCTGCATCTCAAATTGTTTATCAGCTTGGACTAAAGCTTCCGAATATTCAGCCACATTGCGTAAATGTACATTATCATCTGCAGTACCATGAATTAGCAGTAGTTCGCCATTAAGTTTTGAAGCTCGGTTTATAGCCGATGTGGCTTCATAATTTTCCATATTCTCTTTAGGCGTTTGCATAAACCTTTCTGTATATACAGTATCGTAGAAACGCCAGTCGGTAGGAGCTGCTACAGCTACACCAGCTTTAAAAATAGGTGTTCCTTCACTCATAGACATCAAAGTGTTATAACCACCATAGCTCCATCCCCAAATACCTATTCGTTTACCATCAACGTAGGGAAGTGACGCTATATATTTAGCTGCTTCAACTTGATCTTCGCACTCTTGAAGACCGAGTTTCTTATATGTACTTTTCTCAAAATCTGAACCTCTACCGCCGGTACCTCTACCATCAACACAAACCGATATGTATCCATTTTGAGCAAGATATGTTTCAAACATACATCCATCACGACGAGCTCCGATATTCCACTTGTCAACTACCTCCTGAGAGCCTGGTCCACTGTATTGATACATTATTACAGGATATTTTTTGCTTGCATCAAAATTTGAAGGTTTAATTATATATCCATTAAGTTCAACGCCTTTGCTTGTTTTAAATGTGAAGAACTCTTTAGTCGGCATATCAATTTTAGCAAGTTTATCTTTTAGCTTACCATTATCGAGCATTGTTGTAATAACTTTACCATTGTTATCATTTATAGTAATAACCGGTGGTGTATTAGCATTCGAGTAGGTATTGATATAGTTTTTCATGTTCTTGCTAAAAATAGCATTGTTTGTTCCCTTTTTTGAAGAAAGTAACGTTTTCTTTCCTTTAGCATCAATTTTATATATAGCACTTTGTGTTGGATTACCCTCATTACTTTCATAATAGAATGTGTTAGTAGCTTTATCCCAACCTAAAAACTTCTTGACTTCAAAATTTCCTTTAGTAATCTGTTTAACTAAATTACCGCCGGCGTTATATAAATATAGATGGTTAAAGCCGTCTTTTTCGCTCATCATAATAAAGTTTTCAGGATAGAAAACTATATCCGAGTAAGCAGATTCTTTAATGTATTGAGGATTTTTATCTCTTACCATAATTTTTGATACTCTGCTTCTAGGATTCGAGTAATATAAATCGAACTGATTTTGATGACGGTTCAATACCATTACAGCAAGTTCATCAGGTGAGTGTGTAAATTTTATTCTTGGTATATAGCTGTCCGAATCGATAGGTAAATCCATTTTACGAGTAACTTTACTCTTTATGTCAAAAGTATGCACCGACACTTTTGAGTTTTTTACTCCTGACATAGGATATTTATATTTGTACTCTCCCGGATAAGTTTCGTATTCCTGCAACGATGGATTCATACCTTTATACATAGGGAATGAGTATGTAGGAACATCTTTTTCATCAAATTTTATGTAAGCTATCATCTGTCCATCAGGACTGAAGTCGAAAGCTCTGTTAAAAGCAAACTCTTCCTCATAAACCCAATCAGGAATACCATTAAGAATCTCATTTTTCTTTCCATCGGTAGTCACTTGTGATTCACTATTGCCAAAAAGAAGTTTGACAAGATAGATGTTATTGTCACGAACAAAAGCTATCTGAGTACCATCGGGTGAAAATAGAGGAACTTGTTGAGGCCCCCCATCTGAGAGAGGTTCCATCTTATTGTTTTTTATGTCGAAAATATAATATTCGGCAGTAAATGAGTGACGATATATCGGTTTTGTATTCGTTTGAATAAGAATACGTTTTTCGTCAGGTGAGAATATATAGCCATCAATGGTGTTCACAGGGCAATTTCGAGCAGTAGAAACATCGAAAATAGTTTCGATCTCTTTCCCTGTTTTGAATGAATATTTAACAATTTTCTTATTATCTTCACTAAGTAAGGAATAATTCTCTCCATCTTCTAGAGGGTTTATTCCATAAATGTTTTCATTTTTAAAGCTGTTGTTAGTTACCTCATCAATAGTTATATTCTGTGCTTTAGAGACAAGTATAATTACCGATAAAATAATTAATATGCTTAATTTTTTCATAATATATATTTCTTAATTTAATACAATATGACAAAGTTAAGATATTCCTTTGGAAAATGCTTATATTTGCAATGAAATTAAGGAAATGGATAAGTTGAAAAGATACAATGATTTTTCATCATTTATGATGGCTAATTTTTCCTGCAAAGTTCAGAAAATATCTATAAATGCAGGATTTACGTGCCCAAATAGAGATGGTAGTAAAGGTCGTGGAGGTTGTACTTATTGTAATAATCAAACTTTCAATCCATCATATTGCCGTACTGAGAAGAGTGTATCTCAACAGTTAGAGGAGGGTAAAGCATTCTTTGCTTATAAATACCCAAATATGAAGTATCTTGCATACTTTCAAGCATATACCAACACATATGGTGAGTTGGAAGAGTTAAAAAGAAAGTATGAAGAGGCTTTGAGTGTTGATGGAGTGGTAGGGTTAGTAATAGGAACACGTCCTGATTGTATGCCCGATTCATTACTTGACTATCTTGAAGAGTTAAATAAAAAAACTTTTTTAATTGTTGAATATGGTGTAGAGAGCACTTTTGATTATACGTTAATAAGAATTAATAGGGGGCATAGTTTTGAAGACTCAAAAAATGCTATATTGCGTACTGTTCAAAGGGGAATAAAAACCGGTATTCATATGATACTTGGTTTACCGGGAGAGACAAAAGATATGATATTATCGCAAGCTGAAATAGTATCTAAGTTACCAATTACAACCTTGAAACTTCATCAATTGCAATTGATAAAAGGTACAAAGATGGCTAAGGAGTATATGAAAGATAGTTCGGATTTTAATCTTTTTGAAGTTGAAGAGTATATTGATCTTGTAATTGAATATTTGGAAAGGTTACGTCCGGATATAGTTTTGGAGAGATTTATCTCTCAATCACCTAAAGAGTTGCTTTTAGCTCCTGATTGGAATTTGAAGAATTATGAGTTTACTCAAAAGGTGACAAAAAGAATTGTTGAAAAACAAGCGTGGCAAGGGAAAAAATATAAAGAAAATAAGTTTATTATATAGAGGACATGGAAATTGTAAAGAATATACATTATGTAGGTGTTAACGATCGTACAAAAGCTCTTTTTGAAGGCTTGTGGCCACTACCATATGGAGTATCGTACAACTCGTATCTAATCGATGATGACAAAATAGCTCTTGTAGATACTGTTGATTCCAACTTTTTCGAACTATATTTAAAAAAGATACGTAAAGTAATTGGTGAGCGACCAATAGATTATCTTATTGTTAACCACATGGAACCTGATCATGCAGGTTCTTTAGGATTAATAAAGAAGTACTATCCAAATATTAAGGTTGTTGGTAACAAAAAGACCTTCGAAATGATTGATGGATACTTTGGTCATGTTGATGAAAAAATTGTTGTTGCCGAAAACGATACTCTTGATTTAGGACACAATATGTTACGTTTCTACATGGTTCCAATGGTTCATTGGCCTGAAACCATGGTTACATACAATGAAACTAATGCAGTGATGTTTTCAGGTGATGCTTTTGGTTGCTTTGGTGCTTTAAATGGTGGTGTTGTTGATTCTACAATGGATACTTCAATCTATTGGGATGAAATGGTTCGCTATTATACAAATATCGTAGGAAAATACGGAAATCCTGTTCAAAAAGCTTTGACTAAACTTAAAGGATTAAAAATTAATGCTTTATGTTCTACTCATGGCCCTGTTTGGACTTCCGAAAGATGTAAAGTTATTGATATTTACGATCGATTGAGCCGTTATCAAGCTGAAGAAGGTGTGGTTGTTGCTTATGGAAGTATGTATGGTAACACTGCTGAAATGGCTGAAGTAATAGCTGAGGAACTCAATAGACAAGGTATTAAAAAGGTTGTTGTTCGTGATGTATCAAGAACTCATCATTCGTTTATCATTGCCGATGTATTCAGATACAAAGGATTAATTGTAGGTGCTCCTACTTATAACAATGAGATGTTCCCTGAGATGGAGGCTTTATTGCGTAAGTTGGCAGCTCGTGATATAAAGAATAGAGTATTCGGATTCTTTGGCTCATACTCATGGTCAAGTGCTGCTGTAAAACGTATTGAAACGTTTAATGAAAAGTTGAAGTTTGAATTAGTTGGTGCTCCTGTTGATATGAAACATTCTATGAATTTAGATGTTGAGCAACATTGTATTGAACTTGCACGTGCAATGGCTGAAAGAGTGAAATCAGATTCGAAATAAGATATATAATAGATATAATAAAAATCTCAGGAATGCTTTATAATAAGCTTCCTGAGATTTTTTATTTTTATCGATCCTTAATCTTTATATAATCACAATTTAATATTCAATATATCGAATAGAGTTTATTGAATTGTAGTTTAATTTATATAGATTTCGCTTTGGTTTATATAAATTAATGTTTGGTTTATATAAACCAAAGTTCAGTTTATATATAAATATTTTTCAATTACCAAATTAATTCTCAAATAGACAATTAATTAGCTTTGTGTACAGTAAGTTGTGGGAATGGGAAATTGATGCCCTCTTTATTGAATGTAGCATAAACATTTTTGTTCAAGTCGAAATATACACTCCAATAGTCTTCACTATTTACCCAAACTCTAACTTTAATGTTAACACTACTTGCAGCAAGTTCATCCAACTCAATGAAAGGATCTATTGTTTTTAGAATTCTATTGTCATTATTAATAACAGAGAGCAATACAGATTTCACTTTATCAAAATCTTCTCCATAATCAACCCCAAAAACCCACTCTACACGGCGGCTATCCATGTGGCTATAGTTTGTGATAACGCCACTACTCATGGAACCATTAGGTACATAAACTAATTTATTATCACCTGTTACGATAATAGTATGGAATATTTGTATCTCCTTAACAGTACCCGATACACCTGTAGATGCATCAATAAAGTCACCAACTTTATATGGTCGGAATATAAGAATTATGATACCACCTGCAAAGTTTTGAAGATTTCCCGATAGAGCCATACCAATAGCGACACCGGCAGAAGCAAGAAGTGCTGCAAATCCGGTAAGTTCAATGCCGAGTTTACCGATTACTGCAAGAATAAGCATAGTCAACAATAAAATATTAACCATACTCTTTAGGAAAGATTGTATACTTGCGTCTATATTGCGTTTAGAAAGTAAACGAGCAAAAAGTTTATTCAACCATTTAATTATATACTTTCCTACAATTAGAATAATTAATGCACCAATTAATTTTTCACCAAAAGTTAGACCTAAATCAATTAGTTTATCCAAAATATTGGATATTTCGGCGTTTGTGTTTAAAACAAGATTTACCATTTTAATTAATGTTATGTTGTTATTCTTATAAATTAATTATATTATTTCCAAAAATAACAAATTTTTATTTTTAAGAAAAGAACTAATAGAGTAAATAGCCTTTTCCTTGCCTAACTATCTCAAACTCTCCATTAGTACAATCAACAATCGTCGATGGTTCTATTCCACCTATACCACCATCAATAATCAAATCAACTTCACTACCAAATTTCTCCTCCATAAGCTCAGGATTAGTATTATATTCAATTTCGATTTCATCGATAGGTAAAGTTGTAGTCATGATAGGAGCATCAAGAGCCTTTGCTATTTCACGTATAATATTGTTGTCGGGAAGACGAATACCTACCTCTTTTCGGTTACGGAAAATTTTAGGAAGTGAATTATTGGTATTTAAAATAAAAGTGAAAGGCCCAGGAATATTGCGTCGGATAAGTTTGAATGTGGCATTATCAACCTTAGCATATTCACTAATAGTGCTTAGGTCGTAACATATAATAGATAGATTATTCTTTTTGGGATTTATATTTTTCAATTTACAAATTCTTTCAATAGACCTCTCTTTAAGTCCATGACATCCCATGGCATACATAGTATCAGTAGGATATATAATTATCCCACCTTCATTAATAATATCGACTATACGTTCTATATCATTCGGATTGTTATTTGATTCATATAGCTTTATTATCATACTATTTATTTTTTGATTTTTTATCTCTTAATCTCTCTGCAATAGCCCACTGCAGTGCTGCTTCATCCTCTTTACCTAGTTTCATCAATACATCTCCAAAAAGTTCATGTGCTTTAGGATGTTCAGGCTTTATTGAAATAGCTCTTGAGAAATCAGTTGCTGCTCCCTCATTATTGTCCGTTTTGATTCTATTTTTACCTCTGTTGTATAGAGCTTTAAAAGATAGAGGACTTAATCGGACTGCTTCATTAAAACATAACTCAGCATCATGATAATTGTTAATATCATGCAATGTGACTCCTTTTCGTATCCAAGCATCAGTATATAATGGGTCGAGCTCAAGTGCCTTATCATAATTAGCTAAAGCAGCCTTGGAATCATGAGCATGAACTATACACTCATTTCCCATAATAAAGTATTCATGCGCATATTTTTTAAGGTTCTCCTTCATAGTACGCATTTTTTCTTTAAGCAATTTATTTTCCTGTTTTAAATTAGTTATGGTACCTAATTTTTTACGTATAAATCTTTTTATTAATGGTTTTTCAATATCATATCTAGAATGAATAGCAATGAAAAAATGTTCAAGGAAAGCGTCAAAATCACAACTATCAAAGCTCTTTACCGCCTCACTATATTCTATATCAGCTTTAGCCTTCTTCATGGCATTATCTATAGCTTGTTGATCGTTAAATCGTTTTGAAAATTCAACTATTTCGGGACGAACAAAAATATCACCTTTAGTAATCTGCTTTTTCAACTGTATACCATCGAGTGAAGTACAGCGGCTCAATGCAACGTAAGTTTGTCCTCCGGCAAAAACACCCCCTGTAAGGTCAATGATGACATTGCTGAATGTTAATCCTTGACTTTTGTGAATAGTTATAGCCCAAGCTAATCGAATGGGGTATTGAATAAAAATACCAAGCTCTTCTTCTTCAATTTTCTTCTCCTCTTCGTTATATGTATATCTGATATTCCTCCAACAATCCCTCTCAACTTTGAATTCGCCGCCATCTTCAGTTATTACATAAATACCTCCATCGTCATCGATTCCTGAAATTGTCCCTATGGTACCATTAACCCATCTTCGCTCGTAATCATTCTTTATAAATATAATCTGAGCTCCCTCTTTTAACACAAGATCAATCTGTGTTGGAAGTGAGCTATCAGGAAAATCACCTTTAATCTCCCCTTGAAATGTGATTGCTTCACCAGGTAGTTCGGCTAGTTTTTTCTCATTAATAAAGTCTACAGTATCTCTTCTTGTTGCCAAAGTTATATACATATCATTCGCTTTTTCCTCAATATCTTTGTTATATCGTGTATTGAGAAGTTGCAAATCATACGCACCGGCTTTATTTGTTCGAATATTATCAAGAACATTAATGAATACTTTATCTTTTTGCCTATATACCTTTTTAAACTCGATAGATACTATGTCAATGTAATTGAAAATATTAGCTGAAAAGAAGTATGGTGTACGATAGAATTTGCTTAAAATCTCCTTTTCATCGCTTTTTATAACTGGCTCAAGCTGAAATACATCTCCCACAAACATTACCTGCTTACCTCCAAATGGTTCCCTCATATTTTGTGAGTATACCCTTAAAACCTTGTCGATAAAGTCGATAATATCAGCTCTTACCATTGAAATTTCATCAATAATAACCAGTTCTACCTCCTTTATAAGTTTTCGGTGAGCAGTGCTGTATTTTAGGAATTTCTGCAAGTTACCATTTCTAGTGCTGAAGTTTGGGTCATCGGGTAGCAGAGGATAAAATGGAAGTTTAAAAAAACTATGTAGGGTACATCCTCCGGCATTTATTGCAGCTACTCCTGTTGGAGCAAGAATAATATGTCTCTTTTTTACATTCTTACAAACATATTTCAAGAATGTAGATTTTCCTGTGCCGGCTTTACCGGTCAGAAAAATTGACTGGCGTGTGTATTTTATAAGTTTCAACGCCTCCTGAAACTCTTTATTGTCTGTATCTAACTGCATTATAAAAAAGGATATATTGTATTATTCAAAAATAATATATATTTTGCCAGCTACAAAATATGATTTCTTTTATTAAAAATATTCCTTTTTTCATAGGGTATCTATTTCCTGAACCATCTTATTATAAAGAGCAAAAACAATTTAAAAATAGAGTGCCATGAAAAGTATTAGTTTTATAGTAAAAATGGTTATGGTAATATTTTTATCATACCTTGTTATCCCGGCTTCAGCACAGGTAGATTCTTTAGGATATATCACTGTTTCGGGAGTTGTAAAGAATAGCAAATCAAAAAAAGATTTGAGTAGTGTAAATATCTTTTTACCGGGTTCACACGTAGGTACTGTTACTAACGATGATGGATATTTTAATTTGAAACTGAAAAAAATGGTTCCTGAGATTATCGTTTCTCACCTAGGTTATAAAAGTCAAAGGATAGCATTAAATAAGAATAATATGAAGGATTTGAGAATTATGCTTGTACCTCATACAAACTTATTGAATGAAGTAGTTGTTTTGGGATTAGACCCAAATGAACTTGTAGAAGAGGCACTTGGTAATGTAAGTGAAAATTATAGTAAGAAGAGCAATAATTTAACCGGATTCTATCGAGAAACAGCACAGAAAGGAAAGAAGTTTATAAATGTTTCGGAAGCCATAATTTATATATATAAAACTCCATATAAACAATCGGTTGAAAATGATAGAGTACAAATTTTAAAAGGCAGGCGACTATTAAGTCAAAAAAGCAGTGATACTCTTGGTGTAAAACTTATGGGTGGACCTACTCTATGTATATATGCTGACATAGCTAAAAATAGAGACTCTTTTTTGTCTAAAGATCAACTGAAAAATTACAACTTTAGAATGGAAGAGGCTACAGTTATTGATGGGCATCCTCAATATGTAATCTCATTCTCTCCAAAAGTTGAATTACCTGATGAACCTCTTTTCTTCGGTAAATTATATATTGATAAAGATAATTTGGCATTTAGTCGTATAGAGTTTTCTATGGATATGAGTAACAAATTTAAAGCTACTAGGGCTATGCTTTATAAAAAGCCTGTAGGTTTACGATTTAATCCACAAGAGTTATCATATATAATAAACTATAAGATAGAAGATGGTGTTTCGTATTTAAACTATTTACGTAACGAAATCGACTTTAAGTGTGATTGGAAAAGACGTCTGTTCTCAAAAGGTTTTACCGTGATTTCCGAAATGGTTGTTACTGATCAGAATGATAGAGATGTGTCAACTATTCCTCGAAAAGAGTCTTTTGATAAAACTGATGCTTTTTATGATCAAGTGGCTAGTTTCAATAATGATAATTTTTGGGAAGATTATAACATAATTGAACCAACAGAATCATTAGAGCATGCTGTAAATAAGCTAAAAAAACAGCAAAAATAGTATTTGATTAATTAATTGAATATATTTGGAGCTACGCAAAAATGTCGCTAGATGATTGATGAACTTATAATATTTTTAAAGATAAAAGAGGGAAACGTAAAAGCTTTCGAATCCCTCTTTTATAAATATTATACTCCACTTTGTAAGTATGTAACCTTGATTATTGGTTCATACGATGAAGCAGAGGAGATAGTTCAAGAACTCTTTTATAAATTGTGGCGAGATAGAGAAATGATCTCCATAACATATTCAATAAAAAGTTACCTATATCGTTCTGCCCATAACATGGCATTAGGTTATTGTGAACATGATGAGGTGAAGCAACGATTCTACCAAAATTATACAAATAACAATGTTGATTATTCTTTTTCAGTAGATTCTGAGATAGAGTGCTCAGAGTTAAAAAAAATATTGGATAATGTATTAAAAAAACTTCCTGATAGATGCAAAACCATTTTTATGATGAATCGTTTCCAAGGGAAGAAATACAAAGATATAGCAGTAGAATTATCACTCTCTATAAAGACTGTAGAGGCTGACATTAGCAAAGCGCTTAAGATATTAAAAGAGGAGGTTGATTGTTATGGTAAATAGAATGAATAAATTCGAGAAAGAGAAGACAGATGTAGCTTGGGGAAAGCTGATGTCTAGACTACAAGAGGATAACCTTTTGGTAAAACAAAATGAGTACCATAGCAATAAGCATAATGCTATGAGTTTTACTAAAACAAAAAAAGTTTTAGTAGCAGGATTATCTTTGGCAGCGATGATAGCTGTTCTATTTTTATTGAATATATCATTCTTCAAAAATGAAAAAAACAATGTAGCTATGATTTTAGAGAAGAATAATGAATCTTCCTCTTTGGTAACTACATTATCGGATGGTTCTATTGTTTATTTAGCTAAATATGGAACAATAGCATACCCAAAAGTATTTTCAAATAAAACGAGAAATGTAAACTTAAAAGGAGAAGCTTTTTTTGACGTTGCTAAAAATAGAAATAAACCTTTCATTATAACAACTCCTGAAGCAATTATTGAAGTTCTTGGAACATCATTCAGTATAACAAAAAATGAAAATATTCCTTTTAGGCTCGTTGTTAGAAGTGGAAAGGTTAAAGTAACTGACCGTAAAACTAATCAAATAGTTTATGTCGAGAAAAATGAAGGAGTATCTCTCTCTTCAGGACGTTTAGAATCTTTCATCTCTAATGAAAATCCTATTAAAAATTTTGTGAAAGATTTTAGATTCAAAGATCAAAATTTAAAATCAATTGTTGAGGCTCTGAATTCTATTTCATCGGATGGTAAAATTGAACTTTCGGGAAATATTGATAATAGAATTCTAACTGTTGCTTTCTCGGGTGAAAATATCGATGAAATGGCCAAACTTATTAGTCTTGCTTTAAATTTAAGCATTGAGAAAAAGAATAATACTATTTATTTGAGTGATAAGCAGTGATTAACTCATTTAAAAATATTGCTATCTCTTTGTTGATATTAATTGTTTCATTAACAGAGATCTCGGCTCAAAGTAATAAAGATATATTTGATAAAACTGTTTTTTTACATAAACAAAAATCTAATGTATATACTTTATTAAATGAACTTAGTAAACAGTCCGGACTTCTTTTTATTTATGATAGTAATGTCATAGATAATGAAAATGTAGTGAAAATAAAAGAGGGCAAAAGAAGACTTGAAGATGCAATCAAGGAGGTAGTAGGTGATAATATCGATTATGAAAATATAGGGAAACACATTCTAATCACTTCCAAGCATCCCAAAAAAGATAACTTTGTTACCGACTCGCTGAATACAAATTATTTAATCATTGAAGGACGATTGTTGGATGCTTCTAATAATACTCCCATAGCTTTTGGAAGCGTAGGAATTTTTGGCTCTTCAATAGGCACGATATCAAATCAAGAAGGAGTATTTAGATTAATTATTCCTGAATCAATATCTCACTCATCGGAAGTATGTTTTTCACATTTAGGTTATGAACAACAGAAAATAGCATTTACTACATTACTAGGAGGTTTTGTTAATATTTCCCTTCAACAACGAATCATGACTCTTCCTGAAGTTGTTATTCAATCCATCAATCCAGTGAAATTGATTGATAAGATGCGTAAGAATATTGTAATAAACTATTATACTTCTCCTTGCTATCTAACAACTTTTTATCGCGAAGGGATTGACTACAATAATAGCTTTAGAACTCTTACTGAAGCTGTTGTAAAACTATATAAGTCCTCTTATAAACATCCTTCAATGGATCAAGTGCATCTATTGAAGATGAGAAAACTTACAAATTACACAATTAATGATACGGTAATAGCAAAAATGAGTTCAGGATTAGATGCGTCACTTAAACTAGATGTGATAAAGGAAATTCCTGATTTTATATTGTCTGCTAATAACTCATCTATTTACAACTACAGATATGTTGAATCGACTATTATAGATGATAAACAAGTTGATGTTATCAGCTTTATTCCAAAAAATGAAGTGGTTGACCCTCATTATGCCGGTAGATTATATATAAACTCGGATGACTATGCTTTAGTTAGAGTAGAAATGTGTATACTTCCTAAGATGGTTAAAAATGCTACAGATATGTTTGTTAGTAAACAAGCACAATCGCTTAAATTGACTTTAAGTGTAGTTAATTATCAAATTAATTATAAAAAGTTTGGAGAACATTACTTTTTAAATCATGTAAGAGGTGATATTTATTTTAAAGCAAAAAAAAGAAAAAAACTTTTTGGTAGTTCAATAATTCATACATGGTTTGAAATGCTTCCTTGTAAAATTGATACGATAAATGTTGTAAAATTCAATAAGAATGAACGTTTATCTACAACTACAGTTTTTTCGGAAACAGCATTTGAATATGATCATAACTTTTGGGGAGAGTATAACAGTATCACTTTAGAGCAGAAAATTGAAGATGTGATTAAACATATTACTCCTAAAATTGATGTAATGAAATGATTTTACTTTTTAAAATATCTTTTTAATAAGCTTTTCTACTTATTTCTATCCTTTTAATACAGGTGTTATTAAATGTAAAATATTATGTTGTATTTAATCATAATTTAACAAAAATCAAACTTCTTATTCTATAATTATTTTTATGATATTGTTTATAAATATTAATAAACATGATGAATTGTCAATTATATTTCTACCTTTGTTTTGTAATGTAACTATTAATACTAGACAATAAAACTATATCATGTTAATCATTTTTTACCCGTTTTTTTTATTTTTTTACATTGTAGTTATGTATCTGATAAACAGATATATGGATTGTTTTGTGTAACGCTAAAATATGTGTTTTGTAACATTGAAAAATCTATTGTTACATAGTAATAGAATTATGTATCTAAAGCTTTACAACGCTATATATAATATATAATATATTTGACTGTCTGAAGTTTGTTTAGTAAAATGTAACATTTGCTAAATAGTGTTATTAAAAAGTGCAAAACAGCTAATGGCATAAACATGAAAACTATAAAAATACTTTGAATCACTCATCTTAAATCTATTTATCTTATGAAACACAACTCCTCATGAAAACTAGCTACCTAAAATTTATCCAGGCAGATACTCTGCCAATTTTTAAAATTAAACTTTTAAACTAATGGTAATGAAAAATGTAATAAAACAAATCCAAAAGATTCCTTACCTGTTTTTACTTATGCTTTTTACTTGTTTATCAGTATCAGCGCAAAATGGAATAACAGTAAAGGGTGTCGTTGTCGATCAAAGTGGTGAAAGCGTCATTGGCGCTTCTGTCGTTTTAAAAGGCAATACAGCAGTCGGTACAATTTCAGATATAGATGGAAACTTTGTTTTGAACGTGCCAAGTACTAAATCTATTCTTGTTGTAACATACGTAGGTATGAAACCCAAAGAGGTGCAGGCAAGCACCAAATTAATGAAAATTGAACTCGAGGATGATTCTCAAACTTTAGATGAAGTTGTTGTCGTAGGTTTTGGACAACAGAAAAAAGAGAGTGTTGTAGGAGCTATTGCTCAAACAACAAGTAAAGTCCTTGAACGTACAGGTGGTGTTAGTAGTTTAGGTCAAGCTTTGACAGGTAACTTGCCAGGTGTTGTAACAATGACTACAACAGGTAAACCTGGTGAAGAAGATCCTGAAATTACAATTCGTGGTGTCACCTCATGGAATGGTAGTAAACCTTTAGTGTTGGTTGATGGTGTTGAACGTGATATGTCAGCAGTAGATATCAACTCGGTAGCTTCTATTTCTGTATTGAAAGATGCTTCTGCTACTGCAGTATTCGGTGTACGTGGTGCTAATGGTGTTATCTTGATTCAAACAAAACGTGGTGAAGAGGGTAAAGCAACAGTAAACATTAATTTAAATACTACTATTAAAACTTACTCTAAGTTACCTGATGTAATGGACTCTTACGATGCTTTGTCATTACGTAACCATGTTATTGAATCTGAATTAGGTTACAAACCTGATCAATGGTCATATTATCGTCCTTACGAAGAATTAAATAAATATCGTAATCCTGCTAATGCTGAAGAGGCAGAACGTTATCCAAACGTTGACTGGGTAGATACAATGTTGAAAGATGCAGCATTTAGCTACAATGCAAGTGTAAACGTATCGGGTGGTACTAGCTTTGTTAAATACTTTGCTGCAGTCGATTATGCTTATGAAGGCGACATGTATAAAGATGTAAATAGTAACCGTGGTTATAATCCTAGCTTTGGATACGATCGTATAAATGTTCGTAGTAACTTGGACTTCAACTTAACTAAGACTACAAAACTTCGTGTAAACTTAAGTGGTTCACATGCAGTTAAGAAAGCTACTCAAGCACAATATGAATATTTGGTTTGGAATGCATTCTATGGTCTAGGTCCTGATTCATATATTCCACAGTATAGCAATGGAGTTTATGGTTATTATCAACCAAATCCATCACATGCTGCTACTAACCCATTAGAGTATTTAGCTACTCAAGGTATAGGTTATACTACTACTGACCGTTTAAATACAGACTTTACATTGGAACAAGATTTAGGATTCCTTTTAAAAGGTTTGTCTCTACAAGGTAGATTGGCATTCGATAATAGTTTCCAAGAGACCGGCCGTGGTGTAGATGATACTAATGACTGGGAAGATGAAGCTCATCAATATATTGATCCTGAAACAGGTAATCTTTATTCGGATGTAACAGTTGATGGTAACAACAAGTTTGACTATAAAAATAATATTGCTTGGAGTACAGGTGCAGGTAGTGTAAATAACTGGTCTACTTACCGTCGTTTGAACTATTCATTGCAGTTAAACTGGGGACAAACATTTGGAAAACATACTGTAGGTGCTATGGGTAACTTTAGCCGTGAGCAGTATGCTACAGGTAATATGTTGCCATTCTATCGTGAAAACTGGGTTTTCCGTACTACATACGATTATGCTAAGCGTTATATGTTAGAGTATAATGGTGCATACAATGGTTCTGAAAAATTTGCTAAAGAAAATCGTTTTGCTTTCTTCCAATCAGGTGCTGTAGGATGGATGGTTTCTGAAGAGCCTCTTGTTAAAAAGCTTAATTTAAAATGGTTGGATATGTTTAAACTTCGTGCATCTTATGGTCAAATTGGTGATGATAATATCAATGGCCGTTGGTTGTATATGGATACATGGAGTTATGGTGGTACATTTGGTCAATCATTGACTGGTGTTAGTTCATCAGCAAGCCCTTATGCTTGGTATACTCAATCACAAGTTGGTAACCCTGACGTAAAATGGGAGGTTGCAACAAAATTCGATGCTGCTGTTGATTTCGCTATCTTTAATGGCCTTCTAGCAGGTTCTGTCGATTATTTCTCTGAAAAACGTGATAATATCTTGTTGGCCGGTACTAGTCGTGCCGTTCCTGCATACTTTGGTACAACAGCTCCTACAGCTAACTTAGGTAAAGTTGAGAGTCATGGTATTGAGGCTGAAATTCGTTGGAATAAGATGATTAACAAAGATTGGCGTCTTTGGGGTAATGCAGCTTACACACGTGCTATTAATAAAATTAAAGAGGCAGACGATCCAAAGTTAATGCCTGAATATCAGAAAAAAGCTGATAAAGCTATTAACCAAACAACAGCATATGTAGATAATGGTTACTATAATAACTGGGATGAGTTGTATGCAACAACTCCACACGATGCTTCTGATGATGCTCGTATCCCTGGTAACTATATCATTATGGACTATGATGGTGATGGTGTTATCTCATCTTATGACCGTGTTCCTTATGGATATACAGGTGTTCCACAAAATACTATTAATGCTCAGTTTGGTGTAGATTATAAAGGTTGGAGTTTCTTTGTTCAATTCTACGGAGTAAACAATGTAACTCGTAGTGTAAACTTAAATACATTTACAGAGTCAAGAAATTTAGCATTTAATGAGGGTACATATTGGAACAAAACTGATTTGACCGGTGATGTACCTCTTCCAACATGGGGACTTATTCCAAGTGATTATGCAACAGGTACAAGATACTTGTTCGATGGTTCATATATGCGTTTGAAATATGCTGAGCTTGCTTATACTTTTTCAGGTCAGGAGTGGATGAAAAAGGTTGGATTAAGCAGCATGAGACTATTTGTGAATGGAAATAACCTATTCTTATGGACAGATATGCCTGACGACCGTGAGTCAAATACCGGTGGTGGTACTGCATATCCAACAGCAAGACGTTTTAATATAGGTTTAAAATTAACACTTTAATAAGGAATGACAATGAAAAAGATTAATCTATATTTCTGCGGATTACTTTCTCTGTTTTTAGTCTGTACTACCTCATGTACTGATTATCTAGATAGAGAACCTGATTCAGTAATCTCGTCAAGTAATGCATTCAAAAATTTTACAAACTTTCAGGGCTATGTTGAGCAAATGTTCAACTTAATTCCTGATGTAGCTAAACATAACTGGGTTAGTTCCTTCAACTGGGGTGAAGATGAAGTTATTACTATTGGTAATGGTGAATATCTTTTTGGATTCAGTGTTGACCGTGGTAACTACCGTGACTATATAAATAAAAGTGACTGTTTCCTTGATCGTAATTGGAACACAGGAGCTGACCGTTTTAATAAATCTCTTTGGGGAGGCTCATGGGCAGGTATACGTATCGCAAACATGGGTATCCAAGCTATAAAAGATGGTATGTTAACTGATGCAACTCAAGAGGAGAGAGATCTTATTGAAGGTCAGCTATACTTCTACCGTGCATGGTTCCATTTCCAATTGACAACTTATTGGGGAGGTCTTCCTTATATTGATACAGTATTGCCAAGTGGTGAACCATTGACATTGCCTCGTTTGAGTTACCGTGAATGTGCTGAGAAGATGATTGCAGATTTCGAACATGCAGCTTCACTTCTTCCTATTGATTGGGATAAAACAGATGTTGGTAGCCGTACTTCCGGAAATAACCAACTACGTCCTAACAAAATATGGGCTTTATCATATTTAGGAAAAGCTCAGCTTTATGCTGCAAGTCCATTAATGAATGTTGGTCCTAATGGTAATCCAACAGATTACGATAAAGAGATGTGTAAAAGTGCTGCTCAATCATTAGGTAAAGTTTTGAAAATGGTTGAAAATGGTGAGACTCAATATTCTTTAGTTAATTTTGATGAATACCATACTCTATTTTACACAATCCAACAAAACTGGTTGATGCCTGGTGGTACTGAAGCAATTATGCGTAGCCCTACTTATGGAGCTGACTCATATTGGCGTCAGATGAACTCATATCAGATTGCTGATATGGCTGAAGGTGATGGTATTATTCTTTGTCCTTCTGCAAACTACGTAAACTACTTCGGTATGGCTAATGGTCTTCCTTTGAATGATCCTGATTCAGGATTCGATAAAGAACATCCTTGGAAAAATCGTGACCCACGTTTTTACAATAACTTTATTTACGATGGTGTAAAAGTTGTTAAAGGTACTATTACAAATGCTCAGGATGAGAAGTATCGTTATGCTGATCTAGGTACTACCGGTTCTTGGGTTAGTGACCCTCGTAAGACTAGCCGCACAGGATACTTGAATTATAAATTTATTCCTATTGGTGCAAATAAATGGGATGTTACTTATGGTTACAGCTACGCTACTCACCTTCATTTATCTTGGTTGCGTTTAGCAGAGGTATACCTAATGTATTCAGAAGCTGCTGCTCAAGCTTATGGTGGTGCTACTGGTAAAGATGCCACTTATGGAAAAAGTGCTGTTGAAGCTTTGAATGTTATCCGTGCTCGTGCCGGTGTAGAAGAGGTTAATACTAAGTATACAATGACACTTGATAAATTCATGGATGAGGTACGTCGTGAACGTGCTGTAGAATTAGCATTCGAAGGTCATCGTTTTAATGATTTACGTCGTTGGTTATTATTGGATAAATATCCTTATAATATAAAAACAAAACAAGAGTTTGACCGTGCAACTCCTTTAGACACTAAACTTGACCCTAAAGAGAATGCAGTTAAGAACTGGCGTGAAGAGGTCATCATTACTCGTAATTTAGATAGCAAACACTATTGGTTGCCATTCGATAATGCAGACGTAACTATGTATCCTGAATTCGGACAAAATCCAGGATGGTAATTATTGATAACTTTAAAACGAAATAACAATGAAACATATACATAAAGGACTCGTATGCGGACTAGCACTGTCGTTAACATGTGCTACAGCATCCGCTCAGGCTGAAGAGCTTACAGGTTTGGAGGCCGATTCCTTGAATAAAACCGTTGAGGTAGCTTTTCGTACTGTTAAGCAGAATGACCTTTTAAACGGTGTTTCTGTCATCAACATGAAGGATATGGAGAAAAAGGCTTACTCCGATTATAGTTTGAGCTTCCTTGATAATGAGATAGCAGGCTTTAATGGTAATATTTGGGGTAATAATGAATATCTTACTGTTGTCGATGGTATGGTTCGTGATGCAAACAATGTATTGCCTCATGAAATAGAACAAATTACTGTTTTAAAAGGTGCTGCAGCTGTAGTTTTATATGGAAGCCGTGGAGCTAAAGGTGTTGTTCAAATTACAACAAAACGTGGCCAAATAGGAGAAACTCGCATTAATGTTAGTGCCAATACAGGAATGTATGTCCCTAAAGCTTATCCAAAATATTTGTCATCTGCTCAATATATGACTCTTTATAATGAAGCACGTGCAAATGATGGTATGGCACCTTTATACTCTGAAACAGATATTTATAATCATGGTTCAGGTATAAATCCTTATCGTTATCCAAATTTGGATATGTATGGCGATGAATACTTGCGCAAAATGTATAATCGTTCAGAGGCTATAGCTGAAATTTCAGGTGGTAACCAACGTGTACAATATTATACTTCTGCAGGTTATTATCGCGAAGGTTCTATTCTTAAAGTAGGTAAAGCAAAGGACAACTATATCAGCCGTTTCTTCGTTCGTGGTAATGTTGACATTAAGATGAACGATTTCATCAAAGTACAAACAGATGCTAATGTGACTTTCTATGATAGCTTTTCTGCAAAAACAGATTGGTGGAAACAAGCAGCAACTTTACGTCCTAATCGTATCTCTCCACTTATTCCATTGGATTATTTAGAGGAAAATGACTTGAACTCATGGAACATCATCAATGGTAGTAACTACTTGATTGATGGAAAATACTTTTTAGGTGGTACTCAGTTGGATCCTACTAACCCTATTGCTGATGCTTATGCAGCAGGTGATAGCAAGTATGTAAGCCGTCAGTTCCAGTTTAATACTAATTTTGATATCGATTTGAGATCATTGTTGCAAGGACTTCACTTCCGTGCAAAATATGGTATTGACTATGCTTCTACTTATAATCAGGGTTATAGCAATAAATATGCTACTTTTACTCCAACATGGACTAACTATGCAGGTAAAGAGATGATTGCTACTATTACACAGTATGGTAAAGATGAGAAGAGTGGAAGTGAAGATATCAGCAACTCGGCTTATCGTTATACATACAATCTTTCGGGTCAGTTTGATTATTCAAAAACATTTGCTGAAAATCATAATGTATTTGCAATGATTTTAGCTAATGTTTGGCAAACTCAACAAAGTGGTCAATATCACCGTAAATCAAACTTGAATTTAGGTTTACAGGCATCTTATAATTATAAACATAAGTACTATGTAGACTTCAGTGCTGCTATGCCTCATTCTGCAAAATTGCCTGATGGTAATCGTGGAGGTATTTCTCCTACAGTTACTTTAGGATGGAGATTGACAGGTGAAGATTTTATGAAGAATACACCATTCGATGATTTGATGTTAACAGCATCTGTTGGTACTATAAACCAAGATATTGATATCTCAACATCGGATAATGAAGCTGGTTACTATCTATATAAATCAGTTCTTCAACGTGGTGGATGGTATTCATGGGCTGACCTTGGTGGTGAAGCTGCTACAGAGTTCCAACGCGGTGATAACATGGAGATGACATACGTTAAACGTAAAGAGGTAACTGTTGGTCTTCGTGGTGCAATGTTTAACAGACTGATAGATTTCGATTTCAACCTATTTATTAGTAAAATGGAGGGTGGTTTAGCACGCGTTAACTCACTTTATCCTATATATTTTACTCAAGTTGGTTATCCTACTTCTTCAATTATCCCTTATGTAAACTACAATAATGATTCACGTAAAGGTTTTGACTTTGCAGTAGGTGTAAATAAAAAAGTTGGTGAAGTTAATCTTCGTTTAGGTGTAACAGGTATGTACTATAAGAGTGTAGCTGATAAACGTGATGAAAACTTTGCTTATGCTTATCAAACTCGTGTAGGTAGAGCATTGAATGGCCTTTGGGGATTACAAAGTGATGGATTCTTCAATACAGAAGAAGAAATTGCTGCTTCTCCAAAACAGTTCGGCGAACTTAAACCAGGTGATATCAAATATATTGACCAAAATGGTGATAACTTAATTGATACCAATGATGAAGTTTACTTAGGACGTTGGGACAACCCTTTATCTATGGGTATAAATATTACAGCTGAATGGAAAAACTTTACATTCTATGCTCGTGGTAATGGATATTTTGGTGGTAAAGGCTTTAAAGATAGTTCATACTACAGGGCAAGTGCTGATAGTAAATACTCGGAAGCTGTTCTTGGTCGTTGGACTCCTGAAACTGCTGCAACAGCAACATATCCACGTTTAACAACAGGAAGTGCTGAAAATAATTTTAAAAGTTCAGACTTTTGGATGTTCAATACTGACTGTTTTAAATTGACTCAAATACAAGTATCTTATGAAATGCCTCAATATATATTGAATGGTTCTTTTGTTAAGGGCTTGAACTTCTTTGTTAATGGTAATAACTTGCTTACTATCTCTAAAGAACGTAAGCATATTGATATGAATGTTGGTAGTGCACCTCAAACACGCTTCTACAACATTGGTGTTAAAGCTACTTTCTAACCTAATAAAAGTGAATATTAATATGAAAAAGATAAGACTCACTGCTATTGCTGCAATGATGACAGCAGCACTTACCCTTAATACGGGATGTGATGATCTCTTTGACCCGGCTATTGAAAACCATAAAGATGCTTCCGCTCTAGAGGAACTTCCAGCATGGGCAGTAGGTATGCTTGGACATGCTTATATAAGTAATCCATTGGGGTCATGGTCATTTAATGATGTAGCAACCGACGATGCTGTATCCAATGATCCAGGTAATAGTTACCGAAAAATGGCTACAGGTTCATGGCGTGCAAATGATAACCCAATGGATCGTTGGCAACATTTACGTGCTTCATGGCAATATATCAATCAATTTATCGAAGTTACTGATAAAGTAAATTGGGCTGCAGACCCTCTTGTTGCTGAGATGTTTAAAGAACGTTTTAAAGGTGATGCTTATGGTATGCGTGCACTTTATATGTATCATCTGCTTCTTAACCATGCAGGTGTAGATGTAAATGGACAATTATCTGGTGTTCCAATTGTTCTTCAATCTGAAAATTTGACATCTGACTTCAATTTGCCAAGAAACACTTTCAAAGAATGTATCGATCAACTTAATGCAGATGCTGATTTAGCTATCAGTATGTTGCCTGAAGAGTATGGTGATATAACTGAAGAGAGTGAAGTTCCCGCTAAATATCAAGCTATGGGTGTTACAGCAGGTCAGTATACTCGTGTATTTGGTGATAATGCCAAAAACCGTATGAGCGCAAAAATTGCACGTGCTATAAAAGCACAAGCTGCTCTGCTTGCTGCCAGTCCTGCTTATGCTGCTAGTGGTGTGACTTGGGAAGAGGCTGCTAACCGTATGGCTGATGTATTGAATAAATTGGGTCCTGATCCTGTTTCGAAGCTTG